>JAKACW010000011.1 GCA_021821045.1 Pseudomonadota bacterium
GCCGAAAACACCGCCGTTGCTGATGGTGAACGTGCCGCCGCTCAGGTCCTCGATGGTCAGTTTGCCGTCGCGCGCCTTGGTGCCGTATTCGGCGATCTGTTTTTCGATCTCCGCCAGACTGAGCGCATCGGCATCGCGCACGACGGGCACAACGAGACCGCGCGGAGAACTGACCGCGATGCTGATGTCGTAGTAGCCATGATAGATGATGTCGGTGCCATCGACGGAGGCATTGACGACGGGGTATTTTTTCAAGGCTTCGACGCAGGCCTTGGTGAAAAAGGACATGAATCCGAGCTTGACCCCGTGTTCGCGCTCGAACTGTTCCTTGTAACGCGCGCGAAGATCCATCACCGGTTTCATGTTGACCTCGTTAAAGGTCGTCAAAATGGCCGCGGTGTTCTGGGCGTCTTTAAGGCGTTCGGCGATTCGAGCCCGCAAGCGAGTCATGGGTGCGCGTTTCTCGGGACGTCCGTTGCCCGTACTTATTTCTTGCGGCGTCGCGGCTTGCACCGCCGGCTCGACCTTTTCCAGGTAGGCGACGACGTCGGCCTTTGTGATGCGGCCGGCTTTGCCCGTCGCGGGCACGCGTTCCGCCTCGATCGCGTTTTCGCCAAGGATCTTGCGCACGGCGGGGCTGAGTTTGGCGGGCTCGGCGCTAGGTGTTGGCGCCGCAGCTCCCTTAGTGGGCGCGCGAGTCGACTGCATGCTTGCCTTGGCCTCGGTGTCAATCACGGCGAGCGCCTGCTCGCTGGTCACGGTCGTGCCGTCGGTACATTTCACTTCCGTTAGAACGCCGTTTTCCGGCGCATTGATTTCCAGCACGACTTTGTCGGTCTCGATCTCGACCAGAACTTCGCCGCGGCGCACGAAGTCCCCTTGGTTTTTTCGCCACTTCAACAGCGTACCCTCGCTGATGGATTCGGAAAACACCGGGACTTTGACGTCGATTAACATAGTTGCTCTCTCCCTGACCAACAATAGTCCAATAGATCTAAATACTGAAGGCGTCTTCCACAAGTTGTCGTTGCTGTTCGAGGTGCTTCTTCAAGTAGCCCACCGCGGGCGACGCTGCGGCCGGGCGGCCGGCATAAAGCACCTTTTGCCTGGACGATGCGAGTTTGGCCAGGTACGGGTGCATAAACTGCCAGGCGCCCTGATTGTTGGGTTCCTCCTGGCACCACACAATCTTCTTCGCGTGTGAGTAGCGCTTGAGCACTTCCGTCAGCAGAGTCTCCGGGAACGGATACAGCTGCTCAACCCGGACGATGGCCGTGTCATGGCTCTCGAGACGTTTTCGCTCTTGGATCAGGTCGAAGTACACCTTGCCGCAGCACAAGACAACCCGGGTTACGCTCATGGGATCGGCGACTTCGTTATCGTCGAAAACGCACTGAAAGCCGCCGTCGCTGATATCGCTAAGCTGCGAAGTGGAGTCGCGATGACGCAGCAAGCTTTTGGGCGTCATGATGATCAGCGGTTTGCGGTACGGGCGCAGCATCTGCCGGCGTAAAACGTGAAACATCTGCGCCGGAACGCTGGGCACAACGACCTGAATGTTTTCTTCGGCGCACAATTGCAGGTAGCGTTCGAGCCGCGCCGAGGAGTGTTCCGGTCCCTGGCCATCGAAGCCGTGGGGCAAGAACATGACCAAACCGCTCAAGCGGCTCCATTTCGATTCGCCTGAGCAGATGAATTGATCGATGACCACCTGGGCGCCGTTGGCGAAATCGCCGAATTGCGCTTCCCATATGGTCAAGCAGCGCGGATCGGTCGCGCTGTAGCCGTACTCGAAGCCAAGCACGGCCTCTTCGGAGAGCAGCGAATCGATCACGATGAAGTAGGTATTCTCTTGGGCGAGCGTCTGCAACGGAGTGAACGGCTCGCCCGAATTTTGATCGTGCAGTACCGCGTGACGATGGAAAAACGTGCCGCGACCGCTGTCCTGGCCCGAAATGCGGACGGAAAAGCCGTCGCGCAACAGCGTGGCGTGGGCAAGTGTCTCGGCGAATCCCCAGTCGAGGCCCAACTCGCCGTTGGCCATCGCTTGCCGCTCTTCGATGATTTTGGCCACCCGCGGATGCAGCCGGAAGCCGTCGGGTATGGCGGTGAAGGCAGCGGTCAAATCGGCGATGACTTCGCGCGAAATGGTCGTCTTCACCGGGTAGTCCCAGGCGGTCTTGCGGTAGACCGACCAATCGACCATTTTTGGATTGGCCTCTTTCTTGACCTGAGGAGCCACGGTGATGCCCTGATCGAGCGCTTCGCGGTACGCCGTTTCGATGCGCTGAATTTCCTCGGCACCAATAACGCCCTGACTGACCAAACGCTCTGCATAGATCTTGGTGACGGAGTCGTGACGGCGGATTTTTTGGTACATCATGGGTTGGGTTGCGGCGGGCTCATCGGCCTCGCTGTGACCGTGGCGGCGGTAGCAAACCAAGTCGATGACGACGTCGCGGCGAAACTGACTGCGGAAATCGAAGGCGAGTTCCGTCGCGAACAAAACGGCTTCCGGATCGTCGCCATTGACGTGGATAATGGGCGCCTGAACCATGCGGGCGACCTCTGTGCAGTACGGTGTCGAGCGCGCGTCCAGCGGATTGCTGGTAGTGAACCCGATTTGGTTATTGATGATGACATGCACCGAGCCGCCGGTCTTGTAGCCGCGCGCTTGGGACATATTGAAGGACTCCATGACCACGCCCTGACCGGCGAAAGCGGCGTCGCCATGGATCAATATCGGGAGCACCTTTCTACCCTCGCCGTCGTTTCGGCGCTGCTGACGCGCGCGAACGGACCCTTCCACTACGGGGCTGATGATTTCCAGATGGGACGGGTTAAAGGACAGAGCCAAATGCACGGTATTGCCGGCGGTTTGAATGTCCGATGAAAAGCCTTGATGGTACTTTACGTCGCCGGAACCCTCGTTCGTGCTTGGGTCGAAGTAGCCTTCAAATTCTTGAAAGAGCACCGCGGGCGATTTGCCAAGCACATTGATCAAAACATTCAGACGTCCGCGATGCGCCATGCCGAGAACGACTTCCTCGACGCCGTTCACGCCTGCGCGCTGAATCAGGCAGTCGAGGAGGGGAATAACAGACTCGGCGCCCTCGACGGAGAAACGCTTTTGTCCCACATACTTGGTGTGCAGGTACTTCTCCAACCCCTCGGCCGCCGCGAGGCGCGCTAAAACTTCGCGCTTGCGCTCAGGGGTTAGGGTCAGTTTGCTGCGCGGACCTTCGAGGCGTTCCTGGAGCCAGCGCTTTTGCGACGTGCTGGTGATGTGCATGTACTCGGCGCCGATGTGCTCGCAGTAAGTCTCCTGAAGGTGAGACAGAATCTCGCGCAGCGTGGCGTGTTCCGGCCCGACTAGGGATCCGACGTTGAAAATCACATCCATGTCAGACTCGCTCAGCCCGTGGTACTGGGCCTGCAAGTCGGGTAGCGGTGGATTAGGATTCAATCCAAGAGGATCGATATTGGCGTCTTGATGGCCGCGGAAGCGATACGCGTTGATGATCTGGAGAATGGCAACCTGTTTGGTTTCGACCGAGGCGATAACTTGGGAGAAGTCCTGCTGTCGCAACTGGCGCGCAAGTTTGGATTGTTGAACGAACGCGTTGCGGATGGCGTCGTGATCGACGTCCTTCGCGCTGCCATTGCCTTTCGCAGCCGGCAGGCTGTCGAAAAAGCCGCGCCACTCTTCGCCGACGTCATCAGGATTGTGTAGATACGCAGCGTAGATGTCTTCGATAAATCCGGCGTTGCCGGCGAAGAGGTACGAATTGTCGAGAAAATCTTGCCAACTAGTTTTTCGTTTCACGGTCGACTGCCTTGTCTTACCTTTTCCTGTCGAGGGGTCGTGCCCCTAGACTCCTTGGGCCCAGCGACTATACCCGTCGGTCAGATCGATGACCAAATGGATTCAAAACTCTTTGATTCAGCGGCCGTCGTTTCGTGTTCGCATACAAAGCGGAACTGCTTAAAGGTGGCGGTCAACTGGGACATGCCCTCAAGTTTGGCGGTTCGTTCTCCGGCTGCTGACTTCAACACGACGGCATCGCCGCTGCGGAACATTGTCGACGTGACCAAAGTGGCCGGTCGTTGCAGCGCGTCCACAGCCGGCAGTATAAGGCCGCGTGTGTAGGTGGTGCTACGTTGTTCGCTTGCGTCGACGAGTCTCACAGCCACGGACTCGGCGCCCGCGGCGAGAATTTCAACGCCCATTACCATCATGTCGCCGATGTTCTTCATCCAACGCACGACGCAGATGTTGTAGGCCTCACGATCGTCGTCGGACCCGCGCATGTACAGCAGTTCGCCGACTTTGAGATTGCCGGAGAGTTTCTGCTTCCACAGCAGGCAATAGCCGCCTGCGCTCTCGTTCGTGACATTGAAGGTCTGGATGTCAACGCTAGAGGGTGTCACGCGATTCAATTCCTGGCGTTTTTGAACGCGGCTGAACGAGCCATCTTTCTCATGGCGCAGTTCGGTCTGCGATGCGGCAGTGAAATCCCAGATCTCGGGATAGGCGCCGCTGCCGTCCGCGCCGACGATGGCTTGCGAAGTAAACGTCGACGATAAGTCCACGGAAAGCGGTTCGGCGCGGGAGCCGCGGCCGCGCTTGGCCCCGAGTCCGCGCAAGGCGTCGTGAATCGCGCTCAGTCCGATGATGACGCTGGTTTGGGCGCGGGTGCCGCGGCGTCTGAATGTGCGCTTGGACAGCGATCCCCAAGATAGCAGCATGCGCTTGACGGTGTCTTTGGACAGACGGCGGGCGCTGTCGCCGGTGGCTATGGTGATGTGCTCGGCGCCGCCATGGCGTACGAGTTGTCTCACGTAAGTCGCCAGTTCAGTCGTATCCAAAACTAGGCAGTCACCGTGTTGGCCGGTGTAGTGGGCGTAGTAGGCGGGTGGACCGTCCATGGCCAAATTGACGGCGAAAAGGCCAGCCGACTCGTGATTGCCGTCGGATTGGGTCAACACGGCATAACCCGACCAAAAACTCAGACATGCGCGTATGGCATCGACGTCATCTTGTGACAGTTGATATGGATTAACGAGCGCCAACAGCAGCTGTTGTTTGTAAAGATCATCGAGGTTGTCCGGTTGCAGAAACATATGCTGCAGATCGGACAGCGACGTGCGGTGTATGTTCGCGGCGCGTGCGAAGCCATAGAGTTTGTGGATGTCGAGCCATGTTCCTGTGGAATGGGGCGAGTAGGTTTGGTAGCAGTTGAATGCCAGCAGACTCAAATATTCTACGGCGCGGTACAAGGACCGCGCCATCAGGCGGTTGTCGGGGGAATGGGAGCGGCTGGAAAGCAGTGTTTCGACGATGATCTTATAGCCGCTCGCGTACTCGGCCGAAAGCTCGCGAACCAGTGCGGCGACTTTCGCGCTCTTTTGCGACAGCGGGAACGGGCTGCCAAGAAAGTGCTTGCGCAGGGATTTGACCACGTAATCCAACGGTTCAAATAGAAGCTCTAATACGGCGAAACGCTGGTCCGGCGGCAGATCCGTTCGGTTGATCTCATTCAATGCGCTATAGACCAGTCGGCTGGTCTCCCCGACATGGGCGCGGGGAAGCGCAGCAATCCATGCTTCAACCTTTTTCGGTTGGGCATCGAAACTCTGTCCTTTGGTGAACGTCTGGGAGGGTATGGTTAACCCTAGGGGTGCCCACGTGTGCGCCACGTTCCTTCCTCGTCTTTTTGTTGTCACGACGCAGGACGAAAAATTTCTCGCCGGCGTTACCGTTAGTAATCGACTCCTTTCTATATAAGTTTAGTATCATAATCAATCGACTAGTGTCCTTGATGGCAACTGGTGTCGAGCGCGAGAGCGGGCCTTCTCGGCGCGACCATCCTTGATCAGACATAGCGTGTGAGCAGCGCGCCCGGCGCCGGATTCCAAGCGCAGTTCGATCGCCATCGGAACTAAAATTGGCCATTTAAAGACCAAGGTGAAGGAGTCGGTGAGGCACGACGTCGGTGCCATTCGCGAGGCCTTATCTCGGTTTACTACTACTAACTATAAGAAAAATATGTAGTCGCGGGGCCGAAAAACCGTCAGGTATAATACGAGAACCGCTAAACCCCCATGGTTTATGTGCTCAAGGCGGTCAGGAGACGACCGATAACCAACCCGAAGCGCCTGATTTGTCGGCAAATTAGCGCTCTGCGATTTTAAGGTTGTGTCCAAGAACGAAGAGAGCGCGAGCATGAGAGGGTTGGTGGCGCGATGGGTACCCTGATTGAGTCACGGCGTGTCCCGCTCGCGGGCGCAGTTATTGTTGCCGCTTGCGTGGCGAATCGAGCACAGAAGCACGGCCGGTGGAGCGCAGCATGAACTTTGACTCGTTATCAGACGTTAGCGATGGCGAGGAGAAGGGCGGCGCCGAATCACCCCGTTTGTGCCTGATCGAGGACGTCGTACATTCTTCGGGCAGCGATCGTGCGAGTTTGGAACGCCTGGGTTTTCGTGTCGATGCGTTCAGTGTAACGGACGACGCGCTTAACGCGATTTTGCGCGGGAACTATGATCTCGCCCTAGTGAACTTTGCCTCGCCAGCGCGGGGCATGGGTGGTCCAGAGCTCATTGGGTTGATTCGCGGTTGCGGTCACCCCGTGGTGAGCAGACTGCCTGTCGTGGCGGTGATCGGCGCGCGGCAAATAGCCCACGCGGCTAAAATTATGGCGCTGGGCGTTGACGAGGTTGTCGCCGACCCGATCGATTTGGTGGATTTGAGTCAACGGGTGCGACGATTGGCCAGCCGCGGTGTCCAGCCGGCCGGCAAGGTCGTCGGCGCCGAGAGCAAATTTAGTGAAGGTCCAAGCGATACACATGCGCGGGAAGAATACGCGCTTGGAAATGAGCACAGTAGAGTCGGTCCCGCACGGCAATATGACAATGTGGTAATTGCCATGAAGCAAAAACAAAATTTGGCCCAAGGTTCGGGTGACGATTCGCTGTCAGGTGAAAAGCGGGGGTTATTGGAGCGCTGGGGCGACAAGATTCTGCAACGGCTGGCGAAAACGGCTGATGATACTCCGGCAGAGAACGTGACGTTTGCGGCGCCGCCGCCGGCGGCAACTGATCGCGAAAAAGCGATCTCGGATGCCCTGCGAAACCTCGGTCAACCGGCTTCACCCGCCGCAAAGACGTCTGCGCCGGTGCCGCCCGCAGTTCCCGCCAATTCAATGTCCGCGGCGACACCTGCCGCGCGTGTTGCGCCCACCGCCCGGCCTAATCCGCGGCAGCCAGCGGCGGGCAATGGGCCAAAGCAAGGTTACGTGTCACCGGTAAAATGGCGCACGATGCCGCCGACGCTGGCCGGCGCTAAGCCCGCGCCGGCGCGCACGCCCGAATTGACCGGCGCCGGTGTGGCGACTCGCACACCACAGAAGGCTGCGGCGGCCGCAGTCAGATCGCCGAGCGGAAGCGACGACGTCCGGCTCTCGCCGGCCGAAAAGAACAAAGTCTACGAGCGCGTGCGCAACCTGATTTCCACGGCGCGGGAAACCGCCGCGGACAAGACGCCGCGTAAGCGAGTGACTAAGACGTTAAAAGTGTGTTTTCTCGAAGACAGCTGCACCTCCAGTCACGCCATTCGCGAAATGCTCGGCGAGTCCGGTCACGAAGTCGATCATTTTTCCCTGGCCGAAGAAGCACTGGATGCTCTGAAGGAAAAGGAATACGACTTGTTGCTGGCGAGCGAAGTCGAAGCCGTCGGCGGAATGGATTGTCACGCGCTTATTAAAGCTGTCCGCAACGCGGCACAGGCCATTAAGCGAAATTTGCCGATCATCGTGCTGACGGCCAAAGGCGACCGCGCAAACGTGCAGTCCTTCATCGCCGCAGGTGCAAATGAGGTGATCGTCAAGCCGGTGGACGGCAAGAAGCTTAACGACCAGATTCTCACCGTCGTCACCGTTCAGCGCATGCCGGTGCGCGGAGTGAAGAAATCGCTTTCAATCTGTTTCCTGGAAGACAGCTGCACGTCGAGTCACGCGATTCGCGAAATGCTGGGTGAAGCAGGGCACGAAGTGGACCATTTCTCCTCCGCCGAGGAAGCGCTCGATGCGGTTCTGGAAAAGGGCTATGACGTGCTGCTGGCCAGTCAGATCGTGGCCCTGGGCGGCATGGATTGCGAGGGTTTGGTGCGCACTTTGCGCAATTCATCCAATCCAGCGGCCCGCACCCTGCCCATCGTGGTGATAACCGCCAATTCCGATCCGAGCAATCTCGAAGCGTTCTACATGGCCGGCGCGAGCGACGTGGTGGTCAAGCCCATCGAGGGCAAGGAACTCAACGGGCGCATCCGCGAAGTCGTGCAAACGGTTCCGGCCCATGACTTGACTCCGCGGCCCCGACGCAATTTCCGCATCTGCTTTTTGGAAGACAGTTGCACGTCCAGCCACGCGATTCGCGAAATGCTCGGCAATGAAGGTCATGAGGTGGATCACTTCAATTCCGCCGAGGAAGCGCTCGATGCGATCATGGAAAAGGATTACGACTTGTTGCTGTCCAGTCAGATCGTGGCCCTGGGCGGCATGGATTGCGAGGGTTTGGTGAAAACCATTCGCGGCTCGAAACAGCCGGCGAAGCGGCAACTTCCCATCGTGGTCATCACTGCAAACGCCGAGTCAGCCAACCTGGACACGTTTTTCAAGGCCGGTGCGAATGATGTCGTCGTCAAGCCGATCGAAGGCAAAGCTTTAAACGAGCGTATCCAACAGACAATCACGGCCAAAACCGAAGCGTTGCCGTTTACAGCGCCCACGCCGGCGCCGAAGAATCTCAAGGTCTGTTTCCTAGAGGACAGCTGCACGTCCAGCCATGCCATCCGTGAAATGTTGGGCGAGGCCGGGCATGAGGTCGATCATTTCTCGACCATCGAGGAAGCGCTGGATGCGTTCCTCGAGAAGGACTATGACATTTTGCTTGCCAGCCAGATCCCGACTTTGGGCGGGATGGATACCGAGGGACTGATCAAGGAGATCCGCATCTCGAAGAAACCGGGCAAAGCGAAAAAGCCGATTGCGGTACTGACGACGGATACGTCCGCAGAAAATTTGAATGCATTCCGCGCGGCCGGGGCGAATGACGTAATGACCAAACCCGTCAAAGGCGATCTTGGCGAGCGACTGCGCGCCACCATCGAGAATCGCGGCAAAGCGGTCACTCGTCCCGCGCGGACGTCCGCCGCGCCGGCGGTCCCGCCGCCTGTGGTGGTGCCGAAGAACCTCAAAGTGTGCTTTCTTGAGGACAGCTGCACGTCCAGCCACGCCATCCGGGAAATGTTGGGCGAATCCGGGCATGAGGTGGATCACTTTTCCTCGCCTGAGGAAGCGCTCGATGCACTGATGGAAAAGAAATATGACGTGTTACTGGCCAGTCAAATCGTCGCCCTCGGCGGCTTGGACTGCGAGAGCCTGATCACCACCGTTCGTTCGGCCGGCCAACCGGACAAGCGGGCGATTCCCATTGTGGCCATCACGGCCAACGGCGATCCGGCCAATCTGCAGGGCTTTCGCAATGCGGGCGCTGATGACGTGGTCGTGAAACCCGTCGAAGGCAATTTGGGTGACCGACTCAAGACGGTCATTAGGACGCGTCCTCCGGGCGGCACTCGACCGAACTTGCGCGTCGTACCCCCGGCGACCGCAAAGCCGGCGAGTTTGCCCAAGCCCGGTGCGGCGGCTTCCGCGACAGTGGCCAAGCCTGCTGTGGGACTTCAGGATTCGATTGGGAAGTTGGGTCACCCCGGCAAAATCGCGCCGCAACCGACGCCTGCTGCCAAAAAGCCCAGCTTGGCGGATTTGCTCGAAGGCAAGCAGCAGCCGGCCGCATTGCCGGCGTCTCGACCGGCGGAGACTCGCGCGTCGGGGTCTGATCGCAAGATCATTTATGCTTTGGTTGCCGCGGGCGTTTTTGCAGTGGTCGCTTCGACATGGCATCACTTTGGCGAGCACGTTCCGGTCGACGTTGTGACGGTTGAGTCGGGTCCGATTTTCGAGGCCATCAGCGCGCCGGGTCGGGTCGAAAGCAAGCGCAAAGTCAACTTGACGACTGCGTTTCCCGGTCAGATCACCAAGGTCACCGCAAAGGAGGGCGACACAGTCACCCGTGGCGACGTACTCGCGACCTTGGATGACCGCACCGCGATCATCGGACTGCAACGAGCGGAGGCTCAGTTGGAGAGCGCCAAGCGCGAAGTCGCTTTGACCGAGCGAACCTTGGACCGTTTGGTGCGCGCCTTGCAGATGGGCGCCGTGTCTCGACAAATGGCGGAAGATGCCGAAGCGGCGGTACATGCCTCGCGGGCCAAACAACGGGTCGCCCAAGAAGAGGTTAACGCGGCGCGATTGTCGTCCGAGCGCGTAAATGTTACCGCGCCGTTTGACGGAACGGTAACGGTGTCGTATGCCGTCGAAGGCTTATGGGCCGAGCCGCCCGGTCCGTTGTTTACCATCGTGGACATGGAGCAGCGGGAAGTCGAGGTACGCGTCGCCGCCGAGGACAGCTCGCGCCTGAGCGTCGGACAATCGGTTACCCTGACGAGCGATGCGTTTCCGGAGCATCAGTGGAACGAAGAGATCGTTCGTATTGCGCCGGCGGCCAGTCGCGATACCGGTATGGCCAATACCGTGAGCGTCTACATCAGCCTTGGTCCGGACGCGCCACCGCTGCGCTACGGGCAGCAAGTCGATGCCCAGATCCGTACCGCCTCGAGCAACAATGCGATGCGTGTTCCATACGACGCGGTGACGCAGCGTAACGGGCGCACGATGGTTGCCGTGATCGAGGAAGGCCGTGTTCACTTCATACCGGTTCGAACCGGCATCGAGTCTCCGACTCATATCGAAGTGCTCGAGGGGCTGAAGCCGGGCCAACAAATTGTGCTGCTGCGAAAAGACATCGAAGAGGGCGCTCGGGTCGAACCGGTCGAGATTCCCGGATAGGAGCCAATGATCTCCTTACAGGGTGTTAGTAAGGCGTACAAATTAGGTGACACGATCGTTCCGGTTTTGCGCGGCGTCTCGCTGGAGATTGCGCCGGGACAATTTATAGCCATCACCGGACCCTCCGGGTCGGGTAAATCCACTCTGATGAATATTCTCGGACTGCTCGAATCCTATGATTCGGGCAGTTACCGTTTTTGGGGCCACGACGTCTCCACCATGACGGACGATCAACTGGCCGGGCTGCGTAATCAGCGCATCGGTTTTGTGTTCCAGTTGTTCAACTTGATTCCTCGTCTGAACGCCTTGCGCAATGTGGAGATTCCTCTGATGTACGCGGGAGTTGGTACAGCGGAGCGGCGCCACCGTGCGCAGATCGCGCTGCAACTGGTGGGATTGGGCGAGCGTATGGATCACACCGCTTCGCAGTTGTCCGGAGGACAGCAGCAGCGCGTCGCCATCGCGCGCGCCTTGGTCACTGATCCGGAAATCATCATCGCCGACGAGCCAACCGGGAGTTTGGATTCTCAGACCTCCCATGACATCATGGCGTTGCTGCAGACCCTCAACCAAAGCGGCAAGACCGTTATATTGGTAACCCACGAAGACGAGATCGCGGCCTACGCCAGCCGCATTATTTATCTGCGCGATGGTGAAATCCGATTGGATCACCAGTCCACTACATAAGGCCGCAACGGTGTACCGTCCCACCTTCACACGTTTTTGGCTCGACTCGCTTGAACAGGCGATGTTCGCACTGCGCGAGAATCGGCTCAGAACGCTCTTGAGCATTCTCGGCGTGATGATCGGCGTTTTGGCGGTGATCGTCGTGGGGACGGTGGGCAAGACGGGTCGCGACATGGTATTCGCGGAGTTCCAGACATTCGGTCTCAACGCGATGTGGATTTATCGCTTTTGGGGTGAGCAGCACCCCTTCGCCAGCGTTCCGGCGGGGAGCGGGATAACGACCGAGGACGTGATGGCGATACGAGCCGGGGCCTGTTGTCCGGCCGTCTCCAGGGTCAGCCCGTGGGTGTACACCAACCCTTGGGAAGTGCTCATCCGCGTGGGCAATCGCTATAGTCGAATTAAAGTCGATGGCGTCGACGTGGACTACTTCAACATCGTGAACGAAGAAGTCAAATATGGTCGCCTTTTTCGCGAGGACGATATTCGCGACCGCAAGCCGGTGGTGCTTATCGGCACCAAGGTCCAAGAGAGATTCTTTTCGATGAACTCAAATCCGGTGGGCGAGTCCATCCGGATGGGCGACATCCGTCTGACGATCATCGGCGTGCTCAAAAACAAAGATCGACAATTTCTTTCCTCCATCGGCGCCGTCGCCTACGACGTCAATGATCGAATCGTCATCCCCTATTCGCTCTATCAGCAAGTCCTCGCTTCCAAAGATGTCCACACATTGGTGGCAGAAGCCAAGGATACCTCGCTGGTCCAGTCGGCGTTGCAGCAGATCAACTCCTTCCTTACCCGAAAGCACGGAGGCAAGTATGCGTATATCTTGGAGGACATGCAGACATGGGTGGAAACTGCCAACCGCTACCTCCGCATTATTACGGTGATCGGCGTTGTGGGCGCCGGCGTGTCGTTGTTGGTCGGCGGCTTGGGCATCATGAATATCATGGCGACCTCTGTGGTCGAACGTACCCGCGAGATTGGCATTCGCAAAGCCATTGGCGCGCGGCAAAAAGACATTTTGTCGCAGTTTATTCTCGAGGCCTTATTTATCAGCGCCATCGGCGGCGTTTTGGGTTTGGCGTTGGGTTTGGTGGTCGGCCTCATTGCCAGTTCGACGCTGGGGATCAGCCTCATGCCGCCTTTTTCGTTGCTCATCATCGCCGTGGGCGTGGCCAGCCTCACCGGCATCGTGTCGGGATACTACCCGGCCAAACGGGCGGCCGCAATGCGTCCGGTGGACGCGCTGCGCTACGAGTAGGGCCGCCAGCGCTGCGTTACCACACACCGGGAATCAGCCGATACCTGACTTTGTCCATGTACGCCCGGTATTCGGGAAAACGCTTGAGATGTCTTTCCTCGCTCAGTGCCCGCAGGATGTAAATGACGTTCCACATGAGGTGTCCGAAAACGATCTCCCAGCTCCAGAAGTTTACGTACAGCAGTGACTGCGACCACCATAACACCATCTTGCAGGTGGTGGCGGGATGGCGCACGATCCCGTAGGGACCGCGATCTTGCAGCTTCTTGAAGGTGATGTTGGCCCCGGACGGCCCGAGTGACAGATCGCTATACACCAACGCGGCCAGAATTCCGACCTCGACGAACTTCAAGATCAGCAGCAGGGTTTGGTCGACGAAGATCAAATCCGCTGCGTTGTTGGTGGCAACGAGGGGAGCGAACGGAAACAGCGTGCCCGTGACTTGATTAAACGGCGCGTAGCAGCACAAACAGATCAACCAACCGCCGGCCGTGAGATCAATCGAGCGCGAGCGGTTCTCGACCCAGCGCGATTCAATGCAATAGGCCGACGCAGCGGACAGTGCATCGGCGAACCACAGTATTCCCGAAATCCACAACAGCATTGTCATGATGTTGTAATGGGAAAAGTCGTCGGCGGACAGCGATATGCTGCCTTTCAATCCACTGTAGATCTGAACGACCATCACGGGAATAAAGTAGGCGCGCATAAAAAGGTTGAGCACGACTTTGCGATTGTAGGTGTTGCGCCAGGCGATTCGGGCTCGTTTCCGATCGCGGCGCGAGAAGGTGGCAAGAAGGGTGTATTTGCAGAGCGCCAAGAGCCGAATGGCGTTGTCGTAAAAGTCCTCGGTGCGCGAAGCCTTGAACTTGAGCGTGGCGATAAAATACAACACGCCGTAAGTCACGTACAGGTCGAACCATTCGCGTAGAAACAGCAGATTCGTGAGTTGTTTCGAGTAATAGTCGTGGGTTTCGTAAAACGTTAGCGCTAGAAAAAAAACGCCCAGCCACACGAAGTAACGCACGATTGCGCGGCGCAGGAGCTGAAGCAAGGACTGGCCGCGTTCGATCGAAAAGTAATCATCCCGTCGTTGTCGCCACAGATTGCCCAGCGCCCAGACCAGGGGCGCGACGAAAATGGGAATGTAAAAAAGCTGGTCGTGATAACCGTAAGTCTTGAATCCCCAAAACGCGCCGAGCGCGGTGAGCAGCGTGGCTGCGACATAAAAATGGGGCGAGAGGTGAAATTTCTGCATGCCGGATCGAATCAATTGTCGAATCTTATTGTTATCGACAGTAGGAGTAAAGGTTTTACCGCAGGCATTGTTGCATGCACTTCGATGCATCGCAGCGCCTTGCCGGACTGCCTCGCGGCTGGAGAACGAGCGGCCATTGCGCTTTGGCTGGGGGAGACTACTGTGTTGAATAGGTAGTTGCTAAAGTTTCACCGAGCTGTATCCGAAAGCGGGGTATAAGGAAAACGGGGGATACATGCAGACGGACTGGGGTTTAAAGCGAGAGCGGGCCACCCATTTGGTGAAAGGCGTAGCCACGCTGGTGTCGTTGCCGGAGGTGTGCACGCGGGTCAACGATATGGTCGACGACGCGCGCTCCTCGGCCGCCGACATCGGCAACGTGATTTGTCAGGATCCCGGCCTCACGGCGCGCCTGCTGAAGATTGCCAACAGTTCGTTCTACCGATTTCCATCGAAGATCGAAACCGTGTCGCGCGCAGTCACCATCATCGGAACGCGGGAGCTGCGCTTTTTGGTGCTGGCCTCTTGCGCAATTCGTTCATTCGACCGCCTGGATAACGATCTGATCGACATGGCGAGCTTTTGGCGCCACAGTTTATATACTGCGGTCATTGCCCGGGAACTGGCCGGTCGCTGCAACGTTTTGCATCGGGAACGCCTGTTCGTCGCCGGGTTATTGCACGACATCGGTCATCTGGTGATGTACAACAAGATCCCCGACTTGGTGCAGGTCATGCTGGACCGAGCCAATCGCAGCGGCGAGCCGCTGTATCAGGCGGAGCGCGACGTGTTCGACATCGATCACGGCGTCGTGGGCGCAGAGCTGCTGAAGCTGTGGAATTTGCCTCAATCGCTTCAGGAGGCCGTGGAGCACCATCATGAGCCCCAGAAGGCCGAGTCTTATGCCCTTGAGGCGGCGATTGTGCACATTGCCAATTCCCTCGCCCGATTGGCCGAGCGGGGCTGCACGAATGCGCAGGATGGACCCCCGATTGCTCCCGAGGCATGGGAAATAACCCGACTCAACGGCGATATTATCGAGCCCACCCTCATCGAGGCACGTGCCCAGTTCATCGAAGCACTGCTGCTGTTTCTTCCCGGCGTTCTCGCAGGCTCCAAATAAATCCACACCCTGCCGTTTTGACTTAAAGAAATAGGCGCGGCAAGCCGCTAATTTGCTGTGCAAAACATAGCATTTTGCATGGGCTCGGGTTCGTAAAACAAAATCGAATTTAAGGGAACGCCACCGGCGGGAAGCGAGTAGATGTTGCGCCGACAACTTTCACTGCGCATCAGTTTGGGCGTCACAATTTGCCTGATGGGTGTGTTGGGCATGGTACTGGCGCTGGTAGCGGGCGAGGTCTATCGCCGCCACGCGGTCGAGTCGCATCGTGAGGCGCTCGTTGATCTGTTGACTCTGAAAAGCCACGACTTGCTGGCAGTAGGCGACGATCGCGCGCGCGATCTCGGATTGGCGATTCAAAGCGACCACGAATTCGCTCAACTCTTGCGAGCCCGTAACCGCGATGCGCTCGTCGCGCGACTGAACAGTCAGTTCCATCAGTACTTCGTCACGACCGGCGTCATCAAGCTTGAGAAAATGTTTGTTTATGATACCGGCCTGCGCTTATTGGCGGCGTCCACCGAGGGCGCGCCCGAACTTCACAATGGTACGTTCGTTTGTCCG
The DNA here is from genome assembly GCA_021821045.1 of Pseudomonadota bacterium. Lineage (GTDB taxonomy): Bacteria > Pseudomonadota > Gammaproteobacteria > JAADHS01 > JAADHS01 > JAKACW01. The sequence goes on from JAKACW010000011.1 coordinate 15,870, forward strand.
GATCTGATTAAGAACGCGCTGGGACGCGAAGGCCCCGAGCGGCTCAAAGTCATCAGCAGTCTCTGCGTCTACGATGGAACCCCGCACCTTTCGGTTCTCGTGCCCATCGGCGGTCTTCGCCTGCTTGGTTACTTGCAGGTTATCACCGATCCGTCCCATGCATTGCGGCCATTGGAATCGGCGCTGGGAATGCCGCTGAAAGCGGTAACGGCAGGCGGTCAACTTCGAATCGAGTCGGCCAGCTGGCCGCAAGTGATCGATCCGAACGACACTCTCATCGTCGAGCACCTTGTGGAGACGCCGCAGGGGCATCCCGCATTGTACGTCTACACGGCCGCGGACGTTAGACCGTTCAACGAAGGTTTGACGCGCACGCGCTGGCAGGTAATGGCCGTGGCGACGGGCACGACCATCGGCGCGATCCTCCTGGCATTGTTCGTTTTTCAAAGATCGACGTTATCGCCGCTGCGGATTCTTACGGAACAATTGCAGTTGTTGCGTCGCGACAGAACTCATCTCGGAGAGCATGTTTCCGTGGGCGGAAATCTGGAGCTTCGCGAGCTGGCGAATGATTTTAACAAGATGACGTCGGAACTCAGCACGCTGTACGCGAAACTCGAGAACATCGCGTACATTGATCCGGTCACCAAATTGGCCAATCGCACCCGGTTTCACGATCTCCTGCATGAGCACGCCGAGCGATCGCAGCACAACGGTGAGCCGTTTGCGCTGTTCATCATCGACGTTGATCGCTTCAAGGCGGTCAATGATTCTCTGGGACACGATGTCGGCGATCAATTGCTGGTGCAAGTCGGCGTGCGCGTGGAGCAGATCCTGCGCAAATCAGACGTCACCACTCGACTGGACAACGAGGCGATTACGCGTTTGGCCGATCAACACTACGCGGCCGCGCGTCTCGGAGGCGACGAATTCGCCGTTCTGCTCCCAGGCGTGCGAAGCGATGACGAAGCCTCGATCGTCGCGCAGAAGATTCTGGCGATGATGCAAACGCCCTTTGCCCTCGAAGGCAAGAGCTTCAATATCAATGTCAGCATCGGCATCGTCCTGGCGCCTCAGCACGGCACGGACGCCAGCACATTGCTGCGCCGCGCCGACGTTTCCGTCGCCGAAGCCAAGCAGTATCAATGCGGTTATCAGCTCTACAATCGGTCGAAGGATCAGCATCGATTGTTCCAGCTCACTTTGGAGCGCGAGCTGAGGGAAGCCATCGAACAAGACGAGCTGGAATTGTATTTCCAGCCCCAATTGGACGCCCAGCGCGGGACCGTGTGGGGAGCCGAAGCATTGGTTCGCTGGCAGCACGATGAACGCGGTTTCATCCCGCCCGACCAGTTCATACCCTTGGCCGAGCAGTCGGGTCTGATTCATCCGTTAACGGTTTGGGTTCTTCATCAGGCCCTCAAGCAGTGCGCCCAGTGGCAATCCACCGGGCATCAGCTCAACGTGGCCGTGAATCTCTCGGCCCGCAGTCTGCAGGTCAAGGAACTGCCGGAATTGGTCCACAGCGCGCTCGAACAGTGGCGTATGGCGCCTAGCCGACTGTGCCTTGAGATCACCGAGAGCGCCGTCATGGCCGACCCCGCCAGCGCGCTAAAAATATTGTCACGGCTCGACGCGATGGGTGTCCATCTGTCTATCGATGACTTCGGGACGGGATACTCATCCATGGCCTATTTAAAGCGGATGCCGGTGGACGAAATCAAGATTGATCGCTCGTTTGTGATGGAAATGGCAGCCGAAGCGAACGATGCCGTTATTGTTCGATCCATAGTTGACCTGGCCCACAACATGGGATTGCGGGCTGTCGCCGAGGGCGTCGAAAGCGAAGCGGTGTGGCGGGCGCTGGTGAATCTGGGCTGCGATTTGGTGCAAGGATACTATTTCGCGAAGCCGATGCCGGCACAGACGTTTTTGCAGTGGCTGATCACCACCGCCCCGGAATGGAGCGAAAAAAAGGCCACAAACAGCATGTAATTGTCGATCGGTCACTAGAAATGTGTTAGTAATTACTTTAAAATATTTTTGCTACATTATGTATCGACAATAAAAATTATCCTGTTTGTCCGTCATGTGGCAGGAAAGCATCGTAACATATTGTTGTATAACAAAAATTCTCCGTTGACTTTGATGCTTCACAAACGGGCCCGTATTTTTGGACGCTGACGGGGGATGTGGGTTTTCGGCCGCCGAATTTCAGTGTACTGTAGAAAACGGTATAGCGCCTGACTCTTTAGTCGGGTCGTGGAACCGCGGAAAAGGTGAACATGCAGAACAAGCAGATTCGACTAACCAATCTGCGGCAGTTGATCAAACGCGAGGGGGCGGTGAGCCAACTTGCGTTGCGGTTACAGATTTCGCCGATTTATATTTACCGTGTTTTAGATGGCAAATTTAATATTGGCGATTCCATGGCGCGCAAAATTGAAGACGCTTATGGTTTTCCGTTTGGCTGGATGGACGCGCCGCAAGGCGAGCCCGAAAGCGAGGCGGAAATCCCAACCTTGGGCGCTGAACAGCGAGTCGATCCCCAGACCGATGCCGTTGGGGTTCGCGGTCCAGCCCAGGAGTCGGCGCGACCGTCGATCAAACCGCGGTCGGCTCCCATGGCGGCAGCAGCCGCCACCGACGTCAAACCGGTTCCCGATAAAACATCCGCGGACCGCCCTGGCTCGCCTGTCGGGAGTGCGATACCGGATGCACTCAACGAACGCATCGTCATGGGCATTATCAATACCCTGAATCGCATCCTTGCCGCGCATGGTCTCGAGGTCAGCGACATGGAAAAGGCGAAACTGCTGATGAAAGTCGCGGAGAAGATACTCGATCAAAAAAAGTCTTCGTCCGGGACTGATGGTCAAAAGCCCTTTCTGAAGATCTCGTAGCATTACGCTCTATCGCGCTTTGATCGGGCGCGAGGAATCCTTCTAACCATTGTAAGCGGTGCGACTCAGTGGCACCATCCTGTGCCTATGGCAGAGACGCGTTTTCGCTTAGCAATTCCCGCTGAGAAATACTTGGCCTACTACGCTGGTGCGGCGAAAGCGGTGATTGTTCGGGCCAGCGATGGCCGACGAATCCAATTCCCCGCCGAACACCTTCGGCCTTTCGTAACCCACCAAGGCGTCTACGGCGAGTTCGTTCTGGTGTATGACGCCAACAATCGGCTGCAGTCGCTCAAGCGCGTGGCCGATTAGCCTGCCAATCTAATAGGATTCGAGCAACTCGCGCACGAGACTGGCGGCCTGTGGGGCGCCGTCCGGGTGCGGGGGGCTGACGGGTGGATGCTGTCCCAGCAATTGGTCCAGGGCGCTCAACAGATGCGGCGAGGCAAGTTCCGCGCGAGGCACCAGGCAGGCGCGGCCGTTCTTGCGCAGCCATTCCTGCAAATAGGGTTCTTCGGGCCAATCACCGCGCTCACAGAACATGAGCGGGACGCCGTTGCAGGCGCATTCACTGACGATGCCGTATCCCAGTTTGCTGAGAACGGCGCTTGATGAGCGCATCAAATCGATAAAGGGGATACCTACGCTTTCGAAAGCAACCATATCATCCCGATGGGGGGCCCAAACGGCCGGGAGCAACCAAAATACATCAGCGCGTCGCGGCCAGTGGTCGAGGTTGAACGCCGTCTCAATTCCCCCGAAGGTGGCGAGGACCAGTCTGGTCGTGGTGCTTAAGCCCAAAAGACGACGGATTTCGTCGCCGCGGTCGCGGCCCAGCGACGCGACCGGATCGACCGCGCGACGATTGGCCAGCCACGTCATGGGCATGCTCGGTGTCAGCTGCACGAACACCGAAGCACCCGCGTAGGATTCCTGCATCTGGTCCAGAATCGAGGCATTGGTTTTGTCGGGAAAATAGTGGGCGAAGATATCAGCCCAGTTGAGTGAACTCATTCCCGCGCACGAAATCCCGGCGCGCTTCGCCGCGGCAAGCGGCAGATAGGCCACGTTCGACAGCACCGCGTCAGGTCGCAGCGCGCGCAGGACCGCCGCTTCTTCGTCAATGCGTTGCCGCCAATTGGCGTGCAGCGCCCGATAGCGCGACAGGCTTTCTTCCGCCTTGACGTCGAATACAGAGTCCATGGCGAGCCCGAAGTCAAAGGCGTTGGGACGCAACGCGAAAGGCATTCTCAGTCGGGAACGCAAGAAGTCCACCGGCAGTCCGCTGACCACGGTGACCTTGAGCTGGGGCATCTGTTCAACCAGTGCGTTGAGCACGGAGGTGGTTTGGGCGCCGTGACCATAACCGTGATGAGAGATGTAGACGACGAGGTGGGGGTTCATATGGCGTTCACTGGGGCTGGGACAACCGATCAACTAGGCGAGAGGCTGGACGCAAATGCTGGCCAAATAGGACCTAAGAATCGTCGTATTGACTCGAAAGGTGATGATATCGGGGGCGAGTATGTTGAACTGGGAGATAATGTTCAAACGTTTGTAGTTGGCCAATGCGTTGGTCGCCTGCAGATTATCGAGTTGGGTCTTCTTCAACAATTTTTGCATGTAGAGCGTCATTTCCCCGCGGGAAAGGGCCGTGGATTCAAGTTGATCGATTATATACGTTCCGACCATGATCATGATTTTGTTGTTGACGATCGCGACGAACCGCTCGTTCAGATGATTCAACCGCCCTGACAATGACTTCAATAGACGGAAGGTCACGTCGGGATAGTGCTGCAGCGCTTCCATGAATTTGGCGTGGCTAAGCGCGAGAACCGTCAGGTTTGTTCTTGCGGCAATGGTGGCCGAGCGGCGGACGTTCAGAAATACGCCCATCTCGCCGAAAACCGTGCCTTTTTCGGCGGTGGCGATGACGACCGTATTGCCGATGCTATCGCGTTTGCGAATTTCGACTTCGCCTTCGAGAATAATAAACACCGCGTCCGAGGGCGAGTCTTCCTCAAGAACGATTTCGCCCGGAACATAGCTGTTCGTCGTGCCGTGATCACGCAAGAAATCGGTGATCGGCTGGGTCAGTCGACTTGGGCGCGTTTCTAAGATGTCATAAATGTTCACGAGTAACCCTGCCTTGGGTCGGCGCGACGAAGCGGACGCGGCTGGCACCCGCCCCAACCGTCGCTCGCCAGGCGTTCCAGAAAGTCATGAAATTTCCCTGTGTAGATATCTGAGTTTTCGGCGTCTGCGTCGGGCAACTTTACTTGCCATTTCCCAGAGTGCGGTTTTGTGTGTCGCGTCACGATTGTTTACTCGAGCGGCATCGTCGCGCGTCGATATGCCGGGGGACGTTGCCTAAATCCTGATCAAGCGAAGGAAGAGAATTGATGAAATCGAAGACGCTAGCAAAACTCGCCGCGACCTTATGTCTGGCGACCGTCGGTGCCGTAGGCGCGCAAGACCTCACCGTTGGGATCGAAAAAGCCCGCCAAGGCGATTTCCCGGGAGCCTATGACGTGCTTCATCCGCTAGCCAAAGACGGAGACGCCCAGGCCCAGTTCAATCTTGGCTTGCTCTACCACAGCGGGATGGGCGTGGCCCGCAATGAAGCCGAGGCCGTGCGGCTCTATGCCGCCAGTGCCGAAAAGGGCTTTCCGTTGGCGGAAGAATACCTGGCGATCGGCTACGAGGAGGGCTGGTTCGGTTTGCCTAAAGATCCGCGTCAAGCGAATTACTGGCGCGAGAAGCTGCGGGACAACTAAAGCCTACAATAGAAAATGATTCAAAAAATGCGGCCGGGGCGTTGCCGGTAACCCCGTTAGGTGCTCGGCCGCTTTCCTATCGCCTCTATAACTCTATGATTCTAATGCCCTAAATACTTCCCCCGCGCGTACCCGTTCTGAACCGTAAGGAGGGCTGGTAAACTATCCAAACCCTTCCTCCTCGGAGAGTACGCATGCAAGAAATACAACGTCCCGTGCCCGAACGGCGGACACGCTCTGTCGGCATGATTCGCAAGTTGGTCAATTCGCGCACACAAATGTTGAGCCTGTACAACGACTTGGCTAACAAAAAGCCGTTCAATGACCCGGATGAATCGACCGAGTTGCTAGGCGAGTTTTGTTCGGCATTGGTCGACTATACGGCCAACGCGCATTTTCAGTTGTACCGCTATTTCGCCGAGAACAGGGAGCGTCGTTCCACCGTATTCAATGTCGCCGACCGAATCTATCCGCGCATTGTAGATATCACCCAAGAGATCCTGGACTTCAACGACAAATACGACAGCGAAGCTCAGCGCCGAGCACAGCTTGATCAGTTGGCGCGGGACTTATCCAAACTGGGAGAAAATCTGGCCGAACGAATCGAACTCGAGGACCAGTTGGTTAACAGCCTCTCGGCTAACTCGCGCCATTCGGCCTAGTAAAGTGCGGTGACGCGTGCGCGTTACGCGTCGCGAGTGAAACAAGCGGGTCGATTCCGCCTCAGGTCGAGGAGGAAAAGCGAGAGCGGCGATACCCAACGGTGGCGCCGCTTTTTCGTTTATCTCGGCATGGCCAACGCGGTTTGAAAGACACTTCAAAGGCTATTCAAGCAGAACGATGAAAAAAACGAGCCCCCTCACGGCGGAGCAGCTCTATCACTCTTGTGATTTGAGCGTCCTGGATTTCGTCACCACCGACTCACTGCCCGAGTTCGAAGGATTATTTGGTCAGGACAGAGCGCTGGAGGCCCTGCGTTTCGGCGTGGGGATCAAAAAGCGCGGCTTCAACATTTTTGTTCTCGGCCCGCCCGGCATCGGCAAACACACCCTGGTGCAGTCCCTGCTGGATACCGAATCGGATCGGCGCGGTCCGCCCAACGACTGGTGCTATGTCAATAATTTTCAGGCGGCGCACCAGCCAAGCGTATTGCAGTTGCCCGCCGGCGAAGGCGATGGGCTCGCCCGAGCCATGACTGAGTTTGTTGAGGCGTTGCGCCACGATATTCCCGCGGCCTTTGCCAGCGATGAGTATCGATCTCAGCTGCAAAAAATAGAGCAGACGTTAAAGGATGAGCAAGACAAAGCGATCGAAGCGATCCGGGAGAAGGCGAAAACCAAGGGCATCGCGCTGATGCGCACGCCCAATGGATTCGCGTTTGCGCCCATTACTGACGGCGATGTGCTTACGCCGGAGCAGTTCGAGCAGCTCCCCGATGAGGAAAAGCAGCGCATCGAACGCGAAGTTGACACCCTCCAGGACGAATTGCGGCAGCTTATTCAACGTGTTCCGGCGTGGCGTGCCGAAGCGCGCGCGCAAACCCGCGCCCTCGAAAAGGCCACGGCGCAGGCCGCGGTTGCGTATGCTATGTCCAAGCTCAAAACCCAGTTCCAGCACCTCCCGGCGATCGTGGCGTTCTTAGAGGCGGTTGAAAATGACGTGTTGGAAAATATCGACGAGTTTCGCGAATCCGACGACAGCGAGCGCGGCCGAATCCCAATGTTGGCCCACGTGCCCGACGGCCCGTTCGCCCGCTATCAGGTCAACCTTCTGGTCGACAACGCGGCCACCAAAGGCGCCCCCGTGATTTATGAAGATCACCCCACTTACCTCAATCTGGTGGGGCGGGTCGAGCATGTGGCATTGATGGGCGCGCTGATAACCGACTTTCGGCTGATCAAACCGGGGGCTCTGCATCGCGCCAATGGCGGCTATCTCATCCTCGACGCCTTCAAGGTGCTGCAGCACCCCTACGCCTGGGAAGGGCTGAAGCGCGCCTTGCAGTCGGCGGAAATCAGAATTCAGTCGTTGGAACAGATGCTCAGTCTTGCTTCTACAGTGTCATTGGAACCGGAGCGAATACCGCTCGATGTCAAAGTGGTTCTGTTGGGCGATCGGATGCTGTATTACCTCCTTTATCAGCTGGATCCGGATTTCGCCGAGCTGTTCAAAGTGGCGGCGGATTTCGAGGACACGGTCGAGCGCAGCGGTCAGAGTGTAAAGGCCTACGCCCATCTCATCGCGACGTTGGCGCGCCGCCATGAGCTCAAACCCTTGACGGCGACCGCCGTGCAACGGGTGATCGAGCACGCATCGCGCATCATCGAAGACCAGGAACGATTGTCCACCCACATGCGCAGCATCACCGATGTCTTGTGCGAGGCGGATTATTGGGCGGGCGAAGCGGGACGAAACGCGATCGACCGCGAGGATATCGAAGCAACCCTCGCGGCCAAGCTGCGTCGCAGTGATCGGGTGCGCGAGCGCACCATCGACGCTATTCGGCGCGGCATCGTGCTGGTCGACACCCAAGGCGCAAAGGCGGGCGTGGTCAATGGGTTGTCGGTCGTCGCCGTGGGCGATTTGGACTTCGGCATGCCCAGCCGCATAACCGCCACTGTCCGGCTGGGCGATGGGGAAGTAGTCGACATCGAGCGGGAGGTGGATTTGGGCGGTCCGTTCCACTCCAAGGGCGTGCATATTCTGACCGGCTACATCGGACATTACTTTGCCAAAGAGCGACCCTTGTCGTTGGCGGCACGCGTGGTTTTCGAGCAATCCTATGCCGAGATCGACGGCGACAGCGCCAGCGCGGCGGAATTGTTCGCGCTGTTGTCAGCCATCGCCGACGTGGCGTTAACGCAGTCCTTGGCCGTAACGGGATCGGTAAGTCAAAAGGGCGATATCCAGGCCATCGGCGCCGTAAACGAAAAAATCGAAGGCTTCTTCGATGTCTGCAAGACCCGCGGCTTGACGGGCGAGCAAGGTGTGATCATTCCCGCGTCCAACGTCTGTCACTTGATGCTGCGTCAGGATATTATCGAAGCGGCGCGGCAGGGCCGTTTCCACATTTATCCCATAAGCCATGTCAATGAAGGAATCACCCTGTTGAGCGGGCTCGATGCGGGCGAGGCCAACGAGGCGGGAGAATTTCCCGAAGGAACGTTCAATCACAAGGTGAGCACCATTCTGCGCCGTATGGAAGAACACCGGCACGAACACATCTCACCTGGCAAGGGAATCGAGGATGAGTCGAACACCGCGGAGCGTCAAGACAGGGAAGGCGACGACCACGACGGCAGCGACGAAGACTCCGACGGCCATTAGTCGCATCGTGGTGGCCGCCGGTTCGCCGGCCAGTGGTCAGCGCCTCTACGCCGCGGCGTCCCGCCTTGCCGAAATTTGCGGCGCGCAGCTCGATGCGCTGTTTGTCGAGGACAGCGCTTTGCTGCAGATGGCGTCCTTGCCGTTTGCGCGGGTCGTCAACGCCGATTCGGCCCGAATCGAATCGCTTGATATCGAAACCCTGGCGCGCCAGATCCGCGCGGAAGCCGATCAATTGCGCGCGCTATTTTTCCAGACGGTGAGCAATCAGCCGTGGTCGGGGCAGTTTTCGGTGCTACATGGCAACGTTTGCCAACAACTTCTCTCACAGGTAAGTCGCCGCGACGTGCTGGTGTGCGCGACCAACGATTCTCGATTGCAGTCCCTTTCTCACTTGGGGCAGACGTTGTGCGGTCTGCTGAACGCGGGCCGGTGTTCGCTGTGGATCGAGGGTGGAGTGAGTCGAGCCGGCGGCTCGATTGTCAGCGTTGTCGATCGCACGCCCATCCCCTGGCATGTGATACAGCAGGCGGTCTTTTGGTCGCAGCGGCGGCGCGCGCCCTTCGTCTGCCTGGTTATGGCCGCTTGCCCCGGCGCGGCGGACGTCGTGCAGACAATTACTGATTTCATCGCGGCGGCCGAGATACAGAGTGGCGAAGTGGTTTTAGCGCCTTCAGCCAGCGACGTAATCGACCTATTGGAGCGCTACTCGGCGGATTTGCTGGTGCTGGACGCGTATCGATTCCGCAACGCGCCGGAGCAGTTGCAGCACTGGCTGATGTATTCGATGGTCAGTGTTTTGCTAGCAACGGAGAGTTGAGGAACCTCCGCGCGGATTTGGTGACATACAGCGAAACACCCGTTTTGGTTGGGAGAGGAAACTCAGAGGCCGCAATGGTCAGCGTTGTCAACAATTTGGGCACCCAGGGCGCGAATCCCGCCGAGTCGGTCGGTCATTGGCTGAACCACCTGGCACAGGCCCGTCCCGGCGCGTCATTGAGCCTGATCAAAAGCGCGGTCGAATTCGCGCAACAGGCGCACTCGGGCCAATTTAGGGCATCGGGCGAGCCCTATGTGCATCATGCCTTGGCGGTGGCCGACATTCTCGCCGGACTCAATCTCGACGAGGAAACCATTGTCGCGGCGTTGCTCCACGACGTGGTGGAAGACACGGACATCGGCCTTGATGAAATCGAGCGCAAATTCGGCGCGAGCGTTGCCCGGTTGGTTGACGGCGTTACTAAGATGGACGCCATCGAAGTGGGGCGCCGCGCCGACAGCGACGAGCGCAAGCATCAGCTCAACGCCGAGGCCATGCGCAAGATGCTGTTGGCCATGGTCGAGGACGTACGCGTGGTCCTCATCAAGCTGGCGGATCGTTTGCACAACATGCGCACGCTGTGCGCGCTGTCCGAGCAGCAGCAACGGCGCATCGCCCGCGAGACGATGGAAATCTTCGCGCCGTTGGCCAATCGTCTCGGAATTTGGGACATCAAATGGGAGCTCGAGGATCTTGCGTTTCGTTATCTCGAGCCGGAGATGTACAAGAAAATCGCCCGCCTGCTCAACGAACGTCGCGTCGACCGTGAGCGCTATATCGCCGATTTCATCGATCAATTGTCGACGGCGCTGAAGGACGCCGGCATCGAGGCGGTGGTGAACGGCCGGCCGAAACATATTTACAGCATTTACCGTAAGATGCAGCGCAAGGAAATGGACTACGGCCAGATCTACGACGTGCGGGCTACCCGCGTGCTGGTCAAGGAAGTGCGCGATTGTTACGCCGCGCTGGGGATTGTGCACAGCAAGTGGCAGTACATCCCCGGCGAGTTCGACGACTATATCGCCACACCCAAAGCCAATCGCTACCGCTCGCTGCACACGGCGGTCATCGGGCCGGAGGGCAAGACGGTCGAGGTGCAGATTCGCACCCAGGAGATGCATCGCCATTCGGAATTCGGCGTCGCGGCCCATTGGCGCTACAAAGAAGGCGCCGCCGCCGACAGCGCGTTCGAGGGCAAGATCGCCGTCTTGCGCCAGGTGCTCGAGTGGAAGGATGAAGTGCGCGACGCCTCCGAGTTCGTCGACAAAATGCGCACTGAGGTATTCAGCGACCGCATTTATGTCTTCACGCCAAAGGGACACGTGATGGACCTGCCCCGTGGCGCCACGCCGTTGGACTTCGCCTACCACATCCACAGCGAGGTCGGTCACCGTTGTCGCGGCGCCAAGGTCAACGGCAAGATCGTCCCGCTAACGTATGAATTGGACAACGGCGAGCAAGTGGAGATCATCACCGTAAAGAAGGGCGATCCCAGCCGAGACTGGCTCAACCCTCATCTCGGGTATTTGCACTCGTCCAAGGCGCGGGCCAAAGTGCTGGCTTTCTTCAAGCTGCAAAGCCAGGAAGAAGCGGCGAAGATGGGTCGCCATACCCTCGATCGCGAACTCAAGCGGCTCGGTTTCCGCGAGGTCAATTTGGAGCGATTGGGGCGGGAGAGCGGTTTCGACACCATGGACGGCTTCTATGCCGCGGTCGGCCGCGGCGAAGTGCGCATCTCGCAGGTGTTGGCCAAAGTCCAGGAAATCGCGCCCGCGCCAGCGGAGTTGAAAGTGCCGAAAGCTTCCATGCCGCGAGCGCGAAGTTTGAGCGGCGCGGTGGATGTGCTCGGCGTTGGCAATTTGTTGACCCACTTCGCCCAGTGTTGTCACCCGCTGCCCGGCGATGAGATCAAGGGATTTATCACCCGGGGTCGCGGCGTGAGCATCCATCGCAGTGATTGTCCCAACATGCTGCGCTTTGGCATCGAGGTTCCCCAGCGGGTATTGGAGGTGCATTGGGGGCAACAGGCCGACCAATCGTTTGCAGCCGCCATACAGATCATTGCCTACGACCGGCACGGTCTGCTGCGTGATATTTCGACCGTGCTCGCCAATGAGAAGGTGAACGTGACTGCGGTGGACACTCAATCCAATCCTAAGACCAATCGCGCCCACATGCGGTTGAATCTGGAAGTCGACGATATCGAAAAACTGAGCCGCGTTCTGACCAAGATAAGCCAGTTGCCCAATATCATCGAAGCGCGCCGCGTGGATCACTGACATGGCCGGCGCGAAAGTGAAAGGCTGCGCGTTCAGCACGGACTGCGTGCTGTGTCCGCGTCTCGCGGCGAATCTGCGCGAGATTCGCCGCGCCCACAGCGACTACTTCGCACGCCCCGTGCCGCCCTTCGGCGATATGAAGGGTCGATTGATGATCGTAGGCCTCGCGCCGGGCATGCACGGCGCCAACCGCACCGGGCGGCCGTTTACGGGCGATTACGCGGGTATCCTGTTGTACGAGACGCTGCATGCCTACGGTTTCAGCAATCGCAAGACCGCTACCGAAGCCAACGATGGATTGAAACTGCGCAACTGTTTCATTACCAATGCGGTGAAATGTCTGCCGCCGGAGAACAAACCCACCTTGAATGAGATCAAGACCTGCAATCCGTATTTGGCGCAGGAGATCGCCGCCGCGCGAACCGATGCGGTCATCTTGGCCCTGGGCAGTATTGCCCACGACGCGGTCTTGCGGGCGCTCGGGCTCAAGAAAAGTCAGTATCCATTCATTCACGCCCGCGTGCATGAATTGCCTGACGGCCGCCGACTCGTCGACTCCTACCACTGCAGCCGCTACAACACTCAAACGAAACGTCTGACGCCGGCGATGTTCCGCAACGTGTTCGATGTCATCCAGCATTTGCTGAGCGGCAAGAAATAGAAGTTGCTCGGAATGACAAGCGCCTTCGATCCGAAATCATTCGTCAAAACGCTGTCCAAGCGGCCGGGCGTATATCGCATGCTCGATGAGACGGGCAAGGTGATCTACGTGGGCAAAGCGCGCAACTTGCGCAATCGAGTGGGGAGCTACTTCAGCGGACGTCCGGTGTCGGGCAAAACCATGGTCATGCTCGATCGCGTGGCGAGCATTGAAGTCATCGTAACGCACACCGAAAACGAAGCGCTTATTCTCGAAAACACGCTGATCAAACAGCACAAGCCGCGCTACAACGTATTGCTGCGTGATGACAAGAGTTACCCGTACATCTATGTATCGAGCCAGGATGCTTTTCCGCGGCTGGCGTTTCATCGCGGGGCCAAGCGGGCCAAAGGCCGTTATTTCGGACCCTATCCCAACGCGGCGGCGGTGCGGGAAAGCCTGCAATTGTTGCAGAAGATTTTCCCGGTGCGCCAGTGCGAAGACAGCTTTTTTCGCAATCGTTCGCGACCGTGCCTACAGTATCAGATCAAGCGCTGCACAGCTCCGTGTGTCGGTCTTGTCGATGAAAAAACCTACGCGGAAGATGTTCGCCACGTGGAGATGTTTCTCGAAGGCAAGAGTGTATCGGTCATCGAAGAGTTAGTGGCGCGTATGGAACAGGCGGCCGCCAATCTCGACTACGAAAAGGCGGCGGTGTATCGCGATCAAATCGCCAATCTCAAGCGGGTTCAGGAGAAGCAATACGTCAGCGCCGAGCAGGGCAATCTCGATATTGTGGCCTGCGCCGTTACGGCGGGCTCTGCTTGCGTACAGGTATTTTACGTTCGCAATGGATTGAACTTGGGCAACCGCGTCTACTATCCCCAGCATGCCGGCGACTTGACGCCCGCGGAAGTTTTGGCGGCATTCATTCCGCAGCACTATTTGGGCAAGCCGACGCCCCATGAAATTTTGCTGAGCCACGAGTTGGAGGATGGGACATGGTTGGCGGCGGCACTCAGCGACGCCAGCGGCCATAAAGTCCAACTCAGCAGCCGCGTGCGCGGCGAACGCGCCCGCTGGGTGGCCATGGCGCAGGAAAACGCGCAGCGGGCGCTCGCGGCGCGCCTGGCCGATCACGCCAATCACGAGCAGCGGGTGGACGAGCTGCGCAAGGTGCTCGGATTGGCGGAGGCGCCCAAGCGCATGGAGTGTTTCGACGTGAGTCATTCGCAAGGCGCGCAGACCGTCGCATCGTGCGTTGTTTTTGAAAACGGATTGCCCAAGAAGAGCGACTATCGGCGTTTCAATATCCGCCAGGCAACCGAAGGCGACGATTATGCCGCCCTGCGCGAAGCGCTGACCCGGCGCATGCGTCGCCTGCAAGAAGGGGACGCGCCGTGGCCGGATCTGTTATTGATCGACGGCGGCGTCGGGCAGGTTAATATCGCCTTGGACGTGTTGCGCGAACTGCAGGTGGCGGCCGTGACTGTGATCGGCGTGGCCAAGGGGCCGGGGAGAAAACCGGGATTGGAGACGATGTACCTGGCCACGCAGAAACGCAAGCTGATCCTGCCGGCAAACTCCGGCGCTTTGCATTTGATCCAGCATATTCGCGATGAGGCCCATCGTTTCGCGATCGGCGCCCACCGTGCGCGACGCGCCAAGGCGCAGGCCCACTCATCGCTGGACGATATTCCGGGCCTGGGACGGGCGCGGCGACGGACGCTGCTCAACCATTTCGGCGGCGTGCAGGAACTGGCCCGGGCGGGGGTGGAGGACTTGTCGAGCGTCCCCGGCATAAGTCGGTCGTTAGCGCAACGCATTTACGATCTTTTCCATTTTGACGACAATTAGCCGATGTTGAATCTGCCCAACCTTTTAACCCTACTGCGCATCGCGCTTATTCCGGTGTTCGTGGTGGTGTTCTATGCGCCGATGAAGTGGGCTCACTTGGCCAGCGCGGCCATTTTTGGCTTGGCCGCCGTGACGGACTGGGTCGACGGCTACCTCGCGCGGCGCTGGTCCCAGACCTCAGCATTCGGGGCCTTTCTCGACCCGGTCGCCGACAAGCTGATGGTGGCGGTGGCGCTGGTATTGTTGGTACAGGTGAACCCGACGCCGATCTTGGCGATTCCGGCCGCCATCATCATTGGTCGCGAAATCGCCGTGTCGGCGCTGCGCGAGTGGATGGCGGAGATCGGCGAAAGGGCGCAGGTCGCGGTTTCAGCCCTGGGAAAATTCAAAACGACGGCCCAAATGGCGGCGCTGTTGTTGCTGCTTTATCGCGACCCGATCGGCGACCTGCCCACCATGACGGTGGGCTATGTGCTGCTTTATACGGCCGCAGCGCTGACGTTTTGGTCAATGGTTGTCTATTTGCAGGCCGCCTGGCCCACTTTGCGGGGCGGAAAGGGCGGTTGAGGCCACGAACTGCTTGACACTGTCGAGCCGATGAATAAAATACTACCTCTTTCATAGGTTTGTGCGGGAATAGCTCAGTTGGTAGAGCACGACCTTGCCAAGGTCGGGGTCGCGAGTTCGAGTCTCGTTTCCCGCTCCATTTTTAGGCGTCATCGTTCCACCGTCCCGAGCGCGCTGTTGACTAACAAAGCGACAACAAAGCGCGGCGGGAGAACGAAAAGAAACTCGGGGACGACTGCCGCGTATTCTCTTTCCCCGACGTTCGTGTTTCAGGCTGGATGGCAGAGTGGTTATGCAGCGGCCTGCAAAGCCGTGTACCTCGGTTCGATTCCGGGTCCAGCCTCCACATCCCACTTCCTTGCCCGGGTGGCGAAATTGGTAGACGCAAGGGACTTAAAATCCCTCGACTGGAGACGGTCGTACCGGTTCGATTCCGGTCCTGGGCACCAAAAAAATCAAGACGTTAGCGAATGGCGTGGCCGCCAAGTCTCGGCGCGAAAACAAAGCGGGTCTACGTAGGGTCTACACCCTACGCCAAGCAGCGTTGACACCCAGCCCGCCGCCGCCTACAGTGAATGTAAGGGCTCAAAACCCAGCATAGAGCGGACACCACACCCGACAGTCTCGTGGTTTTTTTATGTCTATCCTTCGTCGGGCGTGCGGCTAATACAATACCCTTTCGGGGGGAATATGCCCGCCGTCTCTGTGCGGTTTTGAGCGCCCGACACCATCTTAATTGGCTCAAAACCATTCACGGAGAGAGACACAATGAACACCAAACAGCCTGCAATGATTCCACGGTCCGATCTTAGCGTCACGGATGCGCTTGACGCGCTACAGTCCCGGCTTTGCCAAGCGAACGACGTCGTTACAGTGATGGTCGACGACGACTTCGACACATTGGCAACGCCGGTCAAAGTCGGGGTCGCGTGGTCCGTTCAGCAATCCATCGAGGATAGCCGCGAGCTGGTCGAGCACCTATGGAAGAAGGTCCGGCCGCTGGTCAACGCCAGCGAGAACGACTTCGCCGGGCATGAACTGACCCTGCCCGAGCACATGGAGCGGGTCGACTACATCACTGCCGCCATAAAGGAATTCATCGCCGCGGCGGATCGCTTCCCCCAGGTCGACGACGTTGATGAACTGGTGGGCAAGGTACTACCGAAAATGGTCAAGGCCCGGCAATTCGGCGAACCTCACCAGCCCGCGCAGTAAACCCGTTTCGCTGTACCAACTCAGACCCGCCTAGCGCGGGTCTTTTTTACCCCGTGTACAGCCTGATCGGCAACGACCGCAACACAGGCGGTGCCGTTCCTGATTTCGTTCCGGTCACTTTCACTTTGAGATACCGCAGCGTGACGGCCGAGCCGGGTATCGCGCCGAATCCGGCGTATGAGCCCGCTGCCGTTTTGTAATCAACCGTGATCGCCGCTGTTGCCGAATTGATACCGGCCGCGACACCGATAACGACAAGCGTATCTGCGCCGATGTCGATCTCGGTGTGCTCATAGGTAATCGTCGCCGCTGGCGACATATTCCACTGCGTCCACCCGTCCCACGTAGAGCGGTCGTTCCACGTCGCCGAGTCGGTCGCCTCGAGTGATGCGCCGGTTGACAGGAAGCAATTTGTTTTTGTTCCAGGCCACCCATCGAGATGCGGATCTGTGCCGTACACGAGCGACCCGAGTCGCGGGTTCCCCAGCTCGTAGTCTGTCAACAGCCGCGCATTAACGCTTTCGTTGCCGCTCGTGTCGACCGCCTTGCACGCGAAATTGTACGAGCCGGCCAGTAGCTGATTGGTCTCCCACGGTGACGAGGTCAGCACGTCGGTATGTAGCGCCGTCATGTCGTCCCATGCGGTTTCTGTGGCGTGGTAGCGGATCACGTACCCCCACAAGTCAACCGGGGGGTTATCGATACCGAACCGAAACTCGCGCGTACCATCGCCCTGCACGGCCAGTGAAAACGTCGTCACATCGGGCGGCGGCGCAGTCTTTCCGACAATCGTATGGTTGAGCGCCGATACCCATTCGGACGAGCGCCCGAAGGTGTTGATTGCGCGAATTCGAAAATCATAAGCAACGCCGTCCGCGACGCCGGACAAATACACTTCCTCGGTGAGTCGGCCATGTACGAAAAACGCGGGCAGGTAGTTCGCATCGATGCTTCGCTTCATCTCGACGATGTAGCCCGTGACATAGATCGAGGTCGACGCCGTCCATGTCACGCGCACGCGCGTGAATATCTCGCCGGTTGCGATGGACTGTACGAGGTGCGTATCGCCAGAATTGATCTGTAACCCCGTCGGCGCATCGACCGTGAACGGACTGGGTAGCGTGGTATCCGGTTGGTTTCGCGCCTCGTCGCGCGCCGTCGCCGTGTAGGCGTTCGGCTCATGCTCGACCAGTCCAACGTCGACCAGCCCGGTCATCAGCAGCGACACGCTGTTGACGCGAAACAGCTTGCCCTCCCAGCCGGGCGTAGCATGCGTGACGTCGACTACATCTCCGGGCACGACCGTGAGCGCGGCGGGCGAGGCAAGGAACGAGCACCCCAGTTGTTGCCGCGATTTGTTCAGCGTAAGCTCGGCCTCGTTTAGCGCACGATAAACGTTCGTGGTCGCCGGCAACTTGAGCTCCAGTTCCAAAACCTCGCCGTTATCGGCGGCGCGATAGGTCGCCGACTCAACAACCGCAACGTCCTGCTCCCAGTTTTTATCTGGGTTCGTAAACAGCGCCTTGACTCGGTTAAACCGCGCGCTCTTGCCGCCGTGCGAAATCAACAGTCCGCCGATGATGTTGTCACGGTCGAACGAGAACGTACTCGCAACGTCGCGGTCAATGCCAATCGTCCACCCGCCGCCCGCCTTGTAGACGCGGGCACGGCACGACGTTCCCAGGATTGCGATATTGTTCTTGACGGGCTGCGACGTATCGATCACCGCACCGCACGCGTGGCGACGAATGCTGACGCCTACAGCCGGGGCAATCACTGTGTCACAATAATCCGCGGCCGCAGCGAACGCCGCCGCGTCGATCCCGCTGGTAGAGATGCCTTTCCCGTATCGCGTGTTCGTCAGCAAATCGTAGAGGCACAGCACGGGGTTTGCCGCATCGTCATATGACTGCGCGGTGTCGCCGATCCGAAAGTCCGTAACCATGCGTCCATAGACCAGCGCGTTGATGCGTGGAACGGACGCGATGCCATCCGTGTCGTATTTGATCCTGACGTGAACGTAGGCCGTGCCCGGCCCGGCGTGATCGGCGGCTGTCCACTCCGCAAACGCCGCCGCCAGTGTCGCGCTCACCTCCTGATCCGTCGTCCCGGAAAACGTCTCAATGTAAACCGCGTCCGTATCGTACTCGGCGCGGTAGTCGTCCTCCGTCGCGATCAGTGAATATTCCGTGTCATCCAACCACACGGTATAGATCGGCCATACCGGCCCCTCGCACAGCGCGACGACGAGGTGTAGGTATTGGTTATCGCCCGACAATCCGCCGAAAACGACGGGGCCGCCGACGCGGCGCGTGCCGTAGACGAGCGGCAGGAATAGAGCGTTGCCGGTTTTGTTGATCCGAACGTCATAACTTGGTTCGCCGGCGTTAGGCGTCGGGAATTCCGGGCGCGCGAACAAATCCTTGAACGGCTCCCATATCTCATTGTCGATTTTCCGACCGACGCGGCGAACCTCGTCCTCGATGTCGCGCCCGACTTCGCGGATGTCGTCGCGCCGCTCTTGGACCCAATCAACGGCGTCGTCGAGGTGGTCCTTGATCCAACCCATTAAGGAACCTCCTTCTCGGCGGGTCCGGTTCGCTCGGCAAGTTCAGGCAAACCATTGGTCGATAATTCCGACAAAGCTTCGTGAACCAGTCGTTCCGCCTCGATCTTGGTTTCATGTAGGCCCTGCGCAGATATGGCGACTTGCGCTAACTTCGTCGGCAACGCAATGAATCGCGAGCGCATCGCCGACAGCAGGCGTTGCCAGTATTCGGTCACGATGTCCGCATCAACCAGCCGGCCGCGGAGTTTGGAAACTTCCAGCTCCGTTTTATTGGCCTGCGCCGCCGCCAGTCGCGCGCGTTCGGCGGTCAGATCGAGGGGTCCCGCTTCCGCGTCAGAACCGCCGATCAAGATCGCCGGCAGCGCGTCTCGCGATTCGTACAACGTGGAATTCTTCGGCCCCGGGCGAGTGGGGAGCAGTTCACAGCGACGGCGCGCGGTGCGCGTGCTGGTCCCGGTCAGTTCTGCAAGCCGCGAAACGGATTCCCAAGTCACTTAATTCCCCTTGTTGGTGTGATGCCTCTGTGGAGCGCTGTCTCTAGGAAAAGATCGCGGCGTACACCACCCGCCGTTTGTTATTCCGTAGAAGGACCCGGGTTTATGTGCGGTCGTCCGAGTCACGCAACCCCCTGGGGGGTACCGCCCGCTACCCGAACGTGACATTGTGTTTCACGGATCGAACGAACCGCTCGAACGAGTGGCCATGCTCGGCCCGCAACTCAGGATGCCGCAACCAGGCGCGCTCAAGGTTGTTCATGATGCGTCGCTGGCGGCCGTCGTCGACGGATCGATACGCGGGCTGGGCCGTTGTGCGGAACCCGTCGGAATCGTCACTCACAACGCCACACCCGCCGCCTTGGCCTCAGCCGTCAGCGTCGCCAACTTGCCTTCGATGTCGGCGATCTTCGAATCAAGCGCCGCCAGTTGCTTCGTGCGCTCGGTCGTGGTCAACCCGCCTTGCGGGTAAGCATCGCTGGCGGCGAACCGCGCCAGACCGTCTTTGATTGCCGCGCCGAAGAAATACAGCGCCGCCTCGCGGTTAACGGCCGTGCCGTTGATGAAGCCGACGCGGTCAGTGTTCAGCATCGCCGGGTGATGGCCAGCGGCCGCGCGGCCATGCTCATGCGTGAAGTGCCTCAACACGTTCGCCAGTCCGCCCTCGAATTCCGTTGATGCCTGGTCAATGTACTGACCCATCGACTCCAAAAACTCAGCGGGCGCAACCGGAGCCGCGGCCACCACGTCGCGCTCTTGGCGAAGCGCTTCGAGCTGCTTTTGAAGTTTGGAGTGCTCGCTGGTGAGGCTGTTCAACGACTTTTTGATCAGCGAAAAATCGAACACGGTCATTTGCTCCCGTCGATGCGGCGGGCAAGCTTAACCGCATTCCGCGCCTCGGCTCGGGCGAACGCGGAGTACAGCGCGAAGTCATCCAGAAACTCTTCACGCAAACCGGCGTCGCGGTCCCATTGTTGTTTGATGCTGGCCTCGAAGGCGCCGCGGTCCGCGCCGTCATTGGTTGCGTCGGGATGGCGCGCGGCCTGCGCGCTCGGCGTGGCCGATGATTCCCCGAATTTGGCCTTGGTCCGTGCGACGGTCGCTTCGCGCATTTTGGAAAAAATGTTTTCGGTCATGGGATCGGTTCCTTTTAAAAACCTCGGAGCCAGGCAGAGGATCCAGCCCCGAGGCGATGAGCACGCAAGCATGGACTGTTGCGCTTACAAAGAGCCGTCGGTGTACGGCTCGTCAGCAGGTCACCGCCCACTGACAGTTTCAAAGTTACGCCGATTCGGTCGGTTCGTCACTGCGGTCGAATGCTGGGTTTTCTTTCAGCAGGTCGTGAAGCTGCCGGACGCTGGCGGGAATACCGACGCAGCACTTTTGCGCGCGCCAAAGATGCCGGTACAGTCCGGACGTTGGCGGCGTGGTCGGGTCCCAAATTGTGTCGATGAATATCTGGTAATGCGCGGCCAGCCGCTCGGCCCGTTGCCAGGGGTTAGGCGCGTCGATCAACGCCGCTGCCCGCATCAAATGCGCGTCGCGCTGCGCACGTCGTAGAGCGCGTCTTGCCGACGTTCCGCGAGAAGTCAGACCCAACGCCACCTCCAGGCGGCCGCCGTCGGAAACGTAGCCCGACAAGCCAGCCAACAACCACACCCGAACGTCGGCCGGCAGTTGGTCGCCGGATTCGAGCGCCGCCAAGCATTCGGCCAGCAGTGTGACGGGGTCGCTCACGCTTTTCGCTCAGACCCGCCAGCAGCCAGTTGGATCAGCATTTCGGCCGTTCGCGAATCGGCGCACGCCCTTTTGAATGATGCCGGGCAGGTGTCGCGCAGCTGGGCCAACAGCCGGCCGGCCACCTTGCGATGCTCAAGCGCCAACCGGTCAAGTTCGGCGGCCGTGCTCAGGGTTTCGGCGATGGCGGTCACAATCTGCGCGCTATTCATGGTTGGCTCCGCTGTTCGTTGCGGTAATCGTCGATCAGCACCAGCTCGATGCCGTGTTCATCGATGGCGGCTTGGGCAAATCGCGCAAGCTCGGTCGTTTTCGTCTCGAACTCCACAGCCTCCGAGTAATTCAGACCGGCCGTTGGCGGCGGTGACCATTCGGAAAAAACGCGTTTTCGGCCTTGGCGGTCGCGGGCGGCAATCGCCTTGACGACGTAGGGGCCAATCTGCCACGTGGCGGTTATTGGGGTGGGATTTTTCATGGCTCAATGTCCCCGGTGGGGTCCGACGCACCGCATTCCGCCAATTCCGCCGTATTCCGCCGATCAATCCCGGCGGATTCGAGGGACCGGGGAAGAACGGGCGGCTCAATTCCGCCGCCGGTTCCCTCCTTATGGGCGGCGGAATAATAGAAGCCGGTTTCGACCGGCGGCTTACCAATGGGCGCTTGGGCTAATCCGCCGTATTCCGCCGGTGCGAGATAAGTTTTCCGGCGGCCTTGTCGTTCGGCGGCCGGCAGGTCAAGCTCAACGATCCGATTGCTAACCACCAATTCGGTCAGAGCGGCGCGGAAGTCGTTGCGCGTCATGTTTGGCACGCTCGCTTCCAGGGTGTTCTTGGTGTGCTTTCGGCCTTGTTTGATCTGCGACTCAATGAACCTTACGACCTGGTCGGCATTGGCCCGTTGACTTTCCGCTTTGGTGGCGCGGTACTCGATAAAGCTTTCGAATCGAAAGCCAGTGCGGCGAAGCCAAATCTTGGGCAGGTTGGGCGGGGAATAGCTCAACTTAGGCCGCGCCAAAATTGCGATACTGGCGTCTGTTGACACCGTGCAACCAGCCGGCGGGCGATCCTTGTCGGCGTCATCCCACGCCTGGAGCACGGCCACCATGCGGGAGCCGTCAGGCAACGCCGAACCGCCGCGGCTCGAATACTGATCGAGCGATTTTTCTCTGGCGTTGGCCTTGCCGACGTGAGCAATGAGTCTGACGCAACAATCGAACGCCCTAATTATTCGCCGCGCGGCCGTAATGATGGCTTGTTCGTTGTCATTGATTTGGCCCTCGCTGGCTCCAAAGCTTACCAAAGGGTCAAAAACCACGCCTATCGGCGGATTGCCTCGGTAGGCGTCGACGATGTTGTCGGCGAGCGAGGTTAGAATAATATTGCCGTCCCCGCACTGAACGAGCCGCACTTGTTCGCCGGTAACGTCCCAAAAACGCACCCGATCTAAAACGGTGTCGCGCTCATCGTCGGTCAAGTTCATCGCCCGCATGATCTCGCGCAGTCGCGCCGCCAACCGTGCGCGCTGGTCCTCAGAGGTGATAAAAAGCCACCATCCCTTCGCGTCGGCTTGCAGGCCGTGAACGGGGCGACCTAGAGCCATGCAGGTCATCTCGTACAGCATCAATGTGGTCTTGCCGGACCCGCCGGGCGCCGCGAGCACTGCGACATCGGCGTAAAGGTAATCGCGAACGAAGCACCGCGGGGCGAGGTCCGCCGATTCGAGTTCGGCGACCGTTAGGCGAGTCTCAGCGAAGGCGGGCGGTTTCATCGGATTGCGCCAGCCGGGAACCTGGATGGCCCGGTTCTGCGCGTCGAGCCGCTCAACTATTTGCTGCTTCGCCGCGATCTCGCCGGCAAGGTTTCGCGCCTCGGCGTCGAGTCGAGAAAGTTCGGCTCGACCGATCTCGGCGCGCATCGCTGCAAGGTCAACGACTTCGTCGGTCATTGTGAACCTCCCGCAGCGCGCGGCGTGCTTTTACTTGTTCAGGCGCGGTCAGCCAATAACGGGCTACCGACGTTGTGCCACCGAATCTGTTCGGCACACATTCGCGCTCGCGCTCGAAGCGGACGCCATGCTTCCGTTGAAGCGCGCTGATAGTGCTCGGTAAGCAATGGTCGCCAACGCGCTCGGCCTCAAAACGATTTTGACTTGCGCCCGCGGCGAAGCGTTGAAGCTGCGCAGATTCTTTGGTATGCTTGAAACGTCGCGTTTCTGCTGTGCCCGCTCGGGGTGCGACCAACACCCCGGCGGCGATTCTCCCCGGTCTCATGCGTCACCCCCGGGCTTCACTCGGTTCTCCGAGATGAAAGCGCGAAGATCCCCCATGCGGTATCGAATCTTGCGAAGCTTCACGAATGGAAGCGTGCGCCGGCCAGTACACCTCCACACGGCCAACGTGCTGGGTTTGACGCCCAACAATTCCGCCGCGGTCGTTGGATCAACCGTAGCGTCATCAGGGAGCGCGTAAACGTCGGAGAATTTCATATTCGGCCTCGTTAATGTTTGTCAACATTACGAAGCCTATGGGTCGGCGCGTGTTTGAAATAGGTTCTAAAACCTATCTCTGACAGGTAGGGTTTCGGAACTTATAGCCAGTCGGCGCCGCGCATGACGGCTTTTCGGTAGTTGGGCGTTTTCTCCCCGGCACACTCCAAGGCGAACCGCACGCAATCGGCATACGGGCTCGATTGTTCGTACTCCGCGCTGACGTACTTGGTCGGGGCCTGGTCGAGCAGATCCGCAAACAGTCGCCCGATCTTTTCGGCAAGGACGTTTTTAACCTCGCTCGATGGTCGTCCGCCTTGACTCGTACCAACATCCTCGGACGCAATGCCAATCGCTTCTGACAGCGTTTCCAAGCGGCTTTGCAGGTCGACAAGAAACCGCTGGGGGTTTTGGTTAAGGTCGGCCGCCAATGCGCCGTGAACTAGGCCGTTTGTGTCAGTGGCAATGGTCCCAAGCGTTCGGGATAGGGCGGCCGCTTCCGTTTGGAGTCTGGCGAGGCAATCTCTCGCCTGTTTGGTCGTCGCCGGCCGCCGCGCCCGAAGATAGCCCCCGATCAGCGCTTGAAGCTCTGCGACAAACTCCACCGCCTTGGAGTCGGATCGGTCGCGTTTTATGATCTTCAATACCTCGGCGACTTGATCACGCGAAAACGTAAAGGGCGCGTTATCCATGACCCTGCCCCCGCGCCATGTCCTGAATGTTGGCCAGCTGGAGAAAACGTTGCGTGATCGCTTCCATAGCCGCTCTGAGCCGCTCCACGTCCCACGCCAGGTAGTGGCGGTCGGTTACGTCGCCTTGGTCTATTCGATGGTTCACCAGGCGCTTGAGGCAGTAAGCGCTTATGTCGGTCGATTCTGCGACAGTGATAAATGTTCGGCGTAAGGCGTGGGGGGTGAATGCGGTCTTACTTGTTTTCGCAATTTTGGCCTGCCATGCGCGGGTGTCTGTTATGGGGTTGCTTGGGTCGCTGGCGGGAAATACCCATTTCGACTTGCTGGCGGCCTTGCGTACCCGTAGCAGTCTGACGAGGTAGTCGCTTAGCGGTAGCGCGACGGCCTCCCGGTTCTTCGGGTCATCGAGAAAATAGCTCCGGTCCTTGAGGTCTACGCGGTCCCACGTCAGCCCCATAGCTTCGCCGGCACGCAAACCGGTCAGAGCGAGGAACAGGAAGAAATCGCGGGCGGTCGCCGCATCCTCGTCAAAGCTCGATCGGTCGGCCTCAAGGTTCAGGGTAGCGGCGAACCATGCGGGGAGTTCGTGTGCCTTAACGAAATTCTTGCGAGGCGCGATTTTATGCCAAGACTTGGCGTGGCTGAGAATGGTCGCCGGGTTGCTGGTGAAGATCGGTTTCCCATGCTCATCATCGTAGGCGTGGTGCGCGAAGTTCAGCAACGCTCGAAGCATCCGGAAGGCATTATTGGCCCGTGCCTTGCTTTTCTTGGTCTGGCGCTCAAATCGTCGCTGTACGGCTTCTTTATCAATCCCGGCAATAGGGTTGTCCTTCCAGTCGTCGAAGGCTTCCTTGAGGTTGCGTTCATAGTCCTTCACGGTCGCCGGTTTCAGGTTGCTGCGGGATCGCAAGTAATCATTGAAAACGGTTTGTAGGGTTATGCCCGATTGCTCGTCGGCTCGCCGTTTTTTGATCGGGTCAACGCCTTCGACCATTTGCGCCAAGACTGAGGCGGCTTTCTTGCGGGCTTGTTCAATGGTCATGCCGTCGTAGTTGCCGGTGAATCGGCCAAGGGTTACTCGCTGGGGCTTGCCGCCATTGATTCGCCTGTAGACAACGAACGATTTGGCGCCGGTATGGGTGACGCGCAGAAGTAGCCCCGGGGTCATCTTGTCGCGGACCTCAAGGCGCTTACCGGGTTGCGGTATCGGAAGGGTGGAGAGGGCGTTTTTCGTGAAGGTGAAGCGGGTCTTGATCGGGTCTACAGTCGGGTGAATAGCGTCCATGTGATTTCGCATCCCCTGCGTGGTGAGCGTCCCTTGTGACCTATTCGGGGCTACGCGGGGTCTACTCATTTGATGAAACTGGCGTAAAGTGTATTAAATATCGGGAATGAATGTAAAGAGGTAAATGCTTGTTTAGGAGGGAATTGTTAAAGACCGGAAGAAATGGGAAAAACTGCGAAAACACTGCGGAAGATAGCTTAAAATCCCTCGACTGGAGACGGTCGTACCGGTTCGATTCCGGTCCTGGGCACCAATACCTTGGCGAAGACGTTTCCTCGACACAAAAAAACGCGACGAGTCCGCTCGCCGCGTTTTTTTCTGATCAAAAAATTTAGATTATTGAGTCGTGACCGCCGGCCACTTACCGCCTTCTTGAATCACGGTGTTCGACGCGTGACCGACGGTGTGGATGTTGATGACGATTTCACGATATTTTTGGCCGTCAACGATCCATTCCCGCGCGGCGCGAACGGTGCAGTCGCCACGCACTTCGGCGCATTCGACTTCGGCGTCGATAGGCGCGTCGAATGCCTTTTCGACGGCGCTCTTTACGGCGCTTAACGTGTCTTTATTCAGATTCAAATTGCCCAGCCAGTTGGGCGCACTCAAATTGACGGCAGCAGCGGCTGCGCCATGCGTGAAAGCGGCGAACAACAGCGCCGCACACGCACTCACCGTGGCAGATGTGTTTTTCACGACGTCCCCCTAATAAGCAGCAGTTGGTACTCGATTACGATTGTTATTCGCCGCAAAAACGCCACAGTGGATCGCCGTAGTGGATAACCCCCGCGCGCTAGCGGCAGGAGTGATGGTAACACACTTTTTTGGCGTGTCTTTAGGTGCCCTATTGCGAGCCCGCCTGGTCGCTGCTGTTCCCTGCTTGCCCATGGATAGGATGTGGAAAAACGCTATGGAGCGGGCATTGTTGCGGCGCTGAGTCTTGCGCCCTGTTCTCTGTCACGGTCAATTTTTACGTCACTTCCGGAGCCGGATTTGAGCTGGAACGGCTGCGGGTCAGGGGTAAAAGCCCAGCACCTGCGGTCGATATCGCTTGGGGAGCGCGGAACGAAAGTGCCGCGATCGAGGTACACTTTGCCCCGAGTCTTGCTAGACGATCAATTGCCAAGGATGTGAACCATGCCAGGACAAGTATTGCAGCGCATTCTTTATGTCGAGGACGAGCCCGATATCCAGGCGGTCGTTCGATTAGCGCTGGAGAATATCGGCGGTTATACGCTTGAGATTTGCAGCTCGGGCCAGGAAGCGATCGCCAGAGGCGAGGCATTCAAGCCGGATATGTTGTTGCTCGATGTCATGATGCCGGGACTCGATGGCCCGACGACCCTGAAGGAGTTGCGCAAGAAGCCGTCCCTCGCAGACAAACCCGCTGTTTTTATGACGGCGAAAGTGCAACCGCAGGAGGTTGCGCACTACAAAGAGATCGGCGCCGTGGATGTCATCGTCAAGCCTTTTGATCCCACAACACTGTCCGATGACGTCAACAGGATCTACCAGAAGTGGCTAGAGAGCCGTTGATGCATATGCAGACTGACCGCGGGCCTAAGCACGGCGCGAATCGATAAAGGAACCACAAACCATGGCGGCGGACAAAGTTACGTTGGACGAACAACTGGCCGAGCTTCGCAGAACCTATGTCGCCCAGTTGCCTGCCAAGGTAAAGGAACTGCGAGCAGCGCATGCCGCGGCGTTCGATGCCGACTTCGACCAAGACGCTCAGTTTAAGTATTACCGGCTGGCCCACAGTCTGGCCGGTTCTGGCGCGATTTATGGGTTTCAAGTGATCGGGGACAAAGCGCGCCAGCTCGAGCAGCTTTTGAAGCCCCATGCCGAACTGGCCGAGTCGCCCCCGGCAACCGTTGTACGGGCCGCCGTCGCCCACCTCGACGACCTCGAGGTCTTGGTTCGAGAGTCGTGTTCCGCGCCCGCCTAAAGCACCACGAAGACGTTGCCCGATAGGGCCTAATCCCGAGTTACTGTTTCGCTGCACCGTCGCCATCTCGCGGGTTCATTCGTGTACCTATTGCAAAAAAGCGTTTAAAGAGTAAGATAATAAGACCCTATTAAACGAAAGGGTAATAGGGCTGGACCGCCGCCTATGCATCGAGCAGAACGGCGGAACCGCGTAACGGTGAGGAGAGAGACAGATGAAAAAAAATCGCATGGCGGGGGACGATGATGCCCCCATTGTGATCGGCTCGGCCGCGATTGTATTTCTGCTGATGTTGTTGGCGATGACGTTCTAGCGGCCTTTTCGCGTTCCGCCGTTACGATCAGCTGCGGCGGGCAGGGCCCTGATCCGGACACCGTCCGGATCAGGGCGGCAACAGGCGGCTAGGGAAGCGACACGTTTATGTTCGCTTTCTCCTTCGCCGCTTGAATGTGCAGAGTAATTCGGTTGTTCTCCAGAATGGGTTTGATCTGATCTTTAACCGCTTCCAGCGTCGGGGGCGTGTACGGTCGGGTTTCGTCCACCGCAAGCACGTGCCAACCGGCCGGCGTGCGTACGGGGGCCGCGGCGACCTCACCGGTTTTTAAGTTTTTTACGGCTGCCGCGATGGGCGGCGGCATTTGGTCGGGACTCATCCAGTTCAGTTTCGCGCTATTGGGTTTAACGCCTGGGCGTGTTTTCAAGTCCTCGAACTTCGCCCCTTTCGCCATCTCCTCGCGCAGCGTATCCGCGAGCAATTCGTCGTCAGTCACCAGATTGCTCAGCCTATAATCTTGTTTGGGAAGTTCATCCAACCGCTTTTGATAGGCCTCTTTGACCTCCTCGTCGGTCACGGGCTGATCGGTCAGCAGTTGACGCACCAAGGCGTTGGCGAGGGTGCTGCGGCGTTGATTTTCGATTTCCGCCGCGATGGCGGGTCGCTCGGCGAACCCCTTGGCTTTGGCTTCTTGGGCCATCACCTCCAGGTTGATCATCTCATCGAGTAACGTCTTGTCGGTGGTGGTGGCGCTGGTTCGGCCGACTTTGTATGCGTCGAGGTGGGCGCGGGTGATGGCGACGCCATTGACCGTCGCTAGCGCATCATCCGCGACGGCGAGCGTTGACAGAACGGTGCAAAAAAAAGCGCCAATCAGCGCGGTCAGCCCCGCGCGGCGCGGTGTACTGATTATCCGAGCGGTTTTTTGGTTCATGGTCTCTCCCTGACTGATTGATTCACGGCAGTACTTTCAAAAACGGCTTGACGGTGACTCTGGCATATACGCCGGCATGGCGATAGGGGTCATCATTGGCCCACGCCGTCGCCTCGTCGAGAGATGGGAATTCCGCAACCACCAGGCTGCCGGAAAAACCCGCCGCGCCGGGGTCGGCGCTGTCGATGGCCGGGTGCGGCCCCGCTAAGATCAATCGCCCCTGGTTGCGCAGTTGCTCTAGCCGGGCCAAATGAGCCGGCCGGGTGGCTCGGCGCTTTTCCAACGAATCGGCCGCGTCCTCGGCGATGACGGCGTATAACATAGCACTCTCCTCCTATGAGCCGTTGCGGGGCGGTTCGTCGGCCTCGGGCTTGATATGACGGGCGATGAAGAAGCCTTGAATCAACACGAATCCAAACGTCAACGCCAGCATGCCGAAAAGCTTAAAGTTCACCCAAGTATCGGTGTCGAACGTGTAGACCACATACAGATTGGCAGCGCCGAGCACGGCGAAGAACACCACCCAACTCATATTGAGGCGAAGCCAGATCGATTCAGGAAGACTCACCGTGGTTCCGAGCATGCGTTGAATGATCGGCTTTTTACCGATGAACTGACTGCCGAGAAAAGCCACCGCGAAGAGCCAATTCACAACGGTCGGTTTCCATTTGATGAAGGTTTCGTCTTGCAAATAAAGCGTCGCGCCGCCCATCACGACCAGCAATACCAGGGTAATGATATGAGCGTTTTCGATGCGGCGATTCTTGAGCCAGGTATAACCGACTTGCGCGATGCCCGCGACGATAGCAACGACAGTGGCGACATAAATATCGCTTGTTTTGTAGGCGATAAAAAACAATATGACAGGAAAAAAATCAAATAGGAATTTCATGCGCTGGGCTTGTCTAATTAAGATCGAATTTTTGCGAGAATGCGGTATGATACCGCATTTTTTTCAGGTCACATAAGGCAATTTACGGCATAGCCATGGCGCAGCTTTTTCACGTCCATCCGGAGAATCCACAGCGGCGCTTGTTGGCCCAGGCGGCGGACTGCCTGCGGCGGGGCGGGATCATCGTTTATCCGACCGATTCCTGCTACGCGTTGGGTTGTCATATCGGCGATCAAGACGCCATGCAGCGCATGCGCGCCGTGCGGCGGCTGGATGACAAGCATCATTTCACGCTGCTGTGCCGTGACCTGTCCGAGATCGCGACTTACGCCAAGGTGGAAAACAGCGCCTATCGCTTACTAAAAGCGCTCACCCCAGGGCCGTACACGTTTATCCTCAGGGCAAGCAGGGAAGTCCCGCGCCGATTGCAGAATCCCAAGCGCAAGACCATTGGCATTCGGGTGCCGGCGCACAAGATTGCGCAAGAGTTGCTCTCCGAATTGGGCGAGCCTTTCTTGACCACGAGCTTGGTGCTGCCAGGGGCGGAACTGGCCATGACGGATCCGGAAGAGATTCGCGATGCGCTAAATCATGCGGTGGATCTCGTTATCGATGGTGGCGCATGCGGCGTCGAAGAAACCAGCGTGGTGGACTTGTCGGAAGAGGTTCCCGAACTCGTGCGGCGCGGCAAAGGCGATGTGACGATGTTCGAAGAATAGGCGGATCATGAACGAACTCAGTTTTTTGCAGACGGTTGCGGTGTGGGCTTTGCCCGTTATTTTCGCCATCACTGTTCATGAAGTGGCTCACGGCTGGATGGCTAAACGCTTTGGCGATCCCACCGCGGATATGCTCGGTCGTCTGACGCTCAATCCGGTCAAGCACATCGACCCCATAGGCACGGTGGCGGTGCCGCTCATCCTGCTGTGGCTGGGCGGACTGTTGTTCGGTTGGGCAAAACCGGTGCCCGTAGCCACCGAAAATTTTCGGCGGCCGAAGCAGGACATGGCGTGGGTTGCCGCGGCGGGCCCGGCGTCGAATCTGATCATGGCGCTGCTGTGGGGGATGATATTCAAGTTGGGCGCCGCCTTGGGCGGATCACTGGCTTGGGTCGCCATCCCGCTGATGTACATGGGTCTGGCGGGAATGCAGATCAACATCATTCTGGCGGTGCTCAATCTGTTGCCGTTTCCGCCCTTGGACGGCGGGCGGGTGTTAAGCGGATTCTTGCCGGACAAATGGGCGAACCAGTACAACCGGATCGAACCTTACGGCTTGTTGATTCTGTTGGTTCTGCTGGCCAGCGGCGCATTGGGAACCCTACTGCAACCGCTGGTGACCGGCGCCTACACAATTCTCGAGAAAGTACTTCAACTCTAGCGGGCTGCCGGACCCGGCGGCGATGCGTATAATAGCGGGCCACGCAGCGAACACATTTTCACTTCACGATATAGAGGCAAGGTTTTGACGACACCATCGGCTTTGGTTCCCAAGCGGGTACTTTCCGGCATGCGCCCGACGGGCCAGCTGCATTTGGGTCACTATCACGGCGTCGTGAAGAACTGGGTGAAGCTGCAGCATGAATACGACTGTTACTTCTTCGTTGCCGATTGGCACGCCCTGACCACCGACTACGAGTCCCCTCATCGCCTGTCCGAGTACAGCTGGGAAATGGTGATCGATTGGCTGGCGGCGGGCGTGAACCCGGGTTCGGCCAAGGTGTTCATTCAATCCCGCGTGCCGGAACATGCCGAGCTGCACTTGTTGCTGTCCATGATGACGCCGCTGGGCTGGTTGGAGCGGGTGCCGACATACAAGGATCAGCAAGAGAAACTAAGAGAGAAAGATCTTGCAACCTACGGATTTCTCGGATATCCGCTGCTGCAGAGTGCGGACATTCTTATCTACAAATCGACCATGGTCCCGGTGGGCGAGGATCAAGTGTCCCATATCGAACTGACCCGCGAAGTGGCGCGGCGCTTCAATTATCTCTACGGTCGGGAGCCCAATTTCGAGGACAACGCCCTCGCGGCCGTCAAAAAGATGGGCAAAAAGAATAGCAAGCTTTATCAAGAGTTGCGCAAGAAATTTCAAGAGCAAGGTGATCAAGAAGCGCTGGCGACGGCGCGCGAGTTGGTTAAGTCCCAGCAGAATCTGACCCTGGGCGACCGCGAGCGGTTATTTGGCTATCTCGACGGAACCGGCAAGGTGATTCTGCCCGAACCCCAAGCCCTGCTGACCGTTGCGTCTAAAATGCCCGGGTTGGACGGACAAAAGATGTCGAAGTCCTATGGCAACACGATTACCTTGCGGGAGGATCGCGCCTCCATAGAGCAAAAGGTTCGCACCATGCCCACTGACCCGGCGCGGGTGCGGCGCACCGATCCGGGCGATCCGGACAAATGTCCCGTCTGGCAGTTGCACCAAGTCTATTCGAACCCCGAGACCAAACAGTGGGTCCAGAAGGGGTGTCGCGAAGCCGGCATCGGTTGTCTCGACTGCAAGCAGCCCGTGATCGACGCCATCGACGCCGAGCTGGCGCCCATGCGCGAGCGCGCCTTGGAATACCAGCAAAATCCCACCCTGGTGCGAAAAATCCTCACCGAGGGTTGCGAACAGGCGCGTACTGTGGCAAAAGAGACGCTGGATGAAGTTCGCCAGGCCATGGGCCTGAACTATCGCTAGTTTTCAGGATTGCGCCACACAGCATGACCCAAGAAACCCTAGATCCACCCGTCGCAGAGCCTGCCGCGGCGGTTCCCCACGCCATTGTTCTGGGAACGCCTCTGCTCAAGCTGCCGGAGGATCTATACATCCCGCCGGACGCATTGGAAATTTTTCTAGAGGCTTTCGAAGGTCCGCTGGACTTGTTGCTGTATCTGATTCGGCGCCAAAACCTGGATATCCTCGACATCCCGATCGCGGAGATCACTCGCCAGTATGTCGATTACATCGAGCTGATGAGCGACTTGCGCTTGGAGCTGGCCGCCGAGTACTTGGTCATGGCGGCCATGCTGGCGGAGATCAAATCCCGCATGCTGTTGCCCCGGCCGATGGAAGAAGAGGGCGACGAAGAAGATCCACGCGCCGAGTTGGTTCGCCGCTTACAGGAATACGAGCGTTTCAAGCAGGCGGCGGAGAATCTCAACAACATGCCCCAGCTGGGACGGGATATTTTCGAGGCCATGGCGGCGGTTCCGGCGTTGGACATCGAACGGCCCCAGCCGCAGGTGGAATTGCGCGAGATTTTGCTGGCATTGCGCGACGTGATGCAGCGGGCGGCCAATTTCACTCATCACCACGTTCAACTCGAGCCTTTGTCGGTGCGGGAGCGAATGTCCATCGTATTATCCGCTGTTCGTCCCGATAGCTACATCGATTTCACCCGTTTGTTCGACGTTCAGGAAGGGCGCATGGGCGTGGTGGTGACCCTGCTGGCCATTCTTGAATTGGTCAAGGAATCACTGATCGAATTGGTGCAGAACGAGATGTACGGTCCTATTTACGTGAAGGCGGCACACCATGAGCATGAACCTACAGCAGCTGAAGAAAATCCTTGAAGCCGCGCTGTTCGCGTCGACCCAGCCTTTGACGTTGGACAGGCTGACGGCGCTGTTCGCCGAGGACGAAGCGCCGAGCCGCGACGAACTGCGTGCCGCGCTTCAGGCACTGGGCGAGGAGTGCGAGCCGCGGGGCATCGAACTCAAGGAAGTGGGGTCCGGCTTCCGTATGCAAGTGAAAAAGGAACTGGGGCCGTGGATTGCGCGGCTGTGGGAAGAAAAGCCGCCCAAGTATTCTCGCGCAACTATGGAAACGCTGGCGTTGATCGCCTACAAACAGCCCATCACGCGGGCGGAGATCGAAGACGTGCGTGGGGTGGCGGTGAGTTCGCACATCATCAAGTCGCTTCTCGAACGCGAATGGATTCGCGTGGTCGGCCATCGCGACGTTCCGGGGAAGCCGGCATTGTTCGGCACGACCCGCGCGTTTCTCGACTACTTCAACCTCAAAAGTCTGGACGAACTGCCGCCGCTGGCGGAGATCCGCAGTCTGGAGGACATCACGCTGCCGCCGGATATCGAAGAAACGCTGGCCAAAGTGATGGCCGAGCATGCGGGCGCGGACGAGGGTGACGATGAGTCCTCGGAGGAGATCGCGGCCAACGACGAGGTCGAAGACGCGGACGAACCCGCCTCGGCGAAGCTGCCGGCGTAGGTGACGGCACGACTAATTCAATAATCATCCCGTGGAACGACTACACAAGCTCTTGGCCCAGGCCGGCTACGGCTCTCGGCGCCAGATCGAAACCTGGATTCAAGCCGGCCGCGTCACGGTTAACGGTCAACCCGCTGCCGTCGGCGCGTCTGTGCAAGGTGATGAAACGATCTGTATCGATGGTCAGCCGGTCAGACTGAACCGCGTCGGCGAGCGCGGTTATCAAGTGCTGCTCTACCACAAGCCCGACGGCGAAGTGGTGACGCAAAAGGATCCCGAAGGACGGCCCACCGTGTTCGAGCATTTGCCGCGGCCCAAGGGCGGCAAATGGATCGCCGTGGGACGATTGGATATCAATTCGAGCGGTCTGCTGCTCTTCACCAACGACGGCGAGTTGGCCAATGGGCTGATGCATCCGTCCGCGCAAGTCGAGCGCGAGTATGCAGTGCGTGTGCGTGGCGAGGTGACGCCGGAGATCCTCACGCGTCTGACCCGCGGGGTTGAGTTGGAGGATGGGCCGGCGCGCTTCAAAGCGATCCAGGAGCGGGGCGGCACGGGATCCAATCAATGGTTCCACGTAATCCTCAGCGAAGGTCGCAACCGGGAAGTGCGGCGGCTGTGGGCTAGCCAGGGCATTACGGTGTCGCGCTTGATGCGGGTCCGTTATGGGCCGCTTGCCTTGCCCCCGCAACTGCGCCGCGGCCGCTCGCGCTTGGCCACCGACGAGGAGGTGGCCGCGCTGCGACAGGCTGCCGGCCTGGCGGAAGTGCCTGCACCCATCGTCAAAACTAAAAAGCCATCAGAACAAAAAGGAAAAAAGGCGCCTCGTTCAGTCCCTTCCGCGCCAGCCGATAAAAGGCCAAGAGCACGGTCGGATGGCCGTGGCACGCGACAAGGCGGGAGAGACCATGAGCGAGGAAAAGAAAGTCCTTCACGAAGAACGTCGGCGCAATCAAAGAAAAGCGCTCAACATAAAGCGCGGCGGCGTTGAGTTCGCGGTGCAGATCGGCGGCGACGTCCTGGCGATTAGCGAAGTTCATGATGTATCCATCTCCGGTATTCGCCTGCTGTTGGAGCGCAGCTTGAATACGGGTCAGGAACTGACCTTGTCGGCGCGCGAAGGCGAATTCTCGATTTCGCTGGTGGGCAATGTGCGTTGGTGCCGCAAGTCGACCGACCATGAAGGCTTCGAAGCCGGGGTCGAGTTCAGCAACATGGATATGGACAACAACATTTTGTTTTTCATGTCTCTACGCAAGTATCTCGACGGGTTCGATGACGTTCCCGTCAAAGAGATCTGATCCAAGCCAAGCGCTGCAAAATATGTTTTAATGACGGGCCATGTTCAGACCCGTCCCCCTCTTTGTCGGCCTGCGTTACACCCGCGCCAAGCGGCGCAATCATTTCATCTCGTTTATCTCGCTCATTTCGATGCTCGGTATCGGCCTGGGCGTTACGGCGTTGATCACCGTATTGTCCGTGATGAACGGTTTCGAGAAGGAACTGCGCGAACGCATTCTCGGTGTCGTGTCCCACGCCACGGTGAGTTCGCAAGAGGGTGAACTGCAGGATTGGCGCGACGTCATCGCGCGTTTGGACGGACAGCCCGATGTCATCGCCGCCGCGCCCTATGTGCACGGCGAGGCCATGCTTTACACGACCCACGGCGTCA
Organism: Pseudomonadota bacterium; assembly: GCA_021821045.1. Classification (GTDB taxonomy): domain Bacteria; phylum Pseudomonadota; class Gammaproteobacteria; order JAADHS01; family JAADHS01; genus JAKACW01. Next base: position 51,454 of record JAKACW010000011.1, read on the forward strand.
CCGGCACCGTTTTGCGCGGCGTCTTGCCCGCCGCCGAGCCGGGAGTTTCCGATTTGCAGCAGCACGTGGTCAAGGGGGACTGGTCCGCGCTGCGTCCGGGCGAGTTCGGCGCGATCTTGGGCAAAGCGCTGGCTCGCACGTTGGGCGTCGATGTGGGAGACAAAGTCACCGTGATCGTGCCGCAGACGCTCGTGACACCCGCCGGTATTTTGCCGCGCCTCAAGCGATTCACGGTCGTCGGCATTTTCGAAGCCGGCGTGTATCAATACGACAGCGCGCTGGCTCTGCTTCACTTGCAGGACGCCGCGACGTTGCTGCAAATGGATAACCACGTCAGCGGCGTGCGCCTGCGTCTGACCGATTTGCTCAAAGCCCGCGAGATCAGCCGGCGCCTTACCAAGGAACTTGGCTGGCCCTATTGGGTGAGCGACTGGACGCAAACTCACAGCAACTACTTTCGCGCCGTGCAAATGGAAAAGACGGTTATGTTCGTCATCTTGTTTTTGATTGTGGCTGTGGCGGCCTTCAACATCGTTTCGACCTTGGTCATGATGGTGCAGGACAAGCGGGCCGATATCGCCATCCTGCGCACGCTGGGCGCCAGCCCGGGGCAAATCATGTCGGTGTTCATGGTGCAGGGTACACTCATCGGGACCATCGGCACCCTGATCGGCGCCGTCGGCGGCGTGGCGCTGGCGCTCAATGTCGAAGGCCTGGTGGCGGCCATCGAGCATTTTTTCAGTGTCGAGTTTTTAGCAGCCGACGTGTATTACATCACCGAACTGCCCTCGGATATGCGTTGGCCGGACGTGGCGTGGATTACGCTCATTTCGTTCAGCATTAGTATTTTTGCCACGCTTTATCCTGCATGGCGCGCGTCGCGTACCCATCCGGCGGAGGCGCTGCGTTATGAGTGATGGGGCCGGCCGGGCGGAAACCGTATTGCGAGCGCAAGGCGTGAGCAAGACGTTCGCCGACGGCAAGTTGCGAGTCGACGTCCTGACGAAGGTGGATTTCACGGTGGCGCGCGGGGAGCGCTTGGCGATTCTGGGTCGTTCGGGCGCGGGCAAGAGCACGCTGCTTCATGTCTTGGGCGGTTTGGATCTTCCCACCGAGGGGAAGGTGCTGATCGGCGAGAAGGATCTGGCGAAAATCAGCGACAAAGCCCGTGGCCGGCTGCGCAACCAAAAGCTTGGCTTTGTATATCAGTTTCATCACCTGCTGCCGGAATTCACGGCGGTGGAGAACGTCGCCATGCCGCTGTTGTTGCGCGGACTCGGGCGGCGCGAGGCTCGGGCCGAGGCAGAATCGATGTTGAGCCGCGTGGGGCTGGGGGCGCGCTTTGCCCACAAACCGGGGGAGCTTTCCGGCGGCGAACGCCAACGAGCTGCGATTGCCCGAGCGTTGGTGACCAAGCCGGCGTGTGTCTTGGCCGATGAACCCACCGGTAACCTTGACCGGCAAACCGCCGAAACCGTTTACGAACTCATGTTGGAGTTAAATCGCGAACTGGGCATCAGCGTGGTGGTCGTGACCCACGATCAAAGTCTCGCGGCGCGGATGGACAGACGGTATTTGCTGGAAGAGGGGACGCTACGGCAGATCGCTTGAGCGCGGCGCGCGGCGCCGCTCGCGACGCCGGCGGATATATTTCAGGATTTGCAGCCGCCACAACATGCGAACTAAAACGTTGCCGGCGATGGCGCTGAAGGTGCTGAGCAGCAGGCACCCCAGGATGAATGGCGCGAACATGGTGCCAAGCTCACTGGTCAGCCACGACCAGGACAACTCGAAATGAAACTCCGAGGGCGGAATGCCGAGCAACCACGTGCCGATTTTATAAGCGGTGTAAAAGACGGGCGGCATGGTCACCGGATTGGTCAGCCAGACCAGTGCCACGGAAATCGGCAAGTTGACCCGGCAGGGGATGGCCGCGATGGCAGCGAATACCATTTGAAAGGGCACCGGTATGAATGCCACGAACAGCCCGACGGAAAAGGCCCCGGCGACGGATCGGCGGTTCAAATGCCACAAATTGGGATCATGGAGCAATTTGCCCAAAAAGCGCAGGTGCTTATGGTCGCGTACTGTGCGGTGGTCCGGCAAATACCGTTTAATCAGCCGTCGCGGCATACAATTCTGACGTCGTCCCTTGCTATGCGTCGCGCCAACGAGGCGAGCGCGCTTCATTATCCATAATTTTCGTTACAACAGGAACGTGACTTTAGTCGTTTTTGGTTTTTTTGCTGGCGTGGTGACATTTCAGCAGCTGTCGGAAACCCCCGCTGTTGAATGGGCTTTCGCCATCCCGTTGTTTTTGTTCACGGCGGTGGTTTGTCGCGGATTGCGATTTCCTGCTGCATTCCTGCTGGGTTTCCTGTGGACTTTGGTGACGGCACACGGTGTCACCAGCCGCCTTCTACCTGAGCAGTTGGCCGGTCGCGATATTACCGTGGAAGGGACCGTTGTGGGGTTGCCGGCCTTGCGCGAACGCGGGATGCGGTTCGAGTTCTTGGCGGATTCCGCCCGAGACGCCGTGGCGGGACTCGAGCTCCCAATGCGTTTGCGCCTAAGTTGGTATGACCGCGACAACCTGGAGACGAACACGCGCTGGCGGTTGATTGTTCGTCTCAAGCCGCCTCACGGTTTTGCCAACCCGGGTGGGTTCGATTATGAAGGCTGGTTGTTCAGTCATCGCATTCACGCTACCGGCTATGTGCGCAGTGGTTCGTTGCTGCAAGGCGATGCGCGCAGTGTTTCGTTGGATGCGCTGCGTCAGTCGCTTGCTGACGCGGCGGGCCGGCAACTCGCCGATTCGCCGACCCGCGGCTTGGTCGTTGCGCTGGCCATGGGGGATCAGAGCGGCATTGCATCGGAGCAGTGGGACGTCATGTCGGCCACGGGAACCACCCATCTCATGGCGATATCGGGGATGAACATTGGGTTGATCGCCTCGGCGGTTTTTTTCCTCGTTCGCCAGGCGTGGCGCCAGTCGGCGCGGCTAACCTCGTGGCTGCCGGCTCCTAAAGCCGCCGGGTGGGCGGCGTTGTTCGCCGCGGCGGGTTATGCGGCGCTGGCCGGGTTTTCCATCCCGACCCAACGCGCCTTCATTATGGTGGCAGTCATGATGTGGGGACTGTTGCGGGCGCGTCCCTTGCCGGTGATGGACGCGTTTTCGGCCGCGGCGCTGGCAGTGCTGGTGTACGATCCGCTCTCGATCATGGCGCCGGGCTTCTGGTTATCGTTTGGCGCCGTGGCGATTTTGTTCTACGGCCTGCTGGGCCGGTGGCGTCGCCCCGATTGGCTGCGCGGTACGTTGCATGCCCAGGGATTGGTGTTCCTCGGACTGGCGCCTTTCCTGGTCGCGTTTTTCGGTCAGATCTCCCTGATCGCGCCGCTGGCCAATTTGTTCGCCGTGCCATGGGTGGGTTGGCTGACCACGCCGTTGGCCTTGATTGGCACGGCATTAGCGTCGTGGTTTCCAACGCCTGCCGGATGGATCCTATCTGCAGCCGCGTACTCCATGGAGTTACTTATGCGGGGGCTGACGCTGGCGGGCGATTTGCCCATGGCGACGTGGAATCCCGGTGCATTGCCACCGTGGGTTGTCGGCGCCGCGCTGCTGGGCGGAGCGCTCGCGCTGGCGCCAAGGGGCGTGCCCTTGCGCATGTTGGCGTTCGCGTGGTGGTTGCCGTTGCTGACAGTTCGTCCACCCGCGCCCGAGCCGGGCGAAGTGTGGTTTACCCTGCTCGATGTTGGGCAAGGCCTCGCGGCGGTCGCGCGAACCGCGAACCACACGCTTGTGTACGACACCGGACCGGCGTTTGGCGAAACCTTCGACGCCGGTGAATCGGTGCTGGTGCCGTTTTTGCGCCATCAAGGTGTGCAGAAAATCGACAGTTTGGTAATCGGGCATAGCGATGGAGATCACGCCGGCGGCACTGACTCTTTGTTGCGGCTGATGCCTGTGGAACAGCGCTATGCCAGCATCGATGCCGAGGCGTTGGTAGCGGGCTCTGTTCGCTGCGATCGAGCGCTACGCTGGACTTGGGACGGTGTGGACTTTCAGTTTCTAAACAGCGCGGGCGACGCGTTTCGCAACGATAACGACAATTCCTGTGTGCTGCGCATCAGCGCGGGTGCGAATGCCATCCTGGTAACGGGTGATATCGAGAAGTCCGCGGAACGGGCATTGCTTGCGGGAAATCCAAACGCGTTACGCGCCCAGGTGCTCGTTGCACCGCATCATGGCAGCCGCACCTCGTCCACCGTCGAATTCATCCGCGCCGTAGCGCCCGATACCGTTCTTATTCCCGCCGGTTATCGCAATCGCTACCGCTTCCCCGCGGACCAAGTGATGTCGCGTTACGCGGCCGTTGGTGCGCAGTCATGGATCACGGGTGAAACGGGCGCGCTGGAGATCAAAATCGATGCCGCCAGCGCGCAATTTCAACCTAATGCTTTTCGCGCGTCCAGCCGTTACTACTGGCATTGGAAACTTGTCGAATCACTTTGAATCGAAAGTTGGCGTGCGGCTATACTCTCAACCTACTTGTCGACGTTAGTCGCGCCGAACGGAACCACGGCGATTCACGCAACCGAAAAGGACTTTCACGTGTTTGAGATGATTAAGGCCGGCGGCTGGCTCATGTTACCGATACTGCTGTGTTCGGTTGCGGCTGTCGCGATCATTTGCGAGCGATTTTGGTCTTTGCAAAGGAAACGCAATTGCCCCGAAAATCTGGTGGCTCAAGTATGGCATTGGGCAAAGAGTGGTCAGCTTGACGCCAATCGCATCGCATCGTTGCGGACTTCCTCGCCTTTAGGTCGCGTGCTCGCTTCGGGTCTGGTCAATCTGCGCCAGGATCGCACGATCATGAAGGAAGGCATCGAGGAAACGGGTCGCCACGTTGCCCATGAATTGGAGCGGTTTCTCACGGCGCTGGGAACGATCGCCGTGGTCACGCCGTTACTCGGCTTGCTCGGAACAGTTATCGGGATGATCGATATTTTCTCGGTCATCGCCAGCAAAGGGGTCGGAAACCCGACCCTGCTCGCCGATGGCATTTCCAAGGCGCTCATTACTACTGTGGCCGGTATGACGGTGGCCATTCCCGCGTTGTTCTTCCATCGCTTTTTCAATCGCCGGGTCGATGAACTGGTGGTTACCATGGAGCAGGAAGCGCTCAAAATGGTGGAAGTGTTGCACGGTGAACGCGAGCGACCGGAATAAGCGAGGAGTTAGCCCATGCGTTTGCGCACATCTCGACGAGACGACCTGGAAATTAACCTGGCCCCGATGATCGACGTGGTCTTTTTGTTGCTAATCTTTTTTATGGTCACGACGTCCTTTAATCGCGAGTCGGAAATCCAAGTCAATTTGCCCGAAGCGAGTGCCAAGCCCCAGGAAATGAAAGAAGAGCCCATTGAAATCAGCATTGATTCCTCCGGGCGGTTTTTTGTCAATCGCGAAGTGCTTATCAACACCCAAGTCGCCACGCTCAAGTTGGCCCTGCAAAAGGTAGCGGCGGGGCGGACCGATGTTCCGCTGATCATCAGCGCCGATGCGGTAACTCCCCATCAGGCAGTGGTGACGGCAATGGACGCGGCGCGCCAAGTGGGACTGACCCAAGTTTCCATCGCGACCAAATCCGCGCAGTAGACCGGCAACGGCACCGCGTTGCTCATTGGGCGACCAGTGGGTAACATGGTCGCCCATGAACCTGTGGAATCCCGCCGGCGCCAGTCTGCTCGTGCGTATCCCTCTATCCTGGATTTTCGGCGTCCTCGCGGCGTTGCGTCGCGCGCTTTATCGGCGCGGATCGTTGCGCGTCGAGCGGCTGGATGTGCCGGTCATCGTCGTCGGTAATATCACCGTGGGCGGCAGCGGCAAGACACCGTTGACCATTTGGCTGGTGGATCGTTTGGGCGAGTGGGGTTGGCAGCCGGGCATCGCTAGCCGCGGTTACGGCGGCCAATCGCGGCAACCCGCATTGGTCGAACCGACCAGCGATCCGGCGCGCATGGGTGACGAACCCGTCATGTTGGCCCGCCGCACCGGCCGTCCGGTGGTGGTGGCGAAGCGCCGAGTTGAAGCGGCGAAAGCGCTGCAGCAAAGCGGTTGCACGATTATTGTCGCCGATGACGGCTTGCAGCATTACGCGTTGGGTCGCGATCTCGAGATCGCCATGGTGGATGGGACGCGGCGCTTTGGCAACGGCAGATTGTTGCCCGCGGGCCCGTTGCGCGAGCCGATCGCGCGACTGGAGAACGTCGACATCGTCGTGACGAAAGGGCATCCCCATCCCGGCGAGTTCGGCATGGAGCTGACGGCGTCCTGTTGGCGTAATGTCACGGCGCCTGATTTGTCCCGTCCGTCTGAATTCTTTCGCGACCGCTCCGCTCACGCCGTGGCCGGGATTGCCTATCCGCCTTCGTTTTTCGAGGCCTTGCGCCGGCTCGGCATACGCGTCATCGAACACCCTTATCCCGATCACCACGTCTTCGCGAGAAATGAATTGGCGTTCGATGACGATTTGCCGGTTCTGATGACCGAGAAAGATGCGGTAAAATGCCAACGCTTAGGGCTGCAGAACGCGTGGTATTTGGAAGTGGAAGCCTGTTTCGATACGGCCTTCGTGGCCGCGTTGCGGGAGCGATTGGAAAGAATGCGCAAAACCTCGGGAGGCGCGTAAATGAGTGCTGCACTGGATAGAAGACTGCTGGATGTTTTGGTCTGCCCGATTTGCAAATCGTCGTTGGTTTACGTGCAGTCGGCGCAGGAGTTAGTGTGCAAGGCCGATCGGGTCGCGTTTCCCATTCGCGACGGCATTCCGGTGATGCTGGAGGAAGAAGCGCGCCAGCTTGGGCCGGAAGAAGAGTATTGAGCGTCGGCGGCGCCGCGCGCCTGTCTGTCACGTGGAATCGGGCATGAATCAGGATTTTGTTGTCGTTATTCCGGCGCGATTCGCTGCGACGCGCCTGCCCGGAAAACCCTTGCGCATGCTGGCGGGGAAACCGCTGATTCAGCATGTGTGGGAGCGGGCCTGCGAAAGCGGCGCCAGCGAGGTCGTCGTTGCGACGGATGATCAGCGCATTTTCGATGCGGCCCGGGGTTTCGGCGCCGACGTGTGTCGCACAGCGTCCAGCCACCCCTCCGGCACCGATCGGTTGGCGGAAGTTGCGCAGGTCAGAAACTTCGATGCGCAGCGCATCCTGGTCAACTTGCAGGGTGACGAACCGCTCGTGCCGCCGTCGCTGATTGCCCAAGTCGCGGATGATCTGGCCGCCGCGCAAGAGGCCGCCGTCGCGACGCTGTGTACGCCGATTCACGACGCGGCGGAACTCTTCGACCCCCACGCCGTGAAGGTCGTGCGCGATCAACGCGGTTACGCGTTGTACTTTAGCCGGGCGCCCATTCCGTGGGATCGGGAGACGTTTTCCCTGGCGAAGGCGTTGTCGCAGACCGTCACGCACTATCGCCACATCGGGCTGTACGCTTACCGCGCCGGTTTTCTCCAGGAGTATCGCAATTGGCCGGCGTGCGATCTGGAGCGGTCCGAAGCGCTGGAGCAACTGCGCGTCTTATGGCAGGGGTATCGAATCCATGTCGGCGTAACGCAGGAACGCTTCGCCGCCGGGGTCGATACGGAAGCGGATTTGGCGCGAGTCGAGAACGCGCTATTGAGCCGCAACAAAAAATCGTAGGAAAAACGTTCGTCAGGGAAGCTCGTCGATCAAGTCCAGATTGAGAAACGGCGCACTCAATCCTCTGCGATCCGGTGCGAAGATGGGAATCGTCATCGTGGGCGGGACCTTGCGATGGGCCTCGCCGTGTTGGTCGGCTTGGATGACGGGAAACGCCTCGCAATTTTGTAGGATTAACGCCGGGCCATCCTCGAGAATCTCAATGATTTCGCAGTGCATGCCCTCGTGTTCGACACGCACCCCGATTAATTCGCGCAATTGCTCGAGGCTGAGATTTAGGTCGGCGACGTCCATACGGGGTATGCTAAACGAATACAATTGTCGTCGCCAGTTGGTAAAATCGTGCCGATGGTAAGGGTGATACGCCGCGTGGAACGGTTTACCTGCCGAGTGTCTGAGGGAAACGAATTGTCATGAGCAAAGTGAGTGTCTTGTTCGTTTGCATGGGCAATATTTGCCGGTCTCCAACCGCCGAAGGCGTATTCCGTCACGTGGTCACGCGTTCTGGCATGGCGGAGCGGATTGTCATCGATTCGGCGGGCACCCATGCCTACCATGTCGGCGAACCGCCGGATCGGCGAGCACAACAGGCGGCGTTGCGTCGCGGCATCGATATCAGCGCGCAACGGGCGCGCAAGGTGATGTTGGAGGATTTTGACCGCTTCAACTATGTGTTGAGCATGGATGAAGAGAACCTGCAGCATTTACTGACGCTGAGCGAACCCACTCACCGCGATAAAGTGCGGCTGCTGATGGAGTTTGCGCCGGACTTTGGCGAGCGTGAAGTGCCTGATCCGTACTACGGCGGGGCGGCCGGTTTCGAGCGGGTGCTTGATATGGTCGAGGTCGCGTCCGAAGCGTTGCTTGCCCATATTCGCGAGCGTCATTTTCGCGGCTGAGCGAACGGTTGAGCGGCGCGGATGTGATCCGCGCCGTCACCGTGTCATGCTTGGAATTTAGCTGCTTTTCTCCGCCACGTCGGATGGGGCTGATGACGATCCCACCGCGGGTTCACTGCGCCGTTCCGGTGCGGGTTGACTGGAGCCGTAATCGCTGCCACCCGTATGAGAGGGAGCCTCACTGAAAGAGCCATTCCCTTGCCGCGGTTCGCGGCGCGGCGCGTCATCGAAAGCCAGCGCGCTTTGGGCCGGTTCGGCCGCCTGCGACTCGCTGCCGCCCTGTTGTGATCCTCGTTCCTCTCTCGGACCGCGACCTTCTCCTCGATTGCGATTGCGGCCGTCGTGACGGCGTCCGCGCCGGCGATGCGAACCTGAGCGTTCGCCTTGCTGGCCGCGGCTTTGTTGTTCACCGGCCGGTCGTTCGGCACCAGCTTGCTCGTTGCTAGCGCGCTGGTCCGTCCCGCCACCAGCACGCTCGCCGCTCGGGCGTTCGGCGCCGGCGGCGCGCTCGCCACCGGTATGCTCGCCACCGCTGGCGCGCTCGCCACCGGTACGTTCGCCACGCTCGGGTCGGCGGCCTTTACCGCCGCGACGTCCGCGTTGCTGCGCACGGTCGCGATGGCGCGGCCGTCCGCCCTCGCGCTGCTCGTCGGCCGGCGCGGGTTGGACTTGGGGTTTCGCGGCCGGTGCCACCGGTTCGGCGGTCGGTTTGACGCCAAGCGAGGAGGCAATGGAAGTCCACAGCCGGGTGATGAAGCCCTTTTCACCGCTTTCCGGCACAGCGGCCACCGCCGGACTGAAGCGGGGCGACGGCGGCGGCGCGGGGGTCGAAGGCACGATGGACTTGACCATGGGTTCCTCGGCTTGGACCGCCTGCACTCTGGCCTCGAGCATGTCTGTGTCCAGGCCTTCCAGGCGGGTGTAGCTCGGCTGCTCCATTTGCTTGTCCATTTCGCTGGCTTTGAAGCGCTTGATTTCGTAGTGCGGCGTCAGCAGGTTCGGGTTGGGAATCAGCAGGACTTGGGTATGATGCCGCTGCTCGATGGATGCCAAGCCGGCGCGTTTCTCGTTCAGCATGAACGTAGCGACATCGACCGGCAGTTGCACGACCAACTGCCCCGTCTTTTCCTTCATGGCCTCTTCTTCCATCATGCGCAACACGGAAAGTCCGAGGGACTCCACAGTGCGCACGCGGCCTTGACCGCTGCAGCGCGGGCAGGCCTTTTGGATGGACTCGCCGATGGCCGGGCGCAGCCGCTGGCGGGACATTTCGAGCAGTCCGAAGCGTGAGATGCGGCCGATCTGCACGCGGGCCCGATCCATGCGCAGGGCATCGCGCAGGCGCTGCTCCACTTCGCGTTGATTTTTGACCGGGGTCATATCGATAAAATCGATGACAATCAGTCCGCCGATGTCGCGTAGACGCAACTGACGGGCGATCTCTTCCGCCGCTTCCAGGTTCGTATTGAGCGCCGTTTCCTCGATGTCGCCGCCCTGGGTCGCCCGGGAGGAGTTGACGTCGATCGAAACCAGCGCCTCGGTGTGGTCGATCACGATCGCGCCGCCGGAGGGCAGGCGAACTTCGTGCTGGAAAGCAGATTCGATCTGATTCTCGATTTGAAAGCGCGAAAACAGCGGCACGTGGTCGGTGTAGAGTTTGACCTTGCTGACGTTTTGGGGCATGACCTGTTGCATGAACTCCACCGCCTTTTGATATACGGCGGCGTTGTCGATCAGCACTTCGCCCACGTCATGACGGAAGTAATCGCGTATGGCTCTGATAATGATGCTGCTTTCCTGGAAAATCAGAAACGGCGCCGATTTCTCCTTGGACGCTTTATCAATCGCCTCCCATAAGCGGAGCATGTATTCCAGATCCCACTGCAGTTCCTCCTGGTTACGACCCACCCCGGCCGTGCGAGCAATGAGACCCATTCCGTCCGGAACCTGCAGGTTGGCAAGGATTTCGCGCAACTCGCTGCGTTCGTCGCCCTCGATGCGCCGCGAGACGCCACCCGCGCGGGGATTGTTGGGCATGAGCACTAAATACCGTCCCGCCAGGCTGATGAACGTCGTCAGGGCGGCGCCTTTGTTGCCGCGCTCTTCCTTGTCGACTTGCACAATGACTTCCTGGCCTTCCGATACCACCTCGCGGATGTTGATGCGGTCGTTGCCGCCTTCCGGAACGGTCTTGAAATAAGCCGGGGCAATTTCCTTGAGGGGGAGAAAGCCGTGGCGCTCGGCGCCATAGTCGACAAACGCCGCCTCGAGGCTGGGCTCGACGCGGGTGATGTTTCCCTTGTAGATATTTGACTTCTTCTGCTCGCGGCCGGGGGTTTCGATATCGAGGTCGTATAAGTGCTGGCCATCAACCAGCGCCACACGCAACTCTTCTCGCTGAGTTGCGTTGATTAACATCCGCTTCATTCTTTTCGTCTCCGATGTTGCTGCGAGTGGGCACGCAACAGCGGACTGTCACCGGACTAAAGGGCAGGCAATCTCAAACCCATGCGCGTATTCCTTGAGAATCGCTCAGGGTGTGGATGTTGCAAGAAATCGCTGATTCAATTACACATTCCGCGCGCTTCCGGAGCCGACTGTCGGTCGGCTGCATGGTAGGTCGCACGGCAGAAGTCAACGTGCTCAGCGAGTGTTGATGGCGCCCGAGTGGCGTCATTCTAAAAACCCTTGTTCAGTGTAAAGTCCGCGTTATCGCGTGTTCACATCGCCAAATGCTGTTCAATAAATTTACGGTCATTCTGTTTGGTTCCAGGCCGAACGACGTTTCGCCTTAGTGCCTCACTGCGGCCTTGCATTTGCCTTGCACATCCCATCTCCTTGGGCCGTGTCCAGTTTCACCATGGGTCTTCAGGCAATCGACCCACGTTCTCACTACGCCTCCGAGTGATGTCTGGGGCGGACAGCCTGCTGTGGAAAATTCAGCACGTCTTCCGCCAAGCGACTCGGCCCACCGGGTTATTGCCAAATCGGGCAACCCGGTGGCGCAACACTCGAAGGCACCATTGCTCTCATCGCGGTCCTTGCGTCGAGGACGGTGTCATATACAATAGCGGGCGCGTTACGCTTGACCCACACCGTACCGTCCCAGCTGCAGTACTCGCTGGAGCAAAACTGCCTGTCGCATCCGGGGTTAAAGAAACGCCGCCCCAGAATGCCGTACTTCAGATCGAATTGGGTATTGTTCGCCGTTTAAAATCGGCGCCAGAGGTTGGTTTTGATTCGCTCCTGCCTACTTTTCGCGCCATCATGAATGGCTCGAAGTTCAGTGTTGCGACCGCCGGTCGGCGAATAAATCAGTCGATCTATTCGTAATATAGCAGATACTGTGCCCACATCAACGTGCTTAGTCAACTGTAATTGTTGGAAAAATGGCGGAAATTAGCGAGACTCAACCGGCGCAGGTGCAGTTTATCGAGGTCGATGCGGAGCGGGCCGGTCAGCGACTGGACAATTTTTTGATCGGCCTTCTGAAGAATGTACCGAAGAGTGCCATCTATCGCCTCATTCGGCGTGGCGAAATAAGAGTCAACAAAAAACGCGCCAAAGCGGACACTCGCGTGAACGCCGGCGATCAAATTCGGCTTCCTCCCATCGAGCAGACGCCTCAGCCTGTCGCGGGCAGCGTGCCCGTGGCCCTTCAAAAACGGTTCGCCCAAGCCGTTCTTTATGAAGACAAGTCGGTGCTGGTGATCAATAAACCCGCAGGCGTTGCGGTTCACGGCGGTTCCGGCATCAAGTTCGGCGTCATCGAGGTGTTGCGGAGTCTTTATCCCAAATTGGATCTTGAATTGGTTCATCGCCTCGATCGGGATACCAGCGGTTGCTTGGTTGTGGCGAAGAAGCGCAGTGCCCTGCGGCGGTTGCATGAGGCGTTTCGCGGCGGGGAGGTCTCCAAAGTGTATTGGGCCTTGGTCAAGGGGCATTGGCGGGGTGGGCGGCGCACCGCGCGCCACGCCCTGCGCAAAAATCTGTTGCAGTCCGGCGAACGAATGGTGCGCGTCGACGACCAAGGGAAAGAGTCCGAAACCGTGTTCGAGCCGTTGCGGGTCTGGCAGCAGGCGTCGCTTGTGGAGGCCACGCCGGTGACCGGCCGCACGCACCAGATCCGCGTTCATGCCTGCGCCCTCGGGCATCCGCTGGCAGGTGACGACAAGTATGGCGACGAGGAATTCAACCGCCACATGACGGAGTTCGGTTTGAAGCGCTTATTTTTACATGCGGCGAAGATTGCGTTTGCGGACTCGGACGGCAAGCGGATTACTGTCGAAGCGCCGCTGGATCCCCTGTTGAGTGCCTGTTTAGAGAAGCTCGGTCCGAGTAATGACGAATAGGCACGATCCTCGGCTCATCGTTTTCGACTGGGATGGAACCTTGATGGATTCCACCGGACGAATTGTCGCGAGCATGCGCGCCGCCGCCCAGCGCTTCGGCATCGCTGCGCCGTCGGAAAGCGAGATAAAGGAGATCATCGGCCTGGGTTTGCGCGAAGCGCTTGAGGCGCTGTTTCCGGATGTTTCGGTGGGCGACGGGGAGAAACTGGTGGACCTGTATCGGCACGAGTACGTGGAGGCGTCGCCGGTTCCGGCGCCTTTGTTCGCCGGGGCACGCGCCATGGTCGAGCACTTGTGCGAGCAGGGCTACATTCTGGCTGTGGCGACGGGCAAGAATCGACGCGGCCTTGACCGGGTTTTGGAGGAGACGGGGCTGTCGGCTTTTTTTGCCGCCACGCGCTGCTCCGACGAAACGCGCTCAAAACCCCATCCGCAAATGCTCATGGAAATCATGTTGGAAACCGGGTTTGAGCCTTGCCAAACCCTCATGGTTGGCGATACGGAATACGATATGAAAATGGCCAATGCGTGTGACGCCGGCCCCATCGCGGTAAGCTACGGTGCCCACGCGTTGGAGCGGTTGCTGCGACACGAGCCGCTGGCGCACTTTGATTCATTGGAGCATCTGCCCTCCTGGTTGGCAGAACATCGAGGGACTGACACGCAATGAGTGAAGAAACAAGACCGGCGCCGCAAGAATCGACCACGACGCCCCAGGATCCTTGGACCCAAAACACGGCGGCAAGCGCGGACCCAAAATCATCCAGTGAGCGCAACGGCGCGGCCGAGGGATGGGAACGCGACCTTATCGGCCGGGTCGCATTCTCCGCCATCAGCGAACAGCGCAAGGCGCGACGCTGGGGCATTTTTTTCAAGTTCCTTACCTTCGCTTACCTGGGAACGTTTCTCGTGTTGTACATGCCTCGCGACGATGGCGCCATCGGCGGCGGCAAACGCCACACGGCGCTGATTGAAATCAACGGCGTGATCGCCAGCGACGAGGCCGCCAGCGCCGATTCCATCGTCTCCGGATTGCGTGCCGCGTTCAAAGATGAGACGACCGCGGGCATCATACTGCGCATCAACAGTCCCGGTGGCAGTCCGGTGCAAGCCGGGTACGTCAACGACGAAATCTATCGCCTCAAGGAAAAGCACCCGAACGTTCCGGTGTATGCGGTGATCACGGACATCTGCGCGTCCGGCGGCTATTACATCGCCGCCGCGGCCGACAAGATTTACGCCGACAAGGGCAGCCTTGTCGGGTCGATCGGCGTGCTCATGAACGGGTTCGGATTCACCGGCACCATGGATCTGCTGGGCGTGGAACGACGCTTGTTGACCGCCGGCGAGCACAAGGGTTTTCTGGATCCTTTTTCACCGCTCAAAGAGTCCGATGTCGCCCATATGCGCACCGTTCTCGCCAGCACGCATAAACAATTCATCGATGTAGTGAAGAAGGGGCGCGGCGATCGGCTCAAGGAAGACCCAAATCTATTCAGTGGTTTGATCTGGACCGGCGAGCAAGGCGTCGACATGGGTTTGGTGGACGGCCTGGGCTCGAGCAGTTACGTTGCCCGCGAAGTGATCGGTGAAGAGCGGATCGTCAATTACACTCGCAAACCCAATCCGCTGGAACGGTTCGCCGAAAAATTCGGGGCCACGATGGCCAAGTCGCTGGTCAGCGCCGCGCAAGGTTGGACCGGCGGGCTGCAGTAATCGTCCTGCACGGCCATGATCACATAAGGCGGTCGGGCGCGCCAAAGAAGTACCCCTGATAGGCGCGCACGCCTTCGCCGGACAATATATCCAGCTCTTCCTGGGATTCCACGCCCACGGCGACGGGGCGAATATCCAGACTGTCGCATGCCGCGGTGAACGCGCGCAGATAGCGCCGGCTGGTCGGGTCGTGGGGCAGGCGGTGGATGATGTCCCTCCCCAGTTTTACATCACGAAACGGCATGTCGGCCAGTTCCCCCAGCGAGGCGCGCGACGGGGTGAATTGGTCCAGCGTCGTGGAGACGTCGAGCCGGTCGAGCAGGTTGAGCAAGCGCCGCGTCAACTCCGGGTTGGCATGCACGAAAGTGTGCGCGATCTCCACGCGGATGGACGCCGCCGGAATGCCGTAGTGGCTGATGGCGTTTTCGATTTCGCTCGCCGTGCTGATTTGCAGGGTCTGCGAGCGGCATAAATTGATCGAAAGAAAATGCCCGGCTTTCAGCGAGTCGTGGGTCTGTTCGAGCGCTTTGTGCAACACAATGGAGCCGAAGCGGCCGTCCAGTCCGGCTTCCTCGAGCAGCGAAATGAAGTCTTGCGGCGCAAGTGTGCCGAACAACGGATGGTCCCAACGGCAAAGTACTTCGCTCTCGTTCAGCGGCTGGCCGTTCGCGTCGTAAAGCGGTTGAAAAAGCAAGAACAATCGATCAGTGTCCAGATCCCGTCGCAGGTCAGTCATCAACTCATGGCGATGCTGCGCCGATCGGCGCATCGCCGGTGTCGCGCGAACCAAGCTGCCCCGGCCGTTCATTTTCGCAAAATAAAGCGCCTCGTCCGCCAGTGAAACGAGTTCGGCGAGATTTTCGCTGGTTTCGGGAAAAGTCGCTGTGCCGATCGAGGAGCCGATTTCCACCGTTTGTTCGCAGATGGTGATGGGTCGGTTGATGCCGGACAATATGCGCTCGGAAATCTCTTCCACCAATTCGTCCGTGCTGTTCTCAAGCAGCACCGCGAATTCGTCTCCGCCCAGTCGCGCCACCGTATCTTCATCCCGCACGCAGCGCAGCAGGCGATTGGCGAAGCGCTGCAGAACCTGATCGCCGAAGGCGTGTCCGAAGGTGTCGTTGTAGGATTTGAAGCGGTCGATGTCGAGGTACATCACGGTGCAGCTGGCGCCCTGGCGTCGACAACGCTTCGCGGCGTGGGTCAATCGACTGGTAAACGTCTCGCGGTTGACCAGACCGGTTAGCGAATCGTAATGGGCGAGAAAATCCAGGCGCACTTTTTCGCGAAAGCGGCTGAGTGCGTGGCGCAGTGAGTCCACCAATATGCCTTCGGTTAGATCGTCCTTGATCAGATAGTCGATCGCGCCGCGTTTGAGCGTTTCCACCGCCTTGCGCTCATCGCCGTTGCCGGTGAATATCACGGTGGGAATCTTATGGTTGTACAGGGTTTCCAAGAACGCGAGCGTATCGGAGCCGGGAATGTGTAGATCCAGCAGGACACACACGGGTTTGCGCTCGCGCAGCAGCGTCTGCGCCTTTTCCGTGGAGTCCACCTGAGCGGAGGAGAGTCCCTGCTTGGACAACCAGCCGCACACGCGGTCGGCGTCGTAGGGGTTATCGTCGACAACAAGGACAAAGAGTGATTTGAACGTGGCCATGGCTGCGTTACTCGGTTTGCGGAGTCTGGAGGCCGGCGCGATTGGCCAGCCGATACATTAGTTTAAAGAATGCTGCGATCGACGTTCCACATCTATAATGCATGCATCGTCGAAAAGACAACTCGAATAAATTTGTCCTTTATCCGCATCCTGGTATCACGTACGACAAAGTCGACAGATTAGGTTGCCGCTGAGTGGTTCGTCGAATCAACGGCTTTCACTGTGAAACAAAACAGCGATCCGCCGCCCGCTGCGTCCTCGACCCAAATACGTCCGCCGTGACGTTCGACAATCCGTTTACAGATCGCCAGGCCGAGACCCGTTCCCGATGAGTGAGCGCGGGGATGGAGTCGATAAAACATCTCGAAAATGTGTTCGCGCGCGTCGGCCGGAACGCCTTGACCATTGTCGCCGGCCTCGATGCGCCACATTGCGCCGTCACGTCGCGCGGCAAGATGAATGCGCGGTGGATCGAGGCCGCGGTAGTTGATGGCGTTCTCGAATAGATTCTGCAAGACCTCGGTCAACTGGCTGAGATTGCCCAGGACGGTCGGCATCTCATCGCGGGTTATGCTCACGCCGCTTTCCCGAATTCGAAGATCGAGATTCTCGAGGGCGCGCTGTACCGCGCCTTCCAGTGCGACCGGTTCGAGCGCGTTGTGGCGCGCATCGACGCGGGCGTAGGCCAATAGATCCCGGGTCAAGTGCTGCAACCGAGTCGCTTCGCTGCGAATGAAGTCCAAACGTTTACGCCCGCTCTCGGGCAGGGTGTCGCCCAGCTCGTCGAGCAGCATTTCCGAGTATCCTCGGATGGCCCGCAGCGGCTCGCGGATGTCGTGGGCGGCCATGGAGGCGAAGTTCTCCAGCGCCTCGTTGGAGCGGCGCAGCGCGGCGCGCTTTTCCTCCAGCAGTCTCTCCTTGGCCTTGCGCTCGGTGATGTCGATCACCGCCGCGAGGGTGAATTTTCCATCCACGGTATCCAAGGGGTTGAGTCCGACTTCCACGGGCACCGGATTGCCATTCTTATGCCGCCCGAACAGATCCCGTCCCGTGCCCATCAGGCGTGCTTGTGGAGCTCGGTGGAATGCATCGCGGTTCTCCCGGTGCTGTGCCGCGGCGGGTGGATCGACGAGCATTTCCACCGGTTGGCCGGCCAATTCGTCGCGTCGATAACCGAACATCTTTTCGATCGCCGCGTTCGTCAAATGCATGCGCCCCACGCCGTCCACGAGGATCAATCCGTTTGGCGTGGAGTCGAACACATGATTCAGTTTTGTGCGCTGGTCGAACTCTCTGCGCCAAAAGTAAAAAACGATGACCGCCGCCACTGCCAGCAGCATGCCGCTGATGAGAATGGTTTCCGGCAAAGCGCTGTCATTCTGTTCCAGGAATAGCGGTCGCGGTTGAACCTCGAACTCCCACAGACGGTCTTTGATTGTCAGCGTTTCGGTGTGGCGAAACCATTCGTCGACCGGCGAGTCGACGCTGCCATCGGGGTACACTTGTACGCCGTCGGTGCGCACGACAAAGGAAAATAACGGCTCGATTTCCGGCGTGATAACCGACGCAAACAGCCGTTGCAGCGAGATGACCGAGTACATCAGGCTCTCGCGGCGACCGGCTTCGAATACGGGTGTGTAAAAGTACAACAGCGGACCGGCGGCGGAATGACCGTGCTCAACCACGCTGATTGTTTCCGGGTAGTCTTGCCCAGCCAGAATGGAACGGACGGCATGGGGCGCGGGCGGACTGAGCGCCAGTGTGTTTGCCTTAGTGGTCGACGTTTCGTGCCAGCGGGCGGAAAAATCGTTATCGAGGCGCCCCACGGCGAGCAAGGCATCCAAGTCATGGATGTGCTCATGGACGTCGATCCGCAAGGCGCGCTCGCTCTCGTACAGCCGTGACTCCCAGCGGCGGGTGAGGCGTTCCAACGACAGAATGTGCAAGTTGATTTGATTGCTTAGCCGTGATTCGAGCATCTTGGTCACGGCGTCGACGGCCCGATCGGTTTTGTGCCGACTGTCGGTTTCGACGGCCTGATACAGCGCCGCGCTGACCAGGAGGATGCCCAACCCCAAGGCGATGGCGAGAATTCCCACGGCTTTGCGCAGCGGCAACGCCGGCAATCCGTGGATGAAACGAAGTTTTGAGGTGGGGATGACCACGGGCGTTTCACCTCGGGTTGGCCGCGTCCCGTGCGGCCTGGTGCGGAAAAGGCTCAGCGTCGCGTCAGTACATCCAGACCGCTGTGTTTGAGCATTTTGTACAACTTTATCAGAGGCAAACCGATCAAGGCGGTCGGGTCGTCGCCGCTGAGCCGTTCGAACAGCGTAACGCCAAGACCTTCCGATTTGAATCCGCCGCAGCAACCATAGGGTTGCTCGCGATCGACGTAGGCCTGAATTTCCTGATCCCCCAGATCGCGAAAATGAACCGCAAACGGTTCGACGTCGCACAGGGCGTGGCCGGACGCGCTGTCTACAACGCAGACGCCGGTGAGAAAATCCAGCACCCGTCCTGAGGCGGCGCGCAGCTGAGCGATCGTGTTGTCGCGGTTGCCGGGTTTGCCGATGATTTTCTCGTCCAAAATCGCGACCTGATCGCAGCCGATGATCAGCGCGTCGGGGAACTGTGGAGCAACCGCGCGCGCTTTGGCTTCGGCTAATCGCTTGACCAAGCGAAATTCCGACTCGCCCGGGCGGGGCGTTTCGTCCACATTGGGTGCGGCAACGTCGAAAGGAACGCCTAAACGCTGCAGCAATTGCTGTCTAAATACTGACGTGGAGGCGAGAACCATTCGACGCATCGGTATTGATCCAAAATATTCGGCGATTCGGCAGCGCCGGCGGTTAATCAGAAGGAATTGTAGCGCCGGGCGTTGCGCCGAGAAAGCACGTGCAGAGGATTACCGTCAGAAAAAAAAGGCCGTCCGATGGCCAACGTCATCCTGACGCAGGGAGGGTGAGGGAGGGTAAAGTGGTCTTGCGGCGTTCTTACAAATGAAGGCCACATTCTGTTTTGGGGCAATTGTTCCAGCGACCCTTGCGGTCATCCCCCGGCTTGGTGCACTGAACGCAGCCGATGGACTGATAACCCTGTGCCACCAGCGGATGAAAAGGCAAATTGTTGGCGCGAATATAGTCGTCGCGTTGCTGCTTGGTGACATCGATCAAGGGATAGAACTTGAGAATGCCGGAGCGGTCCTCAAAGATGTCCAACGTGGAGCGATGTTCCGTCTGCCAGCTCATCAGACCGGACATCCACACATCGAAGGACGGTTTGAGTTGGTCGAGGGGTTCGACTTTGTTGATGAAGCAGCAATAGTCGGGATCCTTCAGCCAGGTTTGGTCGCTACGGGTGAAGTCATGCTTCCACGACTCGGCCCGAATGTCTTCGACGGTCAAATGATAATGCTCGGTCAGATACACTTTGTACGCCAGGGTTTCCGGGAAGTGGTAACCGGTGTCGATGAAATAGACTTTCTGAAACGGCGCCGCGCGGCTGACGAGGTGAAGCAAGAAAGCCGAGGTGGCGGCGAAGGCGGAGGTCAGCATGACCCGGTCGCGGGGAAAATCGGAATACAGCCGTTCGATCCGCTGCTGCGGAGACAGCGGACGATATTGGGCATTCAACGCTTCAAGCGCCGTGGGTGCCCATTTTGACTCAGAGGCCTTTGACTCCGTGGCGGGGTTTTCCAGTGCCTGTGTAAGCATTTTTCAGCCATCTTCCCGATGCAAGTGTGCCTATATTCTAAAAAAGAATATCAAAAAGACAAATAATAATTTTTTCTTATATATAACAAAAAGCCCAACCTTGCATGGCACTCACGCGGGGTTGGGGGAAAATTACTCGATTTCGATCAGAGTTTCGTCCGGGTTGACGCTATCGCCCTTCTTGACGTTCACGGCGGTAACCTTGCCGGCGATGGGCGCTTGAATCTCCGTCTCCATTTTCATGGCCTCGGTGATCAGCACCGGGTCGCCGGCCTTGACGACGTCGCCGACCTTCACCAATACATCGACGATGGTGCCGGGCATCGAGGTGGTAACGTGTCCCGGTTGCTTGGCTTTGGGTCGTTTGCTGCCTTTCGGCGGTTTGGGTGCCGCAGGCGCGGTGGCCGCCTCTTCGGCGCCGAAGGGTAGTTCGTCGAGTACTTCGACCATGATTTCTTCCGGCACGCCGTCGACGGAGAGGTAAAACGGCCGCTGATTGATCGTGCGATGGCCTGTTCCCGTGACTTTGATGTGATAGGTTTCGCCGTGGAGTGTGACGTTGAATTCCACCGGCGCCGGGCCGCAAAACTCCGCGCCCTCGCTGATGGGCTCCAAGGGTTCGGGAACGAGTTGGCCGGATTCGCGCTGCTCAAGGAATTGCCTTCCGATTTCGGGAAACATGGCGTATGACAGCACATCTTCCTCGGACTTGGCCAATGAGCCGATGTCTTGGCGCAGGCTTTCCATTTCCGCCGTTAAGAGATCAGCCGGCCGGCAATCGATGACGTCCTCGTTGCCGATCGCCTGCTGACGCACCATGGCGTTGACGGTGCCCGGTGCTTTGCCATAGCGACCCTGCAAATAGAACTTCACCTCGTTGGTGATGTTTTTGTACCGCGCGCCGGTGAGCACGTTCAGCACGGCCTGCGTGCCGACAATCTGCGACGTCGGAGTGACCAGCGGCGGATAGCCCAAGTCTTCGCGGACGCGCGGAATTTCCAGCAGCACGTCGTTCATGCGATCCAGCGCGCCCTGTTCGCGCAGTTGGTTGGCCAAATTGGAGATCATGCCGCCCGGGATCTGATTGACCTGCACGCGGGTGTCGACGCCCGTGTAGTCGCTTTCGAAACTCTTGTACTTCTTGCGCACGTCGTAGAAATAAAAACCGATTTCTTGCAGCCCGGCCAAGTCGAGACCAGTGTCGTAGGGCGTGTTGCGAAACGCGGCCACCATGCTTTCCGTGCACGGATGACTGGTGCCGCCGGAAAACGAGGAGATGGCCGTATCGATGCGATCGCAGCCGTGTTCGACCGCGACCCACTGGCAAATGCCCGCGAGCCCGGCGGTGGCGTGGGAGTGCAGTTGCAGCGGCACAGTGATGACGTCTTTGAGTGCCTTGACAAGTTCGGCGGTGGCTTTGGGCGTCAACAGGCCCGCCATGTCCTTGATGGCGATGCTGTCGCAACCCATCGTCTGGAGTTCCTTGGCCAGTTTCACAAATTGGGCTTTGTTGTGCACCGGGCTGGTGGTGTAGGAAATCGCGCCCTGGGCATGCTTGCCGGCTTTTTTGACCGACTCGACGGAGACGCGCAGATTGCGCATGTCGTTGAGCGCGTCGAAAATGCGGAACACATCGATGCCGTTGTCGGCAGCGCGATCGACGAACGCGCGCACCACGTCGTCGGAGTAGTGGCGATAGCCGAGAAGATTTTGGCCGCGCAACAGCATCTGCAGGCGGGTCTTGGGCAGCGCCGCTTTGAGCTGGCGCAGGCGTTCCCACGGATCTTCCTTCAAGAATCGCAAGCACGCATCGAACGTGGCGCCACCCCAGACTTCCAAGGACCAGTAGCCTACGTTGTCCAGCTTTTCGCAGATGGGCAGCATGTCCGACGTGCGCATGCGGGTCGCGACGAGCGATTGGTGCGCATCTCGCAGGATGGTTTCCGTTATTCCGATCTTGGACATTGTCTCTTACCCTGTGACGTTGACTTGAGGTGGCTCTGACGTTACAGCCGCATATGGGCGGAAACGGCGGCGGCGATCGCCGCTGCAATGTCTCGCGCCGGCCGGCGCACCGAATATTCCACCAGTTCCGGGTGCGACTCCACGAAGCTGGTGTCGAACTTGCCGGATTGAAACTCCGGCGATTTGAGAATTTCCAGATGGTAAGGGATGGTGGTTTTGACGCCATAAACGCCCATGTCGTTGAGCGCCCGTTGCGCCCGATCCACTAACTGGTCCCACGTCAGCGCCCACACCGTGAGTTTCGCCAACAACGAGTCGTAGTAGGGCGGGACTTCGTAACCGGTGTAGATCATGCCATCCATGCGCACACCGGGACCGCCCGGCGCGAAATAGCGCGTAATACGGCCGAAGCTTGGTAGAAAATCGTTCTTGGGGTCTTCGGCGTTGATGCGAAACTCCATGGCGAAGCCGCGCTTCTGAACTTGGTCCTGGGTGTAGCCCAGTTTCAAACCCGAGGCGATGCGAATCTGTTCCTGCACGATGTCGATGCCGGTGATGGTTTCCGAGACGCAGTGTTCGACTTGCAGCCGGGTGTTCATCTCCATGAAATAGTAGTCGCCGTTTTGATCGACCAAGAATTCGACTGTGCCGGCGTTCTCATACCCGACTGCTTTCGCCGCGCGTACGGCTGTTTCCCCCAGGACGATCCGCTTGGCGTCGTCCAATTGGGGCGATGGCGCGATTTCAATCAATTTCTGGTGGCGGCGCTGAATGGAGCAGTCCCGCTCGAACAAATGAATCACGTTGCCGAAGCTGTCGCCCAGTATCTGCACCTCGATGTGGCGCGGATTGACGATGCATTTCTCCAGGAATACCTCGGCGCTGCCGAAGGCCTTGGTCGCTTCGGACACCACCCGGTCGAAGTTTTTCTTCAGATCCGATTCGCTGTTGCAGCGGCGTATGCCGCGGCCGCCCCCGCCCGAGGTTGCCTTGAGCATGACAGGGTAACCGATGGTCTTGGCGAACGCGACGGCCTCGTCGACCGATTGCAGATTGCCCTCGCTGCCCGGCGTAACCGGGATGCCGGCGGCGATCATGGACTCGCGGGCCGCCACTTTGTCGCCCATGCGGCGGATCACCGTGGCGCTGGGTCCGATGAACTTGATGTTGCGCCGCTGGCAAATGTCGGCGAGCTGGGGGTTTTCCGACAGAAACCCGTAGCCGGGGTGGAGCGCATCGCAACCGGTGGCAACGGCCAGGTTAGCGATGCGATGGGCGTTCAGGTAACCCGCGACTGAGGCGGGACCTATGTTATATGACTCGTCGGCTTTCTTGACGTGAAGGGAATGTCGGTCCGCATCGGTATAAATGGCCACCGACCGAATACCCATTTCAGCGCAGGCGCGGACGATTCGGACGGCGATTTCGCCTCGGTTGGCAATAAGGATTTTTTTGATCAAACGTGTGTTTTGGCAACCTCGCGGCTGCTCAACCTTCCTTGTTGGTGACTCCGGCGGACGCTCTGATCAGGCGCATTGGGGGCCGCCGATGGAGTACATCAGAGCATCCATCACTGTCGTATCCACGCGACAACGAAGGTTTCAAATCTCGTCGATCATGTGGGTCAAGGGGTATGTACGGGAATCCCCGTGCGAAGTCAAGTTGGTCGCCCCTTGATAACATTGATAATTTAGCGTTTCCCCGCGCTAAACGCCACGGCCTCATGGGAGAACTCCCGCAAAGTGTAGAACGTGGGTCGCCGACAATCCATGCCGACCTCACGCGCAGCTGGCCGCGGCGGCGTCGGTTGGCCGCCGCGGGCCCGAAGTCATCCTCGTAAGCCCTTAAATTCTTTGACAGTTCGTCTGGATATGGCTATTATGCGCCGCTTATGCAAAAGCGCCTCCCGGAACGCATTCAACCGTACAGGGCGTGTGAGCGCGGGCTGATTCTGGAGGGCGACTGTCCTCTGTCAGCACTGACGCGCCTTGCCGGGGTTTTATGCGAGTCGAACGGCAGCGTCGCCGCGGTTTTGCGGTTTGGTTACGACGAAGAGCACAACCCGGTGATCACTGGGCACGTGGAGGGCGAACTGACATTGCAGTGTCAGCGTTGCATGGCGCCGTACACTCACCCGATACGCGTGGAGGTTCGGTTAGCGCTGGCGCACAGCGTGCGCGAGAGCGAGGGGCTGACATCGGCATACGAGCCGTTCATCGCCGAAGCGGACGATGCGTCGCTCTACGAGTTGATCGAGGACGAGCTGATCTTGAACCTGCCGGTGGTGGCGCGCCATCCCGAAGGTCAATGTCTGGAGCGCATCGAGGAGCGGTTGCATGCCGATGTCGAGCCGCAACGGGAGAATCCGTTCGCGGTATTGAAGCGATTGAAGAGCGAGCCGGGCCGTGACTAGGCCGGTTTGATTACATTGTTAACGAGGAGCGTAGTACATGGCCATTCAACAGAACCGAAAAACTCCGTCCAAGCGCGGCATGCGCCGAGCCCACGACGCGCTCACCAAGCCGACCTTGTCCGTCGACAACACGACAGGTGAAGTGCATCGCCGGCATCACATTACCCCCGACGGCTATTATCGCGGTCGCAAGGTGCTGCAGAAAAAAGGCGATTGACGCCGCGTTTGCATTTTCTTTGAGCCACATCGTTTCTTCATCATCACGCTAGGGGTGGGTCCTTGTCGATTACGCTTGCGCTCGACGTTATGGGCGGCGACCACGGCCCACCTGTTACCCTTCCCGCCGCTTTAACGGTGGCGAAGGAGCGTTCGGATATTCAATTCGTCCTCGTGGGGCAGGAAGAAATCATCCAGCCTTTTCTCCAGCAATCGGCGCGGGGCGTGCCGAACCTGCGTTTGCACCACGCCAGTCAAGTGGTCGCGATGGACGAATCGCCTTCGGTGGCAATGCGCACCAAAAAAGATTCGTCGATGCGGGTGGCCATCAACCTGGTCAAGGACGGTACGGCGCAAGCCTGCGTCAGCGCGGGCAATACGGGCGCCCTGATGGCGACGGCGCGCTATGTGCTGAAAACCCTGTCCGGAATCGACCGCCCGGCGATCATCTCCACACTCCCCACGATGAAGGGCCACACCCGCATGTTGGACTTGGGCGCCAATGTGGACACCGAGGCCGAGCAGCTGGTCCAGTTCGCGTTGATGGGGTCCGTGTTGACGGAGGCCATCGACGGCAAGCGGGAGCCCACGGTGGGATTGCTCAATATCGGCGAAGAAGAAATAAAGGGGAACGAGCAGGTCAAGCAAGCCGCCGCGTTGCTGGCCGCGAGTCCGCTGAATTACGTCGGTTACGTCGAAGGCGACGACATTTACAAAGGCACCGTCGACGTTGTGGTCGCGGATGGGTTTGTCGGCAATGTGGCGCTCAAGACCAGCGAAGGCGTCGCCAAGATGATCACCCAGTTTATGCGCGAAGAGTTCAATCGCAGTCTTTGGACCCGCCTGGCCGGACTGCTGGCGCGACCGGCGCTGAAGGGGCTCAAGGGGCGCATCGATCCGCGCCGCTACAATGGCGCGAGCCTCGTCGGCTTGCAGGGCATTGTGATAAAAAGCCATGGCGGCGCCGACAGCCACGCGTTCGCGTGGGCGTTGCGCGAGGCCGCCAAGGAAGTCCAGCATGCGGTGCCCCAGCGCATCAAGCAGCAGCTGGAAACGCTATTAAAAGAGAGACAGTCGGCGTGACCTACGCAAAAATCATCGGCACCGGTGGATATCTTCCAACCAAGATCATCAGCAACAAGGACTTGGAAAAGATGGTCGATACCACCGACGAGTGGATCTACGACCGCACCGGCGTGCGCAAACGCCACATCGCCGCCGAGGGCGAGTTGACCAGCGATTTGGCCTTGCGCGCGGCGCAGCAGGCGATCGAAGCGGCGGGCATATCGGCGCAGCAAATCGATCTGATCGTGCTCGCCACGACAACGCCCGACAAGGTGTTTCCCAGCACCGCTTGCCGTATTCAACAGCGGTTGGGCATCCACGGTATTCCGGCATTCGACGTGCAGGCGGTGTGCACCGGCTTCATCTATGCACTTGCCGTGGCGGAGAAGTTCATCCGAACCGACAGCGCCCGCTGCGCGTTGGTGATTGGCGCGGAGACGTTGTCGCGCATCGTCGATTGGACCGATCGCCGCACTTGCGTGTTGTTCGGTGACGGCGCCGGCGCGGTTGTGCTGCAGGCGAGTGACACCCCGGGCATCATCTCGACGCACTTGCACGCCGACGGACAATATGAAGAGCTGCTGCACGTGCCGCGGCGCGGCGACAGCCAAGGTTTCATCGAAATGGAAGGCAAGGAAGTCTTCAAAGTCGCGGTCAATACGCTGGGACGCATCGTCGATGAGACATTGGAGGCGAACGGTCTCGAAGCGTCGTCGATCGATTGGCTGGTTCCCCATCAAGCGAACACGCGCATCATTGCGGCGACGGCGAAAAAGCTGAACATGCCCATTGATCGGGTCGTGCTCACGGTGGAAGAACACGGCAATACATCGGCCGCGTCCGTGCCGCTGGCCCTTGATGTCGCAGTGCGCGATGGACGTATCAAGCGCGGCGATATGCTGTTGTTGGAAGCGTTCGGCGGCGGCTTCACATGGGGCTCGGCCCTCGTTAAATATTAGGAAGCAAGACAACAATGACGTTGGCAATCGTTTTTCCGGGGCAAGGATCCCAATCGGTCGGCATGTTGAACGGCCTGCACGCCGCCATGCCGGCGCTGGTGGATAGCACCTTTGCCGAAGCGTCCGACGCGCTGGGGCAGGACCTGTGGCAGATCGTTGCCCAGGGACCGGAACAAAAGCTGAATCAGACGGAGATTACTCAACCGGCGATGCTGGCGGCGGATATCGCCTTATGGCGGGCCTGGCAGGCAAAAGCAGGCCCCGCGCCCAGTGTCGTCGCCGGACACAGTTTGGGCGAATATTCCGCTTTGGTGTGCGCCGGTGCGCTGGAGTTCAAGGACGCGATAAAGATCGTTGCTCAGCGCGGGCAGTTCATGCAGGAGGCGGTCCCCGCGGGCACCGGTGCGATGGCGGCGGTGCTTGGGTTGGCCGATGACGATGTGATCGCCGCCTGCCAAGAAGCCGCGCAAGGTGAAGTCGTCGAGGCCGTGAATTTCAACGCGCCGGGGCAGGTGGTGATCGCTGGGAACAAATCGGCGGTCGAACGCGCGGCGGCGGCGGCCAAAGCCCGCGGCGCTAAGCGCGCTATGTTATTGCCGGTGAGCGTGCCGTCTCATTGCGCGCTGATGCGCCCGGCGGCGGATCGCTTGGCGCAGGTGTTGTCTGCCGCCAAAATCAGTGCGCCGCGAATCACGGTGTTGCATAACGTCGATGTTCGACACCACGACTCGGGCAGTGCAATTGCCGAGGCGCTGGTACGCCAGCTGTATTCGCCTGTGCGCTGGGTGGAAACGATACGTGCGCTGCCCGCGCGAGGCGTAACCAAAGTTGTCGAATGCGGCCCGGGTAAAGTGCTTGCAGGGCTGATCAAACGAATCGACGGTGAACTGCCGGTGGTTGCGGTGACGGACGCGGAGACCCTTCAAACCGCGCTGGCTTAACCCTAGCAAACCACAGAAACGGAGCCAAAATGGACTTGAAAGAAGATATTGCTCTGGTCACCGGAGCCAGTCGGGGCATTGGACAAGCAATCGCGTTGGCACTGGGTACGCGTGGCGCGACGGTTGTCGGAACGGCCACCACAGAGGACGGCGCAGCCAGAATTTCAGCCTACTTGAAAGAGGCCGGCGTCAAAGGACAGGGCATGGCCCTCAATGTCGCGGATGCCGCCTCGATCGAGAGTGTACTGGAGACGATCGGCGGACAGTTCGGCGCGCCATCCATTTTGGTCAACAACGCCGGGATTACGCGGGACAACCTGTTGATGCGGATGAAGGATGAGGAGTGGTTGGAAATCATGGAGACCAACCTCACCTCCGTATATCGACTGAGCAAGGCCTGCGTGCGCACCATGCTGAAGGCGCGACGCGGCCGGATTATCAGTATTTCGTCGGTGGTTGGCGCGGCCGGCAACGCAGGGCAAACCAACTACGCCGCGGCCAAAGCCGGGATCATTGGTTTCACCAAGGCCCTGGCTCGTGAAGTGGGTGCGCGCGGCGTCACGGTCAATGCCGTCGCGCCCGGGTTTATCGACACAGACATGACGCGCGCCCTGCCGCAGGCGCAACGCGACGCGCTGCTCACCCAAATCCCGATTGGGCGATTGGGCTCCCCGCAAGACATCGCCGCTGCGGTGTGCTACCTGGCGTCGCCCGCCGCCGCGTATGTGACGGGGCAAACCCTGCACGTCAACGGCGGCATGTACATGGGTTAAAATCCGGCGTATTAACTGACTGAATTTAAAGAAGTCTTTTTTGGTGCAAACGAAAAACTGCGCGTTGCTGGCATCCGTGAGCGGATTTAACTAAAATACCGCTCGCGGTACAGCCGCACGAGACAATCGATGGGAGGATTTATTTGCTATGAGTACCGTTGCGGAACGAGTCAAAAAGATCGTTGTTGAACAACTGGGTGTTAAGGAAGAAGAAGTCAACAACGAATCTTCGTTCGTAGACGATTTGGGTGCGGACTCGTTGGACACCGTGGAACTGGTCATGGCCCTCGAAGAAGAATTCGAGTGTGAGATTCCGGATGAAGAAGCGGAAAAGATCACCACCGTTCAACAGGCTGTCGATTATATCAACGCACACATCGGCTGACGGTCGGTCTGTCGAGTATCCGATAGA
>JAKACW010000066.1 GCA_021821045.1 Pseudomonadota bacterium
CGGACGACAAAACCCGCCGTCAACAGGCCGGATATAAGCGCGCAGTCGCAACCCCATCGTCAAAAACAAGAGGGCTATCTTGCAAAACAGGACGGGTCCATATAAGCGGATTTGTCCGCGATTGGCGTCGATGCGATTGGGCGCGCAATCGCGGTTAAAACCGCTCTCACCGCGCTCGGTTTCGGATTTCGCAGGAGTGAGTCAATGAAAGAGCCATTATTCGGGCGGCGTTTCCCAGCTGCCCGTCCGCGCCGTATGCGTCGCGACGAGTTCTCCCGCCGCATGATGCGCGAGACGGTACTGACCGCGGCCGATCTCATTAATCCCATGTTCGTACTCGAGGGCCAAAACAAGCGCGAAGCGGTGCCGTCGATGCCGGGGATCGAGCGGGTCAGCATTGATGAGTTGATTCGCGAGGCGGAAACCTTGATGGAACTGGGCGTGCCGGCCATCGCGCTGTTTCCGGTGACGCCCGGGGCCAAGAAAACCGAGGATGCCCGCGAGGCCTTCAATCCGGACGGCTTGGCGCAGCGCGCGGTTAGGGCGCTCAAAAAAGCGCTGCCCGAAATGGGCGTGATCACCGACGTGGCGCTGGATCCTTTCACCACTCATGGCCAGGACGGATTGATCGACGCGAGCGGGTATGTGCTAAACGACGAAACGGTTGCGGTGCTGGTCAAGCAGGCCGTTTCCCACGCCGAAGCGGGCGCCGATATTGTCGCGCCGTCGGATATGATGGACGGCCGAATCGGTGAGATCCGCCAGGCGCTGGAACAGAACGGTCACATTCACACTCGCATCCTGGCGTACTCCGCCAAGTACGCCTCGTCGTTTTACGGGCCGTTCCGCGATGCTGTCGGTTCCGCGGCTAACTTGGGCGCGGGCAACAAGTACACCTATCAAATGGATCCCGCCAATAGCGACGAAGCGCTGTGGGAAGTTGCGCTCGACTTGGAGGAAGGCGCCGACATGGTCATGATCAAGCCCGGCATTCCTTACCTGGATATCGTGCGGCGGATCAAAGACCACTTTCAGGCGCCGACCTTCGTTTACCACGTCAGCGGTGAGTACGCCATGTTGGCCGCCGCGGCCAAGAACGGTTGGCTAAACGAAAAGGCCGTGGTGCTGGAGTCGCTGCTGTCCATCAAGCGTGCCGGTGCCGATGGCATCCTGACCTACTACGCCAAGCAGGCGGCGCGATGGCTCAAGGATGGGGGTTAGGTCGGCGGGGTCCGATCAGCTCGCAGTCATAGAATCATGAGCGCGCCCGAAGTCGACCGCTACGTCGTAATCGGCAACCCGATCGCCCACAGCAAGTCGCCGCTGATTCACCGCCTGTTCGCCGAAGCAACCGGGCAGTCGATGAACTACAGCACGATGCTGGTCGAACCGGGCGGCTTCGCCGAGGCGTTGGCGGCCTTCAGGGACAAAGGCGGCAAGGGGGCCAATGTCACAGTGCCCTTCAAGGAAGAGGCATGGCGCGCCGTCGACCAACTCAGTCCGCGTGCGCGAATTGCACGCGCCGTCAATACAATCTCCTTCGCCACCGACGGCCTCGCGTTGGGCGACAATACCGACGGAATTGGATTGCTGCGGGACTTGCAGAACAATCATGGCGTGATCCTTTCCGATCGGCGCGTGCTCATCCTCGGCGCCGGCGGCGCGGTGCGTGGGATTCTCCAGCCCTTGCTCGAAGCCAAGCCCGCGCAAGTCGCTGTTGTTAACCGAACCGCGGCGCGAGCGACGGAATTGGCCGACTATTTCCGCCACGAGGGTTACGAACTGTGGGGTGGGGGATACGACGAGCTGACACAACATCCTTTTGACGTGATCATCAACGGCACGGCCGCCAGCCTGCACGGCGAGTTGCCTCCTGTGCCCGCGGCGTGCCTTTCGCCGCAATCGGTTAGCTACGACATGATGTACGCGGCAACGGACACGCCGTTCATGGCGTGGGCCAAGCAGCGCGGTGTTGAACGCACCATGGACGGCCTGGGCATGTTGGTGGAGCAAGCCGCGGAAGCGTTCCAGATTTGGCGCGGCGTGCGTCCGGCGACCGCCGATGTCATTGCGAAAGTTCGCGCGTCGATCAACTGAGCAGGCAGATGCAGAAGCGTTTCGCCATCGCGGAATTATCCGCTCCCACAGGAAACGCGTTATTGTTGTGGGAGCGGTTTCTTACCGCGATTGGTGCGCATCGCCGTGCTGAGCGCTAACCATCGAGTCGACTTGTTCCTTGGTTAGGTAGCGCCCCGGCCAGGGGATCAACCCCGGAACTCTCTTGATGTATTCGTCGTAAACCGGGCCGAACTCGCCGACCAGTTTCCTTTCCTCAAGCTTGGACCCCAACCAAAAGTAGCCGGTCATCAGAATTGCGCTGACCAAGAATGCGCTGTCCATGTCCCGCGTCCAAATGATGATCAAGGCGAGAAAATACCACGGGTGACGCACGTGAC
The DNA here is from genome assembly GCA_021821045.1 of Pseudomonadota bacterium. Lineage (GTDB taxonomy): Bacteria > Pseudomonadota > Gammaproteobacteria > JAADHS01 > JAADHS01 > JAKACW01. The sequence goes on from JAKACW010000066.1 coordinate 2,457, forward strand.
GATGCAGCGGAGACAGCGCGAGGCGCGGCATCGTCGCCGGTTCGCCCGAAGTCAGGCCCATGAAGGCCTTCATGTCGTAATAGCGCGTGGACCAGAAGAACAGACCGATGGCGCCGATGGCCAAGCCGTCGGCGATCCAGCGCGGCCAACCCGACCACTCCCAAACCATAACAGTGTCGATTGTTTTCATGTACACCAGCACCGGAACGAGCAGCATCACGGCGCTGGCGTTGTATAGCAGTCGATAGCGGCGGAAGATTCGCGGCCAGTGTTTGGCCACCTTCGCTTTGATCGTGCTTGCGGCGAAGCAGGAGTGCAGCGCGAAATATGCCAGCCAGAGGATTGCCAAAACGCCGTGAGAACGAATCACGTCCTGGACGCTCCTGCGCTTGCTGCCGGAATCACGATTCTCCCGCAATGGGCAGTTCGAAGAAAAACGTCGTGCCTTGGTCGCGCACCGAAAGGAAATCAATGTTGCCGCCCATGCGCTCGATGAGCGCCTTGGCGATGGTTAATCCCAATCCCGTGCCGCCCTTGCTGCGGGTGGTGGACGGATCGGCCTGACAAAATTTCTGAAAAATTTGCTCCTTGAACTCCTCGGGAATGCCCGGTCCGCGATCCTTCACGCTTACGCGCACACTTCCGTTTGCGCGCTCCACGTCGATTTCCACTTCATTGTTGGGCGGCGAGAACTTGGCTGCGTTCGACAGCAGGTTCGACATCACTTGCTGGAGTCTTAATGCATCCACCGTGGCGCTCGCGCCGTTGCTTTGGTCGCGCAGCACGTAACGGACCCCGAATTGCTGGCCGTAAGCGCGATTGGATTCAATGGACTGTTGGATAATGGGCGCAATATTGAGTGGTTTCAGATCGAATTTCAGACGGCCGGATTCGATTTTTTCAATATCGAGAATGTCGTTGATGAGCAGCACCAAGCGTTCAACGTTGCGGCTTGCGATATCGAGAAGATGAGATGCTTCCGGCGGCAGCGAAACGGTGTGGAGGCTATTTAGCAATCCCAGAGCGCCTCGAATCGATGTCAGCGGGGTTCTCAGTTCGTGGCTGACGATGGAGACGAAGTCTCGCTTGATCTGATTGATACGGCGCCGCTCGGTAATGTCATCGCCCGATGACACAACCGAAACCACGTTGCCGGTGCTGTCGCGCACGGCGATGTTGCGCCAGGCGATGATGCGTCGGGAACCGTCCTTGCAGACGATGTCGCACTCGAAATACGGCGCCATGGACGCCCCGGGCGCGAGCGAATCGACAAACGCCGCCCGCGCAGTTTCCCGTTTGTCGCCCGGCACGCAAAAGTCGAACCAATTCTTGCCAACAAGCTCGTCCTCGGCGTAGCCGGTCAGCTCGCACCCTTTCTTGTTGATCAGCTCGACCGTTTGGTCGGACCGCAATATAAGCAGCATGACGCCCGCGACATCGAGATAGTTCTGGGCGCGCGCGCATTCAAGCTTGAGCTGTTGCTCGATCGACTCCTTGCTGGCAATTTCCTCCCGCAACTGCGACGTTCGTTTTTGGACTGCCTGCTCAAGCTTGTCGTGGGCCGAACGCAGATCGGATTCTCTTTCCTCCAAACTCTTGGCCATCTGGTTGAACGCCCGGGCTAACGCGCCCAATTCATCGTTGCGATCAACGCGTGCGCGAGTTCCCAGTTGACCCTGCGCAATGCGCTGCGTGAGACGGCTGAGCGCCGCCACGGGCGAGGTCAGCTGTCGGGAAATGAGCGGGGCGCCCAGAATTACCAGCGCGCCGACCACCAAGGAGAAGGAGATGAAGACGGTTCGCAGTCGATCCACCGGCCCGACGACAACCTGCCGCGGCAATATCAGACCAACACTGTAGCCCGCGCTCTCGACCGGCGCATACACCAAGAAGGCATCGGCGTTGATTGCGGGGTCGAAGAATTGCTCAATGCCGGATTGGCCTTGGAGCATCGCTGCGCCGTTGCGGGCGATGGCGGGCAATGGGTCTTCGGTGATCTTGCTGCTGACCGAGATATTTTCGCCCGATTCGTTTTGCACCGGCTGGCCCGCGCCATCGAGCAGGAGTTTTACGGTCTTCGCTGGATCCCAGTGATACAAATAGTCGCCGTTGGAGGTGACCAACAGAAAGCGTGCTTCATTGTGGTACTCGCTTACGATTTCGCGATGCACCTCGTCGATCAGTTGGGCGATGCGATCCCACTGCAAAGCGCCGCCGATCATGCCGACGACGTGCTGTTGGTCGTCGAGGATGCTGGCGGCGACGACGATTTGCTGCACGCCGGTAGTCATTGAGATCATCGGGTTGGATACGTAGCGGCGAGATTCATTGCGCGAGTTCTCGCCGACGGTGACCTGCCAGTAGTCCCGCTCGGCAATCGACTTTGGCTTTGCCAGAGGGTCGTCGTCGGCGAACGTGCGTACACCGCCCAGGTATGGATTGCCTCCGGCGGTGTTGTAAAACGTTCCGTCCGGTCTGCCAAGGACGAACTTTTCGTACTCGCCCCGATGCCGTGCCAATTCGCGATTGAGAAAGGGGGCGATGCGCTTGAAGTCCATGGTGCGCAATGTGGGTCCCCCGGCGTAAGCGCCGATTTCGGCAAGCCGTTGGGCGAAATAACCGGACAATTTCTCTGCGCCGGTGTCCACTGTCCGGCGGGCGATCTCCAGGCTAAGTTTCTCGGTGGTTTCCAGGCTGTGGTACAGGGCCACGGAGATCACCGTGAACAACGGAACCAAGGCTGTGATTACGAGAATGAGGGCGAGCTTTTTTTGGAGCTTCACGGCAGCCTTGGGCGTCTCTTTATCCAGTCTCCCAAGTTAGATAAGTGTTGAGCATTTTTCAATACAGTTGCGCCGCAAGCGGTGATGGCATCTGTCCAGATTGTTTGCGTTATGATGAATCATTGGAAACCGTCGAAAAGGGCAAATTCCCTTATCGCGAGGTGGTCGATCATCGCGCATCGCGGCGACAACGGTACAATGGCGGTGATTGCTATGGAAACCGTCGCCGAATGTCGACAACCATAATACGCACTCGCATCAGGGGGGCGGCGGCGCAACGGAGTTTACGGTGGAGTAATGGTGGAACGAGATACATTGCAGCGCTTTGTGTTCACGGAGTTTCCCGTGCGCGGCGAATTCGTGCGCCTGGGTGCGACATGGGAAGCGGTCACCGAAAATCGCAACTATCCCCCTGTGGTGCGGCGACTGTTGGGCGAAACCATGGTTGCCGGCGCGCTCTTGGCCGCAACGCTGAAGTTCAATGGGTCGCTCATTTTGCAAATTCAGGGCAACGGCCCGGTTCCGCTGTTGGTGGTCGAATGCACCAGCGAACGCACGCTGCGAGGACTGGCCCATTGGCACGAGCCGATAAGCGAGGGATCGCTGCGTGACGTGCTCGGCGACGGCAATCTTGTGATTACCATCGACCCCCAAGACGAAAAGAGTCGTTATCAGAGCGTGGTAAACCTGGAGGGCGACAGCATCGCAACGGTATTGGAATCGTATCTCGCGCAATCGGAACAGATTTCCACCCGCTTGTGGATCGCCTCGAACGATAAGAACGCCGCCGGACTGATGTTGCAGCGGGTCCCCGGCGAATCCACCGACGACGATGACGCCTGGGAACGCACGGTGCACCTGAGCCAAACGGTGAGCGAGTCCGAGCTGTTGCGCCTGCCCTCCGAAGAGTTGCTCTATCGTTTGTTTCACGAAGAGAGCGTGCGGGTGTTCGATCATGAACCGGTCAGCTTTCGCTGCACGTGCTCGCGGGAAAAGGTGCGCAACATGCTGCGTGCTTTTGGACACGATGAGGTTCAAAGCATTCTCGCCGACGAAGGCAAGATTTCAGTCAACTGCGAATTCTGTAATCAACTCTACGAGTTCGATTCCGTCGACGCGGCGATGTTGTTCGTCGATGAAGTGTCGCCCGAGGTCCCGCCTACCACCCATTAGTCGTTCAGATCTTTGCTGCGGTCGATGTACGTTTCCGGGATCTGGACATAGTTGAAGAAGGTCGCCGTCTTCTTGTATCCGTGAGCGTTGAACAAGTGCGACAGGTTCAAGCCGAGCGCCACGTACACGTTGCGTTCCTTGTTGGCGTTCTCATCGTCAGTATAGCCGCGGGTGAAATAGCCGATTTGGAAATCGAAATAGCGGGCCGGCGTGGATTTCAGCTGTGAAATGCCATCGAACTTTATGGCGGCGAGGTATTTCATGCGCTCATAGTCGGTGAAAAAATCGAACGTGCTCAGGTCCGTGCGGTATTCGACGCGAAAGTCGAGAACCTCGCGCAGTCGGGGTTGGGTGTACATGACGTATGCGGCATAGCTTCCCACGGCGTTCATGATGAAATCCTCATATGAGAATCCGAACTCGCTGAAGGAGTCGCCGAATTCCATGAATCCCATCAGACCGAAAGAAGACCAGGCGCCGAGTTCGGCGGCATCGCGCGCGCCGTATCCCCAGTCCTCGTAGGTCCAGCTCAACGCATGGGACAGCGCGTATGTCGTATAGGAGTGCCCCAACTTATCGGCGCCGCCGTGCTTGGTGTTTTCGCCGAACCAGCCTTCCCGTTCGGCGTGAGGCGCGCGGTCGCCGTACTCCCAATTGACGGTGCCCCACACCGTGATGAAGCCGACGCCCGCAACATTCAGCCAGGTGACGCGTTGCGATTTATCCAGTTCGCTCCACCACGTCGAATCGGTGGCATCCGCTGCGGGCACAACAAAAAGAAACAGCAATGCGAGCCGCGTGTACATCGGACCATTGTAATACGAGCGGCAATGCGCCTTCGCGCGCAAGCGGGGCGCTACTTCGCGATGGGTTCGTATGAAAATTTCTGCCCGCCCACCGATGCCTCGTACATGAGTCCGCCCTTGGCCATGGTGAAGATCGCTACGCCGTTGCTGTAATCGACGTTGGCGGATGCGCCGGCGGTCACGGCCACGGCGGACGCTTGCGCGCCCAGCTCGAACTGGCCCTTGGTGAATCGATCCAGCGCGGCTTTGTCCTTAAAGAAAATGATTTCGCTGTAAACTTGTCCGCCCAGTTGAAAGCCGATGGTCAGCTGAGTGAGGGTTGTCGTTCCAATGGCTTTGCCCTTTTCGTAGACCACGCCGCTGCCATGCGCTCCGCCGATGCCGATCCCCGCTTTGCCGACGCTGGCAAACACCGCGTAGCCGTGGGCTTTGTCAAAAAACGATTGAAGTTTTGGGTCTTTTTCCTTGAAGGCCGCAATTGCTTCGGAGGCCGACTTTTCCGCGTTCGCGTCCCAGCCCGCGATCGCGCTGTGGCAAAACAGCAAAATCACTGCAAGTACAAGAAATTGTGTTGGCTTATTCATGTGGTTGTCCCTGTTGGCGGCGTTCCCAGGCAACATTTTGGGCTAGGGCGCGGCGGGACGCAATTGAAGGGGGGAACGACTTTGGCCGGGACGTGCCGGCCGCGACTGCCTCAAAAGTGGCATAATTGCCGTCAAGATCAACTGGAACACACCGGCCAATAGAAATATGAGAGAGCGCATTGATACTGTGAGTAACATGGACGATCCGATTTTCGATCACGCTGCGCAGCAGGTTATCGATGCCGGTAACAAGCTCGCCGAACCGGATGAAAGTGCGGACGTGCGCGAAATCGCCGACGGGCTGTTGGCGGGTGCGATCCAGTATTGGCTGTTCTCGCGCCAGCCTTGCGGCGAGCCGTTTTGCGAGGCGTGCGAGGACATCGATACCGCCGAGAAACGACTCAAGGCGTTGAGAGATGCCGTCGAGCAGTTGGCTCAAAGCAGCGAATACTTCCATTCGACCTACGATCTCGGCGTTGGTCACGCCTGAACGAACTTCACGCTTTGCCGCGTTGAATCCCGCATTTCTCGACGCTTGCGAGAGAAATGCGGGATCGCAGCGCGCCGCGGCTCTGCCGCCGTCTTTTATTCGACGTTGATCGTGACGACTTGCGACGCCAGACCTTCCACCGGAACATGATCTTTGTCGCCGAGCACCAACTGAAGCGTGTGCTTGCCGGGCGTTAGCTTGAGGGTGGTCTCGGTTTGACCGCCGCCAAAGTGGATGTGATTGTCATCCTTGGCAATGGGGGCGCCGGCAGCGGGTGCCGCTTCGACGTCAACGAGCAAATGATGGTGGCCGGTGTTTTCTTTTGCCACGCCGGCTGGCGCTACGCCCCAGCCCTTCAGTCCGAACTGCACGGTAACCGGGCCTTTAACCGTCTCCCCGTCCTTGGGCGAGATGATGTATACCGCCGAACTCGACGCGTCGCCGGCAAACGCCAGCGCGCTCGATAACAAGAAAGCGGTGCCCCCGATAACTGCAATGACGTTTTTTTTCATTGATGTTCCTTTCTTCAGTGCTTTGGGAGAGGCCAGACTGTACAGCATTCCAAACGCGAACGCATCGTGGCAATCGCGCTCAGCGAGTGAGCAAAAGGATTGGTCTAGTGAGGTAATGCGCGGATCGGAATGATAGCGTGACGCGCGTTCGTCAGGTCGGCCCGTCAGCGGATCGCTTTGCCGCCTGACTTACGACGTTGGCGCCAGTCAGCGGAATGATCGGAGGCATGAACTGTTTCAGCGTCTTGTGCGAGGCGTTGAGGCGCCAGTCGTAAATGATCGTGTATGCCATGACGCGCTCGATGTAGTCCCGCGTTTCGTCATAGGGCAGCGTTTCGATCCAGAGGTCCGCGTCGATCGCGTCTTTTTGCGGGAGCCAGCGTTTGACCCGTGTGTAGCCGGCATTGTAGGCGGCGGTTGCCAGCACGGGGTGGTCGTACAAACGATTGCGCACGTCGCGCAGGTAGGCGCTCCCGAGTTTGATGTTTTTCTCGGCGCTCAGCAGCTCAAACGGACCCTTGAAAGGGGTCTTTTGTTTTTTTGCCACGTAGGCGCCGGTGCTCGGCATGATCTGCATCAGGCCCAGCGCACCTTTGCCTGAGCGCGCATCGGTCACGAAGGCGCTTTCCTGGCGCAGAATGCCGTACACCCATTCGGGTTCGATGTTGAAGCTCTTGGCTTGGACCAAGATGGTTTCTTGATGCCCCAGAGGAAAACGCATCGGGATGTCATCCATGTAGCCGCTCTGCGCGGCGGTGAAAATCGCGCTCGAATGCCACCCCCAATGCTGCGCCACCTTGGCGGCGACGATAACCATGTTTTCATCGAGCAGCTTGCGGGAGTATTCCCATTCGCGGCGAGCATCCACCATGCGATTGAGTTTAAAGAGTTCGCTCGCGCGCATGATGCCGGGCACGCGCTCCACCGCTGCCATCTCTTCGGTCGTCAGCATGACGGGGCGGTTTTCGAATGAGTACGGCACGTCGACTCTGTCGGCGGCGAGGAAACTGAAGAAGTTGCGCGTCTCCGCGACTTGGCGGTAAACGGCGTCGGCTTCGCGATTGAAACCGAGACTCTCCAGCGCGCGGCCGCGCCAGTATTGCCATCGCTCGTCCTTTTTTTGTTCCTTGTCCAGCCAGTCCACGGCGGCGAGTACGGCGATCCAGTCGCGGTTCATGATCGCCGTTCGCACGCGCCACTCACGGATGCGGTCGTTCTCGATTTCAGGATCCACGGAGGTGAGCCATTGCAGGGCCTCAGGCTGGTGATTCTGGGCTAACAGCAGACCCAGGGTTTGGCGCACGCGATTGCGCTCTTCGAGGCTGAAGGAGTACTTATCCTTGACTTGTTGCCACGCGTCCATTGCCTTCGCCAGGTCGCGGTAGGCCAGACGAAGTACGCCGTGCACGATGGCCGAGCGATGGATGCCGTTGTCGGACTGGACGCTGACGCGAGTGACTTGGCTCGGATCGCGATGAATTTTTTGCCACAGGTCGAGGGCTTGGCGATCCTTTTCCGGCAGGGATCGCGCCAGATACGACGCCAAGGCCAAGTCGTTCGCACGCATTGCCAACGAGATGCGTTGCCAAATGATTTCGTCGGTAAAAGAGGGCGTTTTTTGCCACTCGCGAAATACGGGGTCGCATTCCGATGGCTGAGATTTGCCGACCAACCACAGCTGTTCGAGCCCAGCCATTGCCTTGTCCGTCTCGCCGCGGTTGAGCAAAGCCTCACGGTAGGTGCACTCGAGGGCGGTGTCCTGAGTTGGGCGGAAATGACGCACCAAAGTATCGAACTTGCGCTGCTTTGCCAGGCGCGACATCCACTGATAGCGCAGCCGTTCGGCGAGCGGGCTGTCGGCGTTGCGCTCAAGAAACCCCACGATGTCATTCTCAAAATTGCCGTTGACCTTCCGGGTGAGTTCGTCGTACTCCAGGTAGGGCAGCAAGGGGTAGTCGGCGAGTTGGCCTTTCAGCTCTTTGTACTTCTGAGATTGGCCACCGGCGAACGCTTTTTCCGCTTCGATAAAGACGGCGCGCTGTCCGTCGAGGGTTTGTTCGTTGGCAAGCGCGGAAAACGCCGTGACATGGAGCGCCAACATCGCCCCAACGAGAGTTCGCGCAGAATAATTCATAAATTCAATATAGCCCATAACGTTGCCGATCGCGTGGGTTACAAAAATTTCACAACTCGCGATAAGCGCGACATTGCAGTCGTCGATACCCCTATCGACGGCCGGGAGGTCCAATAGCTGTAGAGTCGTTAGATTTATCGGTTAAACCGCGGTTCAACCTTAGGGCTGCAATTTGCGGTGCTCCACATTTTCGTCAGATGCCATTCGCAAACCGCCGGGTTTCCTGGTTGCCGGGACTTCGGCGAGTTGGCATGATGCACGATGTGACCGCGGACTCCAGGAATATCGATCAATTGCTCGCCATCATGGCGGCGCTGCGCCACCCCGAGCGCGGATGTCCTTGGGATCAGGAGCAGACGTTTCGCAGCATCGTCCCCCACACGCTCGAGGAAGCCTACGAAGTCGCGGCCGCCGCCGAGGCCGACGATCCGGCCGCATTGCGCGACGAGTTGGGGGATCTGCTATTTCAGGTCGTGTTTTTGTCTCGTATTGCCGAGGAGCAAAATCTATTTGATTTTTATCAGGTTGCTCGCACCCTGAGCGAGAAACTCATACGCCGTCACCCCCATGTTTTCGGCCAAGAAACCGACACCAGCGATGCCGCCCTTGCGGAACGCTGGGAGGCGATCAAGGCGCAGGAACGCAATCAGGCCCGTGGCGACGTTCCCCAAAGCGCGTTGGACGATGTGCCCGTTCAGTTGCCCGCCACCACCCGCGCCCAGAAGTTGCAGCGTCGGGCGGCCCGGGCCGGGTTCGATTGGCGCCATGCCGGCGAAGTCCTCGACAAGATCCAGGAGGAGTTCGACGAGGTCCGGGATGCCATGAGTAGCGGTGACCGGGACGCGATTTTTCATGAAGTCGGCGATCTGCTGCTGGCCTGCACCAATCTGGCCCGAACACTGGACGTGGACTCCGAGTCGGCGTTGCGGGCGGCGAACAGCCGGTTCGAGAGGCGCTACCGCAGCATGGAAAAGATGGCCGAGCAAGACGGTTGCCGTCTTGCCGACCTGCCAATAGAGGAGCAAGAGGCCTATTGGGTGCGAGCAAAGAGCGCCGAAAAGAAGGGCGTCTGAGCACATAAGTGTCTGTTGAAATAGCTAATTTGGTCCGGGCTTACCCGTACTGTTATCAGGCGAATGTTTGCTATAATTGCTGCAGTCAGACGCCCTGGAAGGCCAATAAGAACAACCGCTGGACCCGCGAATGGGTAAAAACGACAAAAGCATCCGCAAGATATCGCGAAGATTCCGTTTTTCTCAGCAAACTCTCGCCGGGTTCGAGCAATTCGATTCGAATTGCCGGCGCGTGTGACGTGCATGCAATTATGGGATCGGCGGCGGCAGTGTGGCCGGGTCCCGAGTCAAAATTTGCCGGTGACGGTAAATCGTTTGGTTTGTTGGGAAGCGTGTTCCCTGTCCGGGCAATGAGAGTGCGCGACATGGCGCGTCGCGATGGTGTTAATCAAGTCCGAAACGACGACGGGCCGCGGTGAGTTGGCGCAAGTGTGGTCGTTGTGACGGACACGTCAAGAGTAAGCGGGGTTTGGAGTCATGAGTGGCGAACAAACAGTGTTTGTTGTTGACGACGACGCGGCAGTCCGCGACTCGTTGAGCTGGTTGATCAAGTCTGTTGGGCTCAAAGTCGAGACATTTGGCTCCGCGCAAGAGTTTCTTGCGGCGGTAGACAAGAAGAAAGCCGGTTGCGTCGTCCTCGACGTGAGAATGCCTGGGATGAGCGGGCTAGAGCTGCAGGAAAAGCTGGGCGCCGAAAAGATTTTGCTGCCGGTGATCATCATTACCGGTCATGGCGATGTGCCGATGGCGGTGCGGGCCGTCAAATCGGGCGCGTTTGATTTTATCGAGAAGCCGTTCAACGACCAGGTGCTGTTGGATCGTATTCAGCAGGCCCTCAAGCGGGACGTCGAGACCCGCAAGGTCGAAGGCCATCGATCCGAGGTGTCGACCAAGTTGGCGCTGCTTACGCCGCGCGAACGTGAGGTTCTGGATTTGGTCGTTGCCGGCAATCCCAACAAGGTCATCGCGGCTCAACTCGGCATCAGCTGCCGAACGGTGGAAATACACCGCGGCCGTGTCATGGAGAAAATGGAAGCGAATTCGTTGTCCGATCTTGTTCGGCTGGGGTTGACGTCAGGGTTGTTCTAGCGCCCCGCTGATTTTGCCTAAGCCGTGTTTCTTATGCAGGGCGCTCCCTTGTGACGGGGAGCGCCTTTCGCATTTCTAGCCCATAGCAAGCTTCGCCGCCATGCGTCATTATGGTGCGCGATCTTTTTCGACTGTCCCACATTGGTGCGAATTGTGGGCGAGCGATCCACGTTTTCGTTTGCTAAGTATCTGACGCGCGATGAACTAACATCTTGGTGCAATTCTTGCTCGTCATGTTCCAAATTTGGTCAGTCCTTTCCTATAACACCAACGAGGGCACACATGGAAACTCTGCAATCAGGCTCAAACGCGTTGTTTATCCTGCTCGGCGCGATCATGGTCTTGGCCATGCATGCCGGGTTCGCGTTTCTCGAGGTCGGGACGGTCAGGAAAAAGAACCAGGTCAATGCCCTGGTAAAGATCATCGCCGATTTCAGTGTGTCCACCATCGCTTATTTTTTCATCGGCTACGCCATCGCCTACGGCGTCGATTTTTTCAAAGCGGCGTCGGAATTGGAGGCGAGTAACGGCTATGACCTGGTGAAGTTCTTTTTTCTTATGACTTTCGCTGCCGCGATTCCCGCCATCGTGTCGGGCGGCATCGCTGAGCGCGCCCGATTTTATCCCCAGTTGGCGGCAACGGCGTTTTTGGTGGCCCTGATTTATCCGACGTTTGAAGGCATCGCTTGGAACGGCAACCTTGGCGTTCAAGCGTGGATCGAAGCGACATTTGGCGCGCCTTTCCATGATTTTGCCGGCTCCATCGTGGTGCACGCCGTGGGCGGGTGGATCGGCTTGGCCGCCGTGCTGTTGCTGGGCGCGCGCATGGGGCGGTATGGCGGGGAGGGCGGCAGCCAATCCCATCCGCCGTCGAGCATTCCCTTCTTGGCCTTGGGGGCGTGGATTCTGTCTGTCGGTTGGTTTGGCTTTAACGTCATGTCGGCGCAAAAGATCGAAGCGATCAGCGGACTGGTGGCGGTCAATTCTCTGATGGCCATGGTCGGTGGCGTGCTGGCGGCGCTGGTCGCGGGTCGAAACGACCCAGGCTTCGTTCACAACGGTCCGTTGGCGGGCTTGGTTGCCGTTTGTGCCGGATCTGACGTGATGCACCCGCTGGGGGCGCTGGTGACGGGCAGCGTTGCCGGCGGCTTGTTCGTGTGGACGTTCACGCTATGTCATAACAAATGGAAGATCGATGACGTCTTGGGTGTGTGGCCATTGCACGGCCTGTGTGGAGTGTGGGGTGGGATCGCCTGCGGCATTTTTGGCTCCCAGGCGCTGGGGGGCAAGGGCGGTGTCAGCCTGCTATCCCAATTGGCTGGAACCGTTCTCGGCGTGGCGATCGCCTTCATCGGCGGGTTGGTGATTTACGGGGCCATCAAGAAGGCAGTCGGACTGCGCCTGACCAAAGAACAGGAATACGATGGCGCGGATCTGAGCATCCACAAGATCGGGTCCGAATCACCGCTTTAGGTTCGATCTCGTTTTTAGCGCAAGGAGATCTGCTTTAAACCTAATGGAATCATGAGGATATCATTGCATTGCGGGCAAGTCGGCTAGTATTTTTCGGGCAAAGAGTGTAATTTAAGCGCCCTTTTTCCGAATTGCGAATATGCAACGCAAGCTTTATATCAAGACATTCGGCTGTCAGATGAACGAGTATGACTCGGCCAAGATGGCCGATCTGCTCCATGACGCCAACGGCCTGGCGCTGACCGATCGTCCGGAAGAAGCAGACGTCCTGTTGTTGAATACCTGCTCGGTGCGCGAAAAGGCCCAGGAGAAGGTGTTCTCCCATCTTGGATTGTGGCGCGAGTGGAAGCAGAGCAATCCCGATTTAGTGATCGGCGTCGGCGGTTGCGTGGCCAGCCAAGAAGGCGAGAATCTGCGCAAGCGCGCACCCTTCGTCGATTTGGTGTTTGGTCCGCAGACGATCCATCGTCTGCCGGAGATGCTGAATCAAGTCACGCGCAAGCATATTCCCATCGTTGACGTATCCTTTCCCGAGATCGAAAAATTCGACAACCTGCCGGCGCCGAAGGCCGAGGGACCCAGCGCGTTTGTTTCGGTCATGGAAGGGTGCTCGAAGTACTGTACCTTTTGCGTTGTGCCCTATACGCGCGGCGAAGAAATCAGCCGGCCGTTCGATGACGTGATCGCCGAGGTGGCAGCGCTGGCCGAGCAGGGCGTGCGCGAAATCACGTTGCTGGGTCAGAACGTCAACGCCTATCGCGGGGCCATGGACGACGGCAGCGAGGCCGACTTGGCTTTGCTTATTTCGTATATCGCGGCTATCGACGGCATCGGACGAATTCGCTACACGACCTCGCACCCATTGGAGATGAGCGATAGCCTGATCCGGCTGTATGCCGAGGAGCCGAAGCTCGTCAGCCATTTGCATTTGCCGGTGCAGAGCGGCTCTGACCGCATCCTTGCCGCCATGAAGCGCGGTCACACGGCGCTGGAGTACAAAGCACGCATTCGGCGTTTGCGCGAGGCGCGGCCGGATATATCGATTTCATCCGATTTCATTGTGGGCTTTCCCGGTGAAACGGAGCAGGATTTTGCGGCGACTATGCGGCTAATTGACGAGATCGGCTTCGATCATTCCTATAGTTTCGTCTATAGTCCCCGACCTGGAACGCCGGCCGCAAGTTTGCCGGACGACGTGCCGATAGAAATCAAGAAGGAAAGGCTGGCGAATTTACAGGCCCGAATCAATCAGTTGGCGGAAACAATCAGCAAATCAATGATTGGCACGGTCCAACAGGTATTGGTTGAGGGACCGGCCAAGAAGGGTGAAGGTCGCGTCACCGGACGCACCGACAACAACCGCGCGGTCAACTTTCATGGCGATCCCTCATTGATCGGGCAGTTCGTCCAGGTCAGAATTGACGAAGCCTTACCCAACTCCCTGCGCGGCGAGATGGTGGGCCAAGCGACAAAGGGGTTCGTAGCACAGCATGCCTAACGGCGAAGCGAAACTTAAGACGAAGCGGCAAGCGGTAACGTTTCAGGAGCACGATGTTAGACGTTCTGGCAATCAAGTTTTGAACGCACTTCCACAATCTTGTGATTTTCGTCTCGAGTCGGAGGACAACCAACGGCTGGCCAACGTTTGCGGTCAATTCGACGAGAATCTGCGTCAAGTCGAAATCACCTGCGGCGTCGAGATCAACAATCGCGGCAACGTTTTTCAAATCATTGGGGATCCCACATCGGCGCAAGCCGCGATGGAGATGCTCAAAGGGTTGTATGAGGAAACGGCCAAGGGGCCGCTCACGCCCGCCAACGTTCAGTTGTTGTTGCAGGATCGCATGGCGCGGATACGTTCGCGAACCGATCACGCGGAACCTGAGCAAGAGGCGGCGGACAACGACGTCGTGCTGCGCACGCGGCGCGGATTGATCAAAGTCCGGGGCGAACGCCAACGCGAGTACGTGGCGGACATCCGCAAGTATGTTGCATCCTTCGGTGTGGGTCCGGCCGGGACGGGGAAAACCTATCTTGCCGTCGCCGGCGCGGTGGAGGCTTTGGAACAGGAGCGGGTTCGGCGCTTGATCTTGGTGCGCCCCGCGGTCGAAGCGGGCGAGCGATTAGGATTTCTGCCCGGTGATTTGGTGCAGAAAATCGATCCTTATTTGCGGCCCTTGTACGACGCGCTTTACGAAATGCTCGGGTTCGAACGCGTCGCGAAGTTGATCGAGCGCAACGTGATCGAAGTGGCGCCGCTGGCCTATATGCGCGGTCGCACATTGAACGACGCGTTCATTATTTTGGATGAAGCGCAGAACACTACCATCGAACAAATGAAGATGTTTTTAACGCGCATCGGTTTTGGATCCATTGCCGTGATTACCGGCGACATTACACAAATCGATTTGCCCAAGGGTAAACAGTCCGGGTTGCGCCACGCGCTCAAGGTGCTGGCTAAAACCGAGGGCATCGGCATCACGTTCTTCAAAGCGGAAGATGTCGTGCGTCATCCGCTGGTGCAGAAAATCGTGACCGCATACGAAAAGTACGACGACAATGAAACCTCCGCCCCGCCGCGCTAAGGCGAAGAAGATTGTCGACATTGATCTGCAGGAAGCGATCGATGTCGACCAGGCCCAAGCTTGCCACGTTCCCAATGCTGATACGTTCCACGCCTGGATTAGCGCGTGTATTGCCGCGGAAAACCTGTCGTGCGCGGTGGTGACGGTGCGCCTTGTCGATGTGCCGGAAATGACGGACTTGAACCACACCTATCGTCACAAAACGGGACCAACCAACGTGTTATCGTTCCCTTGTGATTTGCCCCAGGAGATTTCTCAGGATTTTCTCGGCGACATCATCATCTGCGCGCCGGTCGTGGCACGCGAAGCCGCGGAGCAGAATAAAAACCCCGCCGCGCATTGGTGTCATATGGTCGTTCATGGCATTTTGCATCTCTTGGGTTATGATCATGAGGACGACGCGCAGGCTCAAACAATGGAACAAAAAGAGCGCGAGATTTTAGCCGGATTGGGTTTCGACGACCCATACCGCGAAGAGTCGCTGTCCCAGGCGGCGATTTCATAAGCAACGAATTCGGGGTAACAGAGGTAAACACTCGACACAATGAGTAACGATCGAAGTAGTAGTACAAACGGAACTTCACATAGATCATGGTTTGAGCGCTTAAGCCAAGCCCTCTTGGGCGAACCGCAGGACCGCGAACAACTGGTTGAGTTGTTGCGCGACGCGGAGCAGCGCAATCTCTTGGATTCGGATGCCTTGGCGATGATCGAGGGCGTCCTGCAAACCTCCGAGTTGCGTGTCCGCGACATCATGATCCCTCGCGCCCAAATGGTCGTCGTCGAGCGCGACGCCACATTGACGGAAAGCTTGCGCAACATCATCGAGTCCGGCCACTCGCGTTTCCCGGTAGTGGGGGACAGCCGTGACGAACTGCTCGGCATCTTGCTGGCCAAGGATCTGCTGGCCTACTTGGTCGAGCCGTCGCGCGAGTTCAACATCAAGGATGTGCTGCGTCCCGCGGTGTTCATCCCCGAAAGTAAACGACTGAACGTGCTGCTGAAGGAATTCCGCTCCAGCCGCAATCACATGGCCATCGTCGTCGATGAATACGGCGGCGTGTCCGGCTTGGTGACCATCGAGGATGTGCTCGAGCAGATCGTCGGCGAGATCGCCGACGAGCACGACATCGACGAAGCGACCTTCATCAAGGAGCACGGCAACGGGCAATACATCCTCAAAGCGCTGACGCCCGTCGAGGAGTTCAACGAGTATTTCACTACCACGCTGAGCGAGGAAGAATTCGACACCATCGGCGGTTTGGTCATGAGCAAGTTCGGCTATCTGCCCAAACCCGGCGAAAGCATCAAGATCGACGATCTCCGCTTTGAAGTGCTGCACGCGGACAGTCGCAGAATTCACTTGCTGCGCATGGTGCGGGAGCAGCCGGCGGCGGCGAGTCAGGAGACACCTCAGGCGCGCAGCGCGGCGGGCAGTTAACACCGGGGTTTGTGCGGGGGGGAATGGTCCGCCAAAACATCAAAGCATAGGGCGGCCGATTCAACGTGGAGTGGTACAAGAACCTATTGCGCGTCATGGCGGCCTCGCCGTGGGGCGCCGTCGCGGCGCTGTTGGCGGGCGCCGTCTGGCCGCTCGCTTTCGCGCCCTATGGCTATTGGCCGGTCGCTATTGTTTCCCTGCTGCTGTTATTTTGCGCCTGGTTCGCCGTCAAGCCATGGAAAGCGTTTTGGCGCGGCTATCTATTCGGCGTCGGGATGTTCGGCTTCGGCGTCACCTGGGTTCACATCAGCATCTACACCTTTGGCGGCGTGCCGCTGCCGCTGTCGATTTTTCTCACCGGATTGTTCGTCGCGTTTCTGGCGCTGTTTCCCGCCCTGACCGGTTATGTCGTGGTGCGCTTTTGTGCCGGCCTCTCGACGCGATCGATGCGTTGGTTTTTAGTTGCCGCGCTCCCGGCGGTTTGGGTGCTGGGCGAGATGCTGCGCGGCTGGGTTTTCAGCGGGTTCCCGTGGCTGAATGCGGGATACAGTCAAACCGATGGTCCGCTGCGCGGGTTGGGACCGATCCTTGGCGTCTACGGGCTATCGTGGGCCGTTGCGTTCGCCGCAGGTGTTGTTGCGGCCGCGCTCGGAGAGGTGCAAACACGGGTTCGCATCAGGTTGGTTGCCACGCTGGCCGGTTTTTTTCTCATTGGCTTCGCGACAGCCTTTATTCCCTGGACGGAAAAAACCGGCGCGCCTCTCAAGATTGCGCTGGTGCAAGGCAATATTCCGCAGGACATGAAATGGTCGCCGGATATGCGCCAACCCACGATCGATCTTTACGCTAATCTCAGCGCGCAACACCAAGACGCGGACTTGATCGTGTGGCCGGAAACCGCGTTGCCCGATTTTTATCATCGCCAGCTCGATGTGATTCAAGCGCTCGGTGCGAGAGGTCGGGCATCGAACACCGACTTTCTCGTCGGCGTGCTGTACTTGGATCGGGAAACCGGGCGCTACTACAACAGCATGGTCAGCATCGGCAGCAGCGAAGGCTTTTATCACAAGCGGCATTTGGTGCCGTTCACGGAGTATCTGCCGCTCAAGAATGTGTTCGGCAGCATCGTCGAATTTATGCGCGTGCCGATGTCCGATTTTACGCCGGGCGATGAGGCGCAGGCGCCGCTGGTGGTGGCGGGGCAGCCGGCGGGCATCAGCATTTGTTTCGAGGACGCCTTCGGCGAGGAGATACGCAAGGCCCTGCCGGAATCCACGCTGTTGGTTAACGTGAGCAACGACGCATGGTTCGGCGGATCGGACGCGCCCCACCAGCACCTGCAAATGGCGCGGATGCGGGCCCTGGAGTCGGGCCGGCCGCTCCTGCGCGGCACCAACACAGGATTAACGGCCATTGCCGATCATCGCGGTGTATTGGTGGGCATAGCGCCTCAGTTCGAGGCCACGGTATTGACCGGCGAGGTGCAGCCGATGGCCGGCAGCACGCCGTTTATCTTGTTCGGCAACGCCGTGGTGTTTGGCGGTGTAACACTGGTATTCATCGGCTGCGCGTGGCGCGCGAGGCGGGTGCGCGGCGGTTAGTCGATCGTGACGGCCAGCAAGGTCATGTCATCGAGTCGGGCGCCGCTCTGCGGTTGCAGATGGTGCGCGACGGCGGCGAGGCGATCGTGCAGGGGCTGCCCCGAATGGTTGGCAAGAAGCGTTTCGAGCCCATCAATACCCAATTGATTTCCGCTGGTCGCGCGGGCTTCGATGATGCCGTCGGTATACAAGTAAAGCGTGCTGCCGGCCGGGACGTGCCGCGTTTCCCGCACTGCTTCGGGAAGAACCTGCAATGGCGCGATTCCCAGCGGGGGCAGCAGCGCCGGGAATTTGGTTACACCCTGCGGTGACACCAACAACGCGGGTGGATGACCGCAATTCAGCAGTTTCAGACTGTTGCTCGCGCGATCCAGCAGACCGACGATCATGGTCACGAACATCCCGGCGGTCGTTGTTTCGCACAGCTCGGCGTTGATTTTTTCCACCAACAGCGCCGGATCGATGATGTCCTTGCCCAGGCAGCGGAACAAGCTGGCGGTCTTGGACATCAGCAGCGCCGCGTTCATGCCCTTGCCGGAAACGTCGCCGATGCTGAAATAGATCAAACCCGGACGCGGTTCCAAGTAGTCATAGAAATCGCCCGACACGGAGCGCGCCGGCAGGTTCATGCCGCTGACCGGGAAAGGCGCCGCGCGCGAACGGGGCAGCAGGTTGCGCTGTATCTCCGCCGCCAGGCGGACTTCGTGCTTGACTCGTTCTTGATCCAGCAACTCCAACGACATGCGCGCGTTGAGTATGGCGAGCGCCACGGAGGACGCGAGTATCTGCAGCATGGCCAGGTCGGACTCGGTGAACTGGCCGGAGTCATCCCGTTTGTTTACCACTTCCAGGGCGCCGAGGCATTCGTCGTTCACCGTCAGCGGCGCGCACAAAATCGAGCGGGTAACGAAACCCGAATCGTCGTCCACTTGGCTGAGGAAGCGGGTGTCTTGGGTGGTGTCGGCGATGATCAGCGCTTGGCGGGTCTGAACGCAGTGCCCCACAATGCCCGCATCGGCGGGAATGGCGATACCCGTGATGTCCACCGCGCTGAGGCACGATTTGCAGACCAACTGGCTGCCGTCTTCATTCAATAAGAACAGGGAGCCGCCTTCGGCGTTCAAGTATTGGGTGACTGAGCGCAGGGCATCTCGGATCGTCTGTTGAATATCGAGCGACGCGGCAAAGCGCCGGCTCATTTCCGCGAGCAAGTCGAGATGGCTGTGGTTGGGCAAAGAGCGCTTCATGAGGTGTTTATCGGTCAGGTCGGCGATTCTTGTCGCTAAGCGCTCCCGTCTCGGTTACTCCTAATATCCGCGTTTTGGTAACACCATTATGCTTGCGTCGTATTTTGATCAAGCCACCCCGGACGGCCTTCGGTGGAGTTCCCGCCTTCTGATGGATCAGCAATAACAAGCTTTACGTAGATTTCTGGTTATCCCAGATTTTCAATCACTTAATTGCACCAGTGTTGGCCGCGACCGGTTTGATGTCAGCGTGACGCGCGGGCGCTCTTCTTGGCGGGAGTAAGTATATGTTGTCCTTGGTTGGCGGATCGAAGAATATCCTCGCGGGCGCGGTGCTGGTGGCGTTCTTGGCGGGTTGCGGCGGCGGCGGTGCCAAGACGGCGAAGAACCCCGATAGCGAGACTCCGAACGCCAACCCGGAAACGCCCGCGGCGCCGGAGCCGACTGTTCCCGGCAACACGGGCGGAACAACCAATCCGACCCAGCCAGTGAGGAACGCGGCCCCGACGATTCCAGGAAACGTCACGGTGGCAAGCGTCACGGCGACGACCATAACGTTGAGCTGGCAAGCATCGACCGACGATGTCCGCGTCGCGCGCTATGACGTGTATCGCGACGGCGCCGTGGTCGCGACCACCACCGCCACCAGCGCGACTGTCTCCGGCTTGCAGCCCAGTACGATGTACAGCCATCAAGTGCGCTCAGTGGACAACCAGAATGCCATGTCGGCGCTGTCCGCCCCCGTCCCCATCACCACGGCGGCCGCGGACGGAACTGCCGTTGACCCGACGGTACAGATGTTTACAGACATGGGTTGCTCGACTTGTCACGGCGCCGACGGTATGGGCACGACGTTGGCCGGCGGACTCACTCGCACAATGGCCGTGTCCGACTTGGCGACGATC
>JAKACW010000133.1 GCA_021821045.1 Pseudomonadota bacterium
CCTGTCTCTCGAGTGTTTCTTCCATGGATTGGCAATTCAGCGATTTTCGGCACGCAGCAGGTGACGCTCTGCGAGCCCGTTGCGGTCAGCGCAGAATTCAAAGTCCGCAGTTCGATGTGGACGACTTGCATGAGAGGAAGGAGAGAGGGGAATGATGGGGGGAATGGCGGGTTTGCGCGCGGCTCGATGCCTGACGGCGTTGATGCTCCTACTGACGACAAATCTATCCAACGCGGCGGATTTCGCGGACCCCGACTTTACTGAAGAACTGATCCAGCGACCCGATGGCAACGCATGGCTGGGCGTGTCCGGGCTGAAGTGGTCCGCCGACGGCAATCGAGCCTACGCCTATGAGCGAGGCGGCGGCGTCTGGATTATCGACGAAACGAGCCCCGTCACCTCTCCGCTGATCGATATCAGTGATGAAGTCCTTGCCTGGCGGGATTTCGGTCTGCTTGGTTTTACGCTGGACATCAATTTCAACAACAACGGATTCATTTACCTCTACTACGTGGTGGACCGTCACCACCTTGAGGAGTGTCACGAGCCCGCTTCGGGTCAGGGTTTGCCAGTGTGCAGCGCGACCTATGATCCGAGTCTAACCAATCTGACCCAGCGCGCGACGGTCGGTCGTTTGACGCGTTACCGCGCGATTAAGCCGGTCGGCGATTCCGACTATCGAAATGCCACCCAAGTCGACTATGGGAGTCGCACGGTGCTGCTCGGAGCCAAGAAGGCCGACGGCACGATCGAACCGGGTTGTCCGGTGCTCCATCAATCCCACGGTACGGGCGAACTGATCGTTGGGACCGACGGCACGCTGCTTGCCGCGTGCGGCGATGGCGCGACCTACGATGCCGTCGATGCTGGCAGCGCCCCGGATACCAGTTGGGTGGAAGCCATCGCGGACGGCATTATCCGCAGTGAAGAGAATGTCGGCGCATATCGGGCGCAAATGGTCAATTCACTCAGCGGGAAGATCCTGCGCATCGACCCGGCGACAGGGGCCGGTGTGCCGAGCAATCCGTTTTACGACGCGGCGCAACCACGCGCTCCCAAGTCGCTGGTCTGGGCCCTTGGCGTACGCAATCCGTATCGATTTACGGTTCGCGCCGGGAGCGGGGCGCATGATCCGGCCGAAGGCAATCCCGGCGTCATCTATCTCGGTGACGTGGGGTGGAATGAGTGGGAAGACCTGCACATCCTTCGTCAGGGCGGACTGAATCTCGGTTGGCCGCTGTTCGAGGGTCTCGATGTCCACCCGGAATACTGGGCCCAGAGCCCGGCAAATCGTGATGCAACGAATCCGCTTGCGGCGAGCGTGACGGGCTGTCCCACGTATTTCAAATTTAACGATCTGCTTCGGCAAGACACGTTGCAGGATCCGCCTTCGTTCCCCAATCCCTGCAACAGCAGTCAGCAGATTGCCAGCGCGCCCGTATTCGAGCACGCGCGGCCGGTTCTGGATTGGAACCACACGATGGATATCGCCAGGTATCCGGCGTTCAACGGCAGCAACGCGGTCAGCGTCAACATTGGCAACACCGCGCCCGATGGCTCACTCGTGGAGGGCGCGGCGTTTCGCGGCAACACCTCGACGGGGGGCGTGTGGTACAGCGGAACCGATTTTCCGTCCCAATACCACGATACCTACTTCCATGCGGAATTCGGCGGCGAGTGGATTCAGAATTTCGTCGTCGATGCCAACGACAAACCGATTCGCGTCCGGCCATTCGCGACCAATGCCGGTGGCGTGGTGCATGTTTCCAGCAATCCAGTCAGCGGTCATTTGTACTACATTAGCTGGGCCTCGTTAATCTACAAAGTGAGTTATGCCCCGGGCGGCAACCGATTCCCTGAAGCGGTGGCAAGTGTCGACGCCAACTACGGCGCCAGCCCGCTGACGGTGCAGTTCGATGCTTCGGGGTCCAGTGACCCGGAGGGGTTGCCGTTGTCCTATTCGTGGAACTTCGGCGATGGCTCCTCCGTCAGCAATGAGGCATCGCCGCAACATACTTATGTTGCCGCAGGTTGGGGAGCGCAATCGTTTACGGCCACGCTGACCGTAACAGACGACGGCGGACTCACCGATACAAGCTCGATTTTGATCTCCCTGAACAACTCTCCGCCCGAGGTGACCATTACCAGCCCGTTGGACGGCTCGACCTATAGCACTGAATCCAACACCGTGCTTCCGCTTCAAGCGGTGATCAATGATGCAGAGCATCCGCTGCAGTCGTTGACTTGCGGTTGGGAGGTCGTGCTACATCACAACGACCACGCCCACGCCGATCCGGTCGTGTATGCCTGCGAGACATCGGTGGAGATTGCGCCCTTGGGCTGCGTTGACGAAGTTTATTTCTATCGCGCCCATCTCACGGTAACGGACCCCGAAGGGCTTACCACGACAAAAACGTCGAGCATTTACCCCAATTGCACCGGGAACACGCCGCCCCAGGCCAATGATGATCCCAATGAACAGATCGTTTTCGCCAGCAGCCGGCGCATGAACGTTCTGGCCAACGACACAGATGACGGTTTCCTCGACGTGTCCAGTGTCGCGATACTGGTGCCGCCGCAGCACGGTACCGCGGCGGTTGAGCCGAGTACGGGGCGGATTCTTTACACGCACAACGGATCGGAGACTGCGACGGACAGCTTCCAGTACACGGTGCGCGACAACTTTGGCGCGCTGTCGAATGCGGCAACCGTAACGATTGCGGTTGTCACCAGCGACACGACGCCGCCGAGCGTACCGGCGGGGCTCACGGCAACGGCGGTGAGCGCGAGTCGCATCGACCTGAGTTGGTCCGCGGCGGTGGACAGCGGCGGTGCGGGTGTGGCGGGTTACCGGGTCTATCGTAACGGCGGATCCGTGCCCATCGCGGAAGTTGTCGGCACAACCTACTCGGACACCGGTCTGACGGCCGGAACGACCTACAGTTATCGCGTCAGCGCCATCGACGCGGCGGCGACTCCAAATGAATCGTCATTGTCCAATATCGCCTCCGCAGCGACCTCTGCGGCCTCACCCTGGCAGGGTACGGATGTCGGCGCCGTAGGGTTGCCGGGTTCGTTTACCGAAGCCAACGGCGTATTTGAAGTGGTGGCCTCGGGCGCGGACATCTGGGGTACCAACGACGAGTTTCATTTCGTCTATCAGACCCTGCGCGGTGACGGGGAAATAAGAGCGCGAGTCGTGGGCATAGCCGCAACGGACTATTGGGCCAAAGCGGGCGTCATGATTCGGGAAACCCTCGACAGCGATTCTAGCAACATGTACACGCTCCTGTCCGCGGGAAGTGGCATCGGTGCTCAGTTCCGCGCCACTACCGGGGCGGAATCTCAGCCAATCGATGTTGTGGCCAATACATACTACGCACCCTATTGGGTTCGCGTCGCGCGGCAAGGCGATCAGTTCAGAAGTTACGTTTCAGCCGATGGCCAGAGCTGGACCTTACTCGCCGAGCGCACCATCGCGATGGGCGCGACGGTCTATGCGGGTCTCGCCGTAACCAGTCATTTAGACGGAATGGCCACCAACGGCACGTTTGACAATGTCACGTTGCAGGGGTCTGGTGGTGGAGTCATCTGGAACGGCAGCGACATCGGCGCAGTCGGCGCGGCGGGCAGTATCAGTCAGTCGGCGGGCACGATCACGCTGCAGGCCTCGGGGGCGGATGTGTGGGGCAATGCGGATGAGTTCTTCTATGCCTACCAGAATTTGAACGGCGATGGTCAGTTGACGGCGCGGGTGGTGAGCTTGAACTACACCGACGCCTGGGCCAAGGCGGGAGTGATGGTGCGCGAGAGCCTGAACGCCGGTTCGCCCCATGGGTTCATGCTGCTGGCGGCGGGAACGGGTGCGGACTTTCAATATCGCAGCAGCGCCGGCGGCGCCACGTCGGCGGCGGTGGGCGGTGACTACGTTCGCTACGCGCCGCACTGGGTGCGCATCGCGCGCCAGGGCAATGTGCTCAGCGGTTATGTCTCGACCGACGGCGTAAGCTGGACATTGTTCAGTCAGCAGAGCATTGCCATGGCGAGCAATGTCTACATCGGTTTGGCGGCCACCAGCCACGCCGACGGCACGCTCACCAGCGCGGTGTTCGACAATGTGACGCTGGAGGCGGTGTCACCGCCGGTGGATACGACGGCGCCGAGCGTGCCGCAGAACCTGATCAGCACGGGCGTGACCACCAACACAGTGAGCTTGAGTTGGTCGGCGTCGACGGACAGCGGCGGCGCCGGCTTGGCCGGTTACCGGATCTACCGTAACGGCGGCGGCACGCCCATCGCGCAAGTGACCGGCACCAGTTACACCGATTCGGGTCTGATCGCCAACACCAGCTATCTCTACCAGGTCAGCGCCTACGACGCGGCCAGTCCGGCCAACGAGTCGGGGTTATCGGCGGCGGTGCAGGTCACCACGTCGAGCGACGGCGGCGCGCTGTGGAACGGCAGCGACATCGGCGCAGTCGGCGCGGCGGGCAGTGTCAGTCAGTCGGCGGGCACGATCACGCTGCAGGCCTCGGGGGCGGATGTGTGGGGCAATGCGGATGAGTTCTTCTATGCCTACCAGAATTTGAACGGCGATGGTCAGTTGACGGCGCGGGTGGTGAG
>JAKACW010000067.1 GCA_021821045.1 Pseudomonadota bacterium
AAACACCTTGCGCAGTTTCCCTTTGCTCATCACGCCCCCTTGCAAAACAATGTCGCCGAATTGGGCTTCACGTTTTACGCGCGAGAGGCGCGCGAGGGAAGAACGTCGGAAAGTGACCGGTTACGTTGAGATGGCGTAAGTGCCTGTGACTCGCTTCACGGTAAAGGTGTCTTTAATTTGGCCTGCTTTTATTAAAGCATTCTTTAATTGTTAACGCCAGCGTTAAAGCATCCTTCAATCAAATGGAGCTGCCGACTGCCCTTGGATTGAACTGTCGGGCTTTCCCGCCGGAATGCGCAGCCTGTACGGAAGAATTCAGCGGTCCTGCGTGCACCACCGTTAGACAGCCCGATTTCGCATCAAAAACACCCGATCTAGCGACTCTGAGCCTCGAATTTCGAGAGCTTTTCGTAGTGCATCGGCGCATTGCCGAGGTCCGACCCCGAGAACACCAATCTGAATGTGGCCGCGAGTGTCGACCCCGAGGCGCGGGATGGAAAGACTGCGAGCACGATGCTTGAGGAGGAATAAGGGGGGGTTGGGCATATCTTCCGTGGCGGACGCACTGATCAAGACCTGACCCCATGGGTCACTCTCCGCCGGAGTATACTCGCTGAGGAACGCCCCTCGATTCATCGCGGCGTAATTCACAACGTGGCTTTTCGAGATGATTCCCAAGCCGCTTACGTGAAACTCATTGGGCTACGGCGGTCCCGCCCAATGCCCGACCCGGCTCACCCGTAACCAATACCGCGCCAGTGGGAAGTGGATCCTCATTCCTGTAGTCTTCTACACGCCATGTCTCGCCCCAGTCCGTTGACACGATCGTGCGATACAGTATCGGCTCACAATCTGAACATCCACTTCTACCCGGATCCATACTCCAGTAGCTTTCTTTTGTGCGCCAGTCGAGGTTTGGAGCTTCAAACGCCTTCAGCGCGAAAGATGCTTGTGTCGCTCTTAGTGTATGGTTTTGGACTCCAATACTGATTGTCGCCCAGGTCAGTGTTGAGACGGGCTCGTTGTCCTGTGTAACCAAAAAGGGCCCGCCTGTGTCATAGATCTGAACAAGAGAATACGACCCCTCCGGAGAGGATCGTAGAACCATTAGACTATTCCCGGGACTGTTTTCGACCGTCTGTTCTGCCCGGACTACTTTTGACGTAACACTCCAGTAGTTCAAGACAGGAAAATAGATAATAACGTCATTCCCAACGACCGATCGAGCGCACACTCTCCGAGCGTACGCTTCGTCATCAATCGATCTGTCGCCCTGGACAAGCCAAGTTCGATCCCACGGAAACACGCCCTCCTGCACTCGCACTCCGATTCCCGCACCTCCGCCCCCAACATGCGGAATAAAACTCAACCAATCCCTCTCAAACGTAATAACTTCGAGCGTCACGGACCCGCTTTCGATACTACATTGCGCCTCAAGATTGTGCGGCACTCCTAAATACCGCGTTCCGACCCCGTACATCAGCATTCCCGCGACGCAGCTGGCACCGATGGCAACAATTACTCTGCGACCTCTTTTCTTCACACAACAACCTTTTCTAGAAGGGACACAACTCGCACTTGTCAGTGTTCTTGTATAATACCCGCCGCTCTTCAAGTTGCGAGTACGTCATTCCGAAAATATCGCGCAAATCTCCAAGAGTCTCAGCTCTAGTCCAGAGAGTCTCCACCTCCTTCAAAACGTGGTGGATGGCGAACTCGCGGGCTAGGAGATAGCCCTCTTTGCTGTCCTCGTCTTTGGCCCAAAATGCATGCGTTTTGACATCAGAGTCTCCGCCCTCCAAGGCGCCGCGGGCGTAACTGATGCTGCTGAGACGCTCGCCGCCGTCGACACGAAATCGCGCCAGATCCGAATCACCGAACCAGCCTGCACGGGTGATCTCTGCCAGTGCGCCCGAGGCGTCGTCGTAGTAGAAAACAAGTTTCTGACCGTCGGGCAACGTCTTGCCACCAACGGTCAGGTTGCGGATTCCGGTCCAAGCCGGCAGGTAATTCCGGCGCATGCCGGCACCCGATTCCGGTCCATGCCGGGCTGGTATTCCGGCGCATGCCGGCGGGTATTCCGGTCCATGTCGGGCCGGTCAGTGGTTGAGGGGTAACCCGGGCTACGCTGACGCTTTTTCCATAAGGGAGAGAGGGTCAGATGGCGCAACGGAGGTTACCCATGCGGAAGGTTCGCGACGTATTACGTCTGAAGTTTGATTCGGGGCTCAGCGACAGCAAGATCGCGGCCGCGATCGGCTGTGCCCGCTCCACGGTTCAGGAATGCCTGCGCCGGGCCAAAGCAGCCGGGATCGGTTGGCCCCCGCCCGAGGGTCTGGATGAAGCCGGATTGCAGGCGCGTTTGTATCGACGCGAGGTGGCGGTATCGACAACGCCGACACCGGATTTCACCCGACTACAGCACGAACTGAAACGCCCGGGCGTAACGCGCTTGCTGCTGTGGCAAGAGTACAAAGCAGCACATCCGGACGGCTGGCAATACAGCGTATTCTGCGATCAGTACCGCCGCTGGCTCGGCACGCAGGATGCCGTGCTGCGCACACACCATGTGCCGGGCGAGAAGTGTTTCGTCGATTATGCCGGCCAGACCCTGAGCGTCGTCGATCGCGCCACCGGTGAGTTGCGCCCCGCGCAGATCTTCGTCGCCGTACTCGGCGCATCGAGCTACACCTACGCCGAAGCGACCTGGACGCAGCAGTTACCCGATTGGTTGGGCAGTCACGTGCGCGCCCTTGAGTCTTTCGGCGGCGCACCTCTCGCCATCGTGCCGGACAACCTGAAGAGCGCCGTGACCAAGGCGCATCGATACGACCCTGAACTCAATCCCGCCTACCAGGACTTGGCAGAGCATTACGGCGTGGCGATTCTGCCCGCGCGCGTGCGCAAGCCACGCGACAAGGCCAAGGTCGAAGTGGCCGTGCAGATTGTCGAACGTTGGATTCTGGCGCGGCTGCGGGATCGCACGTTCTTTTCCTTGGCCGAACTGAACGCCGCCATCGGCGAGCTGTTGCAACAGCTGAACACACGGCCCTTTAAAAAACGGGAAGGTTGTCGATTGCAGCAGTTCAACGACGTTGAGCGGCCGGCGTTGCGTGCGCTGCCCGATCGCCCTTACACCTTCGCCGTCTGGAAGAAAGCCAAAGTCCATCTCGATTATCACGTTGAAGTCGAGCGAGCCTATTACTCCGTGCCGTACAAGTTGATCGGCAAGACCGTCGATGTGCGCGTGAGCGCGCACACGGTGGAGATTTTTCACCGCCAACAGCTCGTCTCCGCGTACGAGCGGGCGAGTGTCCGCGGCCAGTTCAGCATCACCGCTGAACACCGCCCTGAACGCCACAGCGCCGTCATCGAACTCACGCATGAACGCCTACAACAACGCGCCCTGGCCATTGGTCCGGCGACGGCCGAGCTGTTGACTCAGCAACTGCATCGACGTCGCCACCCCGATGAATCGCTGCGCGCCAGTCTGGGGATTTTGCGCCTGGCCCGCGACTTCTCGCCGCCTGCTCTCGAAGCGGCGGCGACGCGCGCACTGGAACTCAAAACCTACAGCTATCGCGCCGTGCGTGCCTTGATCACCCTGACTCGTCCGTCCGACGAACCCACTACGACCGTGGCCGATCACGAGAACGTGCGCGGCGAGACCTACTTTACGTGACGTTTACCCATTCGTTAACCCACAGGAGACCATGATGTTGATTCAACCCTTAATCCAACAACTCAACGCACTGCGTTTGCGCGGCATGGCCGCCGCGCTCGAACAACAAGGCGCGAGCAAGGATCGCTCCGCGCTGTCGTTCGAAGATCGCCTCGGACTGATGATCCAGCATGAACTCACCGATCGCGCCTCGGCGCGTATGGCGCAGCGTCTGTGCTGGGCCAAGCTCCCGCAGGGTGCCGTACTGGAAGACCTCAACACCCATGCTGTGCGCGGGCTGGCGCCCGCCGCACTGGCGCAAGTGCGCGACTTGGGTTGGATTGCGGAACACTTGAACGTGCTGATCACCGGCCCCACAGGCGTCGGCAAAAGCTTCCTCGCTTGCGCGCTCGCGCATGCAGCGTGTCGCGCCGATTACGCCGTGCGATTCTTTCGGCTGCCTCGTCTCGTCGACGAGTTCACCCGCGCCCACGCGCTGCAAAAGCGCTCCAGTCTGCTCAAGCAACTCGCCAAAGCCGATCTGCTCGTGCTCGATGACTTTGGCCTGACGCCCTTGTCCGATCAAACCAAGCGCGATCTCTTGGAAATCCTCGATGACCGCTACGATCGACGCTCTACGATTCTGACCAGCCAATTACCCATCGATCAGTGGCACACCTACCTCGCCGATCCGACGCTTGCCGATGCCATTCTGGATCGACTGGTGCACAACGCTTATCGCCTCACTTTGAAAGGAGATTCCATGCGAAAACAAAAAACCGTCGACGCCAAAACCGGCGCTCGTGCAAAAAACACGGTTTCCATCTAACATATTTAACCGTGCGTTACTCCTCGCACCACCACCGGCCCGGCATGCGCCGGAATACCTGCCGGCATGAATCGGAACGCCGGCCCGGCTTCGCCGGAATGCGCAGTCAGGTCTTTACCTGTGCCCCATACTCTGCATGTCTTCCGCGGCGGGCGCACTGATCAAGACCTGACCCCATGGGTTCTGATCAAGACCTGACCCCATGGGTTCCTGCTCCCGGCGATTAAGGCCGTATCTTGGGCAAGACCTTCTGTTTCGCAAAATCGTAGTAATAGTCGTCGCCGCGGACAACACTGCCCTCCGGCAGGGGACGTAGGGCACGGTAGCTCTCTAACTGCCACGTCATGCCTTCATCGAAGGATACCATTGTGCGTTCAATAACTGGCTCGCACTCGGGACAACCCGCGCGCTTCGGATTCCCCCGTAAGTAATGCATAAAACTTGAACTATCCTTGGCACTCAGCTCCAGCAGTGGTGCGCGCAACCTGATTTGCTGGGTTGCTGCCATATGATCGGCTCCCACATTGACACCGCTCGTCAACCACCTAACCGAAGCGACGAGCTCGCCCGCGGCAGTCGCTACGAAAGGCGAACCGTCATCGGGGACGCCCCGCACAACCCACTCTTCGCCCGCGGACCCCAATACAATCACGTTCGCTTCCTCGCCCTTATAGTTCAAGCGATCCCACCGAACGTGGCGGGCGAGGTTTTCATGGTCATAAATGGGCACGATGGCAACCACCGATCCTTCGATATCCGAGCGCCGACACACCTCCGGCGCATAATCGAAATAGTCGTACGGCAGGTAGGTATCGCCGATCCATGTCGTTGAGCCGAAAAACCCATCCCCTACAACCCGAATCCCCGCAAAGCGATCCTCGCCGCCGACGTGCGGAAGCGGCGAGATCGAGTATCGGTCATAAGAAACCACCTGAATCGCAATCTCCCCTTCCCGCTTTTCGCAGAGGACTTCGACGTTGTAGGGGCCAATCCCGCAGCCGGCAAGAAGCAGACTGCAGCATGCTACAAACAACCGTGCCGTGAGTGCACGGTGTTCCCTAGAAGGGGCAGAGTGCACAGGACTCCGTACTTTGATACTTAACACGGCCCGCATACTTTTCCGCCCTATCCCACCGGTATGCATCCCGAAGCTGAGTGTTGCCTTCCGACTTGTCCCATAGCATCTGTATCTCCTTGATGGTGTGTTTGATCGCCAGCTCCTTCGCAATGTTGTGGGGATCATTCTTGTCATCTGGATTGACTTCGTCTCTCGGTTCATCCTTTGCCCAGTACGCGTGCGTGGTCTTGTCCTCGAACCCGTTTTCATCCACTCCGGACACGACGTTATGGTAGTAGTCGCGCCATTCGCCTAACCCAACCTTACCTCTCGCGATTTGATACGTGATACAGGAAAGGCTGCTGCAGCCCTCTGCAGACCCCGTGTATAGATCCGGCGTCACCGTCTCATCCCAGACTTCATCACGGTGGTTTAGCCCTATAGGAACGACACCCTGCTCTTTGAGTATTGTACGCGTCCCCAGCCCATCCCAGACCTCTTCAGTCTGTATGTACGATCCACCTCGATCGGGACTGTCGACCCAATTTGAGTGAGCATAGAAGTCGGCGATCGTGTGGGTGTTCTGCCCGAACGCTTCGACAATCGCACGGATATCCGGCTCCCAAACCTCTTTGGTGATGGTAGGGCTCGGAGTTGCTTGTTGAGCACAAAGGTCGGACACACCAAGCTGCCCACCATAGGTCTTGCGCTTATCGTTGAGCGAATCCACCGTGTCCTGAATCCACTGGGGGAACGCCCTCGGCACTGGCGGACCTTCCGTCGGATTGTCAAAGTGATTGCGGCTGTTGAATTGATGTTGATCATCAAAGATCAAGTCTGTACGTACGTTCGCTTGACCGAACAGCCCAATGGTATGCGCAGAAAACGGCGGTTTGCTACCGCTGTACTGCTCAACATAGCTGTTATTAAACCGGCGAAAGGCCTCCTTAACGATACTCTCATGTACCGGACTTCCAATAAACGGAATCTGTGCATAACCGACCGTGATTCCAAAGGGCGGCACAATGATCGGCGCAAGCGTTCCACTCTGCACCTTAAACAACCCCAAAGGATCCGTATACCTCAGCGGATTGCTATCCACATACGCAAACCGATTCAGCCCGGTGCGAATGCCCATTGGGTCGGGCTGGATGTATTGCCCCGCTCGGGGATCGTAGTAGCGGTAGTAGTTGTAGTGAAGACCAGACTCCCAATCGGCGTACTGACCGGGAAAGCGCAAATTGAATTCGACGGTTTGTATTTTGACGTCCGCTTCGCCGAACGCCGCGTAGTCTGCCTGCCATACGGCGCGACCCTGTCGGTCACGCACTTCGACCGGCGTGCCGAGGTGGTCGGTGGCGACGCTATAGATCTTACCGTCTTGCAGCAGCGCGACGGGGGTTTGACCGAGATACACATATTCTCGAGTCACTTCGCCATCCTGATTGGCCTCAGCCGTTAGGCGAGCCTGGACATCGTAGAGATAATAGGTTGCCTTGGGGGCACCGTCGCCGTAAGTGGTCTTCTTGATGCGTATGCCGGACGCGTTATAGACGTATTCCGCCCGAAGCACCCCGTCGACAAAGAGCTTCAAAGGCTGGCCATTGACGCCATATTCGAAACTACGATTGCCCAATCGAGTGGTGTTGCCGCGGGTGTCACGGTCGTAGGCATCGTCATTGGCTGCGGACGACACCTTTATATACGGATTCTCAGGTGCCTCGCGCCGGCCGAGGGTATCGTAGTTAAATTGCTGCTTCGCACCTCGCCCGGCAGCTTCCAAGAGCCGGCTCACGGCATCGTAAGCGTAACTGGTTCGTGCGCCGTCGCGCTCGATCGCCACGATATTGCCGCTGGGGTCGTAGTCGAAGCGCCATGGGCCTGCGGCGCCAGTGGTTAGGGTGGTGACGCGGCCGGTCTGGTCGTACTCGAATGCGACACGGGAACCATTCGCCAGGGTATAGCCGGTGCGCAGACCGAAAGGCTGATAGGTTACGTCGGACAAAATGTCATCGTTCGTGAACCAGCCTTTGCGGCTAATGTGGCTGAGACGACCAAGGTTGGCTTGGTATCGGTAAGCCAAGGTTTCGCCGCTCGGAAGCACGCGCTCAGTGAGTTCCCCAGTGTTCTTGTCATAGACGTACTGGGTTTCGAATGTGTGCCCGTCGACGGTTTGTCGGTGACTGACTAGTTCGCCATAGCGGTCATAGTCATAATAGTCGCAATTCGCGGCGCGACACGCTGATGCAAGACGTCCGTTTTGGTAGGTGAAAGTCGATCGACCATCTTTGTCCGTGGCTTCCACCACGCGGCCGGCAGCGTCATAGCGATATTTGCGCTCGTTTTTGGCTCCATCGACCACGCGCATGAGGTTCCCGGCGGCGTCGTAGCTGTACTGACTTACGCCCGTGTCCGGCGATCCGTCGATCAACAAATTTCCGAAATCATCGCGCATCTGAAGGGTCAAACGTCCTGCGGCGTCACGAATCGCCGTGATGCCCTTTTCGCCATTTCCGACCACCTCGGTCACGCCGCCATCGCCCGCCAGCGCGCCAAGATACTGCGTTGCTTTGTCGGCTGCGAAATAGAAGTCGCCTCGCTTGCCACCATCGAGTTCCAGGTTCTTTCGACCCGTTTTCTCGTCATAGCCGACCATATACTGGCCGCCCTGTGGCGAAACAACGGCACGCAATCGGTCTTCCGCATCGTAGAGACGGAAATACGCCATCAGCTTTTCGCCCGCCGCGGTTTCGATAAAGGAACCGGACGGCCTGTCCGCGCTGTCCCACACGCGACCATAGCGATTGCCTTTACCGTCTACCATGCCCGTTGGGCGTCCAGCGTCGTCGTAAGTAAGCCGAAGCGAGGTGCCATTTGGGTTCGTCAGGCCCGTCAATCGACCATCTTGGTCATACTCATACGCCACCACGCGCGAGCCGCGTGAGGCCTGGATGAGCCGACCCCGGGGATCATAGACGTAGTGAGTTTCCACCTCATCGTTGGTCTGCGTTCTGATTGGCCGGTCGTAACTGTCGTACGCGAGCACTTTTTGAACGGTCCCGTCTGGGTAACGAGAACTCGACAACCGTCCATTTTGGTCGTACTCAAACCGCACCACGTCATCTACATCCTGGCGCGGCCCGTCCACGGCCACGACTTTGTCCCCGCTATGGGAGAAACAGACCGTGCGCTCGATGGGCCGATAACCCGTCTTTTCGTCGGGCGCGTAGCCTTTCTCAACCAACGAAGCGAGCATGCCTTCTCGGTCGTAAACGTATTCCGCAATATGCTCGCCGTTTGGGTTAATGCTTGGCTTCGCCACAACGCGCGGCTGGCGTGATTGCGAATGGTACTCGGTACGAACCCAGCCCGTCTGTCGAGTCCGCTCGGCGAAAAAGCGCTTTTCTACAGTGCGACTTTCAGCATCGTACTCGTATTCAACAATGTCACCGTTTTTCCTCTGAACCCGCGTTAGTCGCAGCTTTTCGTCGTAAGTAAACTCAACATCGCCCGATCCGCACTTGGAGCACCCCGGCCCATCGACTCGCGTCAACAGCGGAATACCGTGCTCAGATTTCCAAGAGTAAGTTGACACCCGACCCAACGAGTCGGCGACCTTCGCCGAGTTCTCACCGTACTCGATAAACGCTTGCTCGGAACTGTCGGGGTGGGTACCGAACACCGCGCGACCCTGATCGTCATAGGCCCACTGGGCAAACCGAACACCCCGGCCATCCGTGATGCCGGTCAAATTGTGAACGAAGCGGGGATCTTCGTAGTGATACCTGCGCGCCTCGCCGCCTATTCGTTCAACCCGCTCCAGATTCCCTGCGAAGTCATAGTGGTAGCGAACGGTCTTGCCCGTTGCGTCGAAAACTTCTTTGATGCGATTGTTGTGGTAATACGTGAACCCGAGGGTACGGTGCTGCGGATCTGTTACCTGGATCAGGCGGCCCAGGTCATCGTAAACGAACAGCAGAGGCAATCCGTTCTCATCCGTGACCCGTGCAACTTTTCCTGCGGCATCAAAGGCCACGCGGCGCCCGCTTTGCCAAGTCCAGATCGCGCCCGTCTCATTAATAGCGAGCGTGCCGTCCTTGGGTAGTCGTGCCACGTATGCACCTTGCGAGTCGTCCTTGTGAAACACGATGCTTCTACCGTCCGCTTGCTTTACCCACACCAGCTGGTCGTTCAGCCGGCCGAGGGTTACGTCATAGCTGTGGCTCCACCGGTATCCTAAGGCTCCCTTCTGCGTGGATTGGCTGTTGTAGTAGCGCGCGAATTGGATTCCCAGCGGACCTGGCATCGCAGCGATATCGATTTCTTCCTGAAATTTGTTTCCAGTTAGAACATTGATCGGATTTTCGACGGCACTGCTGTTCGATCCAAGTTCTGTCCTCTGCACCGTGGACTGCGCCAACTGGGGCGTCATGTAGCAGAACTCGCCCGGAGTTCCTGTGCCGCAGGTACGAAGGAAGCGACATGCTAAGCCCTCGTCGTTCGCGTTTGAGGCAATGCTTTTCGGCAGACTCTCGAAAAACTTGTCATTCCCGACCTCGCCGATGCCGCTGTCGGGCAAAGGTATTGTCGGCGAATCTGCATCCCCACCCGCCCCCGGCTCCGCCCCAGGCGGAACACCGCCGCCACCTCCAGGCACCGCGCCGCCACCGCTGCCGGGTTCGTACGATGCGTTGTCCGCCAGGTACGCCTTGGAGTGCATCCGAACGGTCGCCGTCGCCTCGATGGGAAGGCGCGGTGGATCGGAAAGGTAGTAGAGCGAGTTCGCCGGATCGATTGCCGCCATCGCATGGCCGATTACTTTGTTCACCAGCGGGACGAACAAGCGGTAGCCATAGGTGACTTTGATCTTGAGCAGGTTGGCGTCTTGAATGTTGACGCCGGAGTCCTCGCCGACGCTGCGTTCGCGATACTTCAAATGCGAGTTGGGAATGGCCCGTTCGCCGTTAGGGTCGTCGTATCCAAAATCCTTGAATGCTTGCTTGGTCGGGTTGAGGACTTCGATCTTCACGCCGGCGCCGCTGTGCTCGCTAGCGGTAACGGGTTTCTTCAAGTCGAGGAATGCATTGCCATAGCTAAAGGCAAGCTCTCCGGCATCCGTTCCACCGCCGTAGAGGGGCACCAGATTGCGGGTCAGAGCCTCCTTCATGGGCGCGATTTTTGCGTTCTCCACTGCACCGACACGCGCCGCTTCGAAGGTCGCGTTATTGAGAACATTCTTGGCGTTATACATCAGCGCGACTTGCACACCCGCCAACGTCAGCGGAATAAGCACGCCCGCAACGGCGATGACTTCCACCGCGCCTGCGCCGCGTTGTTTGAATGCAGGGCGCGCGGCGGGGGTTTGTCGCCCGCGCAACATACTAAAGATAAGCTCCCACATCTGACTCCCCTTCCTTCTCTAAGAATCGCGGAATGATCCGCCCCCGCAGGTCGGACCGCGACTTCTGCAGTTTCTTGTTTATTGTTCTTTCTGACTGCTTATCATTTTTCCCATCGCCCGCGCGTCATCCACGGGAATGTCCACCACTTCATGGATTTTCTTTTCCCGCAGCATGAGCATGGCCGCCCGCGGATCGTTGTCCATCATGCGGTCGATGGCGATATGCAACGCCTGCTCGGCCAGCATCAAGTGCACCGTCGCCAAATTGTTGGCCGCTTTGGCGTAGGTGGGATCGACCGCCAAGGCCATGCGATAGGCGTCAATGGCGTCTTCCCAGCGATCGAGCTTGAGCAGCGTATTGCCCAGTCGAAAGTGAGCGTAGGGATCATTGGGAACCCGGTCGATCACCTCGCGGTAGTAGTGCTCGGCCACCGTCCAGTCGCCGGATTGATAGGCGACATCCGCCGACGTCGCGTATCTCATCGCGTCATCCCGCGTCTCTGGCTGGTTGCCGGTCGTGGCGCAACCGGCCAGCGCGAACATCGCCAGTCCCGCAAGCGCGCCTCGTGCTGCCGCCATATCAGTCTCCTCCACCGCAATTCTTGTCCGCTCGCTCGCACCAATAAATGCGATCGCCGCTCTGAATATCCGCCTTGCGCAATGCTCCGCCGGCCGTCTCCAACACCGATCTTCCACCCCATGCGCCGGCAAACCCTCTGGGCGACAAGTGTTCGCGGCATTTGATGACACGGCCGGTTTTGTCCAAAAACGCGACATCGATGTCGTAAGCCATGCCAAAGGTGTGAACGCTGCTGCACGGCGCAATGACCAACGCCTCACGCTCGCCCAAAGTCGACGAGCCCAACAAGCCTCGCATGCGCTCCCACCAGGTCTTGGCGACTTTGCCGTCGAACACCTGGCTGCGGGAGCCGTTGCGCATGCGATAGACTTTTACGCTCTGCATTTCAGGTCTTAGCCTACTCAGCGGCTTCGGCCCGCTCGATCACTTCAATATCGAGAACCGCGCTGGCAGCGCCGGCAAAGACGGTGAGCGTTCCGCTGTACGGGCAGGAGAGGTTCACTCTCACCCACAGTGCTTTCGTGCCGGCATATTCGTCGGTTCTGAAGGTATAGGCCCCTTGACCCGCGCCGCTGACCAGCTCGCTATCATCGCCGGCGCCGTTGCCGTTTTTATCGTCATACAGGGCCATCACCGGCGTGCCTGAGTACGTCGCCGCCGACAGATCGAGCGCGGCATTGACCTCGACGTCGCCCAACGGCAGACCCGCGGAGTTTGTCACCGCGATATTGACTAAGTGATCATGGAACAGATTGGGGTCGATGATGCACGGATCGGCCACCGGCGCGATCTCCCATTGGTACTCCGTCATGGAAAGATCGATCTCCGCCCCCGGCGGCACGGGGTTGCTGTCCGCCCCGCCGCCGCAGCCGGAGAGCACTCCAGCCGCCGCGAAGACGACAAGCACCTGTTTCAATATCGTTATATTTTTAATTAACATTGACCACTCCCACTCCACTCGATTTTTTTAGTTGCCCGCGGGCCAAGTAAGGGCCCACAACAGCGGCTTCCACGTCACCACACCGGCTTCCGCCGCTTTGAACAGCAGGACAAAGATGATGACCATGAACGTCGTCGGAAAGATGAACATGATCAACGGACCAAGCAGTTTCACCGGCGCTTCCATGGCCTGCTTTTCGGCGCGCAGGAACCGTTCCGTCCGGCGTTGATCGGACTGCGCTCGCAAAACCTGCCCCATGCTGGCGCCCATGCGCTCGGCCTGAACCACGCTGCTGACGAAGCTGGTAATACACTCCAATTGAATGCGGTCGGCCATGGCACGCAGCGCATCGGCGCGGGATTTTCCGGCCCGCACGTCCCGCAGCATGCGACTGAACTCGGAACGCAGCGGACCATCGGGCGCGCGCTGCACGGCTTGGGTGAAAGCC
Organism: Pseudomonadota bacterium; assembly: GCA_021821045.1. Taxonomy (GTDB): domain Bacteria; phylum Pseudomonadota; class Gammaproteobacteria; order JAADHS01; family JAADHS01; genus JAKACW01. Next base: position 12,917 of record JAKACW010000067.1, read on the forward strand.
CCTGTCAGATTCGTGCCCGCTTCCACCGAAAGCACGATCACGTCGAGGTAAAAGGGCAGGGATTTAAAGATCTGCCTTTCGCGCTTTAGGCTGACTTCGCGCAGCCATATATCCGGATAGCTGGAACTCAAGATGCCGAGCATGAGGATCACGCCAACGATACCGGCCGAAGCCGTGTAACCCAACATGTTGCACACCAGCCAGGTCGCCGCCCCGCCCACGATCCCCGCCGTAACCTTGCCGGCGAAGAATTGCTCGGGGCTGAGCATGTAGTCCACCCCCGCTTTGCGCAACCGCGCCTGCGTCGCCAGGCGATAACGCATGCTTAGCAGGAAACCGGCGTAGTGAACAACGAGCTTTATCCACGGCCACGTCAAGCGAAAGCCGAGCGGTGGACGATCGAGATAACTGCGATCTTCGTTTGGAACATCGTCCACGATGCGGTACGCGCTCCACAGCCCCAGCGCCGCCGCCGTTCCGATTAGTACTGCAAAGAGTGTTACCACGGCCAACTCACCTACACATCAATGTTGACGATCTTGCGAATGAACAGCATGCCCAGGAGCAAGAGCACCGCAATGACACCGAGCCAGATCCAGCCGGCGAGGCTGCTGAACAACGCGTTGACGGCTTGGCGTTCCATCTGGGATAGAACGAGAATCATCCCCACGGGCAGCAATCCCACTACCCAGCCCTGCAACTTGCCTTGGGCGGTCAGTGCCTTAATCTTTCCCTCCATGGCGATCTTTTCGCGCAGCGTGGCGGACAAGCGCTCGAAACTCTCCGCCAGATTGCCGCCCACGTCCTTCGCCACCAGCGCCGCAGCGACAACAAGGTCGACGTTCTCGCTTCGCACGCGGCCGGCGAGATTCTCCAGCGCCTGCTCAATGGGCACACCGATCCGCTGCTCCTTGAGCACCATGCCGAACTCCTGGCCGATGGGGCCTTTTGTTTCTCGCACCATATTCTCCATGGCGATGGCCAGGGTCGAACCGGCGCGCATGGCGCCGGCGATTTGCGCCAGCGTGTCGGGAAGCGCCAGCTCGATCGCCTCCAAGCGGCGCTTCGCCATCACTCGGAATGCAATGCGGGGCGCGGCGTACACGCCAACGGCTGCGATGATCGTTAACACAATGTTGGAACTGAAGAAGTAGACCAGCGCGGGAACAAGGAAGAAGGCGGCAATGTTCAGCCTGAATACCCGCTTGCCGTCGACGAACACGAACAGCTTGGAGAGCGTGTCTTGCGTCTTGTCGGCATAGTCCTGCCTATACCGCTCGCCCATCTGAGGACTGACTCGCAGCACCCACCACAGCGTCAGGGTGGATGCGGCGAACAGCAGCGCCAGCGCGAATCCCAAACCGCTCATCAGTGGAACTCCTTCTCGCCGCCGAAGATGCTCAAGTCAAGCTCGACACCCATGGACTTGAGGTCTTCGTAAAAGGTCGGAATGAAGCCGCAGGCCTGGAAGGATCCTCGCACGCGGTTTTGGCCGTCCACGCCCTCTTGACGATAGAGAAATATGTTTTGCAACTGGATCGTGCCGCTTTCCATCCCGACCACTTCCGTGATGTGGGTGACTTTGCGCGCGCCGCAAGGGAAGCGCTTCTGCTGCACGATAATGTCCACGGCGGCGGCGATTTGCTCGCGAATCGCCTGAATCGGCAAATCCATTCCCGCCATCATCACCATGACCTCGAGGCGGGAGATAGCGTCGCGCGGGCTGTTGGCATGGGCGGTGGTCAACGATCCGTCATGGCCGGTGTTCATCGCTTGGAGCATGTCGATGGCTTCGGAACCGCGGCACTCGCCCACGACGATGCGATCGGGACGCATGCGCAAAGCGTTGCGAACCAAGTCTCGAATCGCCACTTGGCCGCGACCCTCGAGATTGGCGGGCCGCGCCTCCAGAGACACCAGATTGGGCTGATTGAGCTGCAGCTCCGCCGCGTCTTCTACCGTGACGATGCGCTCGTCCTTCGGAATCAGATTGGAAAGAACGTTCAGCAGCGTCGTCTTACCGGAGCCGGTACCTCCGGAAACTACAATGTTTTTTTTCTTCTCCACGCAAACCCGCAGAAACGCCACCATCTCGTCGCTCAGCGAGTCGTACCCCACCAGATCGGCGAAATGCAGCCGCTTCTTGGCGAACTTGCGAATGGTGATGCACGGACCTTTCAGAGCCAGCGGGGGAATGACCGCGTTGACGCGCGAGCCGTCTTTCAGACGCGCATCCACCATGGGACTGGATTCGTCGATGCGGCGTCCGAGGGGTGTGATAATGCGCTCGATCACGGACAGGACGGCCTGATCGCTGGTAAAGCAACAGTCGGTGAGGGTCAGTTTGCCGCCGCGCTCGACGAAAATCTGATCCGCGCAATTGACCATGACCTCGCTTACGGAGTCATCCTCGAGAAACGGCTGCAGCGGGCCAAGACCGATGGCTTCGTCGAGAACGTCCTTGCGCAGGCGTTCGCGATCGAGCGAGGGTGGAATTTCCGGCTCCAGGCCGCGCATCAGCTCGTCGAGCAACTGCTCGGTCTCCCGTCGAACCTGGGCATCGGTCATGCTGTGCAAGTCCTTGCGGCGCAAGTCCATCACGTCGATGATTTTCTCGTGAACGCGCCGCCGCCATTCCAACAGCACACGATCGACTCGCGTGGCGTCGACGGGGACGTCAGCTTCGGGCTGAGTCGAGTTCTGGACTGCAGCGGTCGGCGCCTTCGCTGGCTCGGATGCCGGACGTCGGTCGACCACGGTGATTTTGTAGTCGCCGACGATGATCTCGTCCTCGGGCTGAAGCGGACCGTACTGAACGATCCGTTCCCGATTTACCCAGGTTCCGGCAAAGGAGCCCATATCGGAAATCACGACACCGTCCTCGCTCTTTTCGATGACCGCGTGCTGTTTGGCGATTTGTTTGCCTTTGAGGGTCAGATCGCTGCGCCAGCCGTTGCCAATGACACAGCGACCGCTGTCTACGCGATGTGTCTTGCGCGTTGCGCCGGGACCCTGAAGGATGATGTCAAACACGGCCGTTACTCCATGATTCCGTTATCAAGGCGCGCCTTGGTCTGCTCCATTTTCTCGGACAACAGCGCTTCAGTCTTTTCTATTCGGGCATCTCGCGCGGGCGCGGCTTTCACGTCGACCACATGGGGTGTGACGAAGACGACCAGCTCGGTGACGTTGTTGCGATAGTTCTGCGACTTAAACAACCACCCGATGATCGGCACGTTGCCCAAACCAGGCACTTTGTCCGCACTGTTGGAAAGCTCGCGATTCAACAGACCGGCCAAGACGATCGTCTCGCCTTCGTTGACGTTCATTTCGCTGTCGGTCTTGCGGGTCAGGAATCCCGGCGAGCCGAGGACGTTGACGGCAGGATCGATTTGGCTGACTTCCGTGCTGATCTTGGCCGCGATGACGTTGTTGGGATCGACCACCGGCGTGATGTCGAGCTTGATGCCATACTCCTTGAACGAAACGGATGTCTGTCCGTTCTCGTTGACCACCGGATAAGGCACTTCGCCGCCGGCCAGAAACTTGGCATTGCCGCCGTTGCGCGTGCTGAGGGTGGGCGCGGCCAGCGTGGTTGCATCACCGCTGCTTTCGAGATATTTGATCCGCGAGGTGATTTCCGTTGCGATGCCGAAGTAGCTTTGAAACGGCTGGACGTTCAAAGGCAGACCGGATGCGATAGTCGCCTCGCTCGGGCCGCGGAACAGTGTCGACGTCACAGCATCCCCGGCAGTGGCGAAGGTCGGTCCGGGTATGTTCTTGCTCCAATCGACGCCCAGCTCATCCAGGCGCGACTTGCGGAACTCGACGATCTTTACGTCCATCTGGATCATCTTTTCCAGTCGCACGCGGGTTTCCGGATCTTTCTCGGCGACGCGGATGTTGAAATTCGCTTCCGTGCCGTCGGTCTTCCACAAGTGAAGCGATGTGCTGCCGGGGGCCTCGGCGATAACCAGCAGTTGATTCTCGGACAGAATCTCAACCTTGATGAGCTTACCGTTGCCAATGGCGACACGGTCGACGCTGATGTCGCGAAACAGCTTTATCTCGCCTTGAAACAGGTCGAGGTTCTCAGTGATCTTGCTGTCCTCCTGCGCCTGAACGGACCAGACGGTCAGGAGTAAAAGTGAGACCAGAATTTTTCTCGTTATGAACGTCATTGCTTCACCGGATACGTAGAATTTACCCTCGCGGCGCCCTCAAACGAGCAGAACGCCACCTAAACGCATCCGTTGCGTCAAATTCGTCCGTGCTAGTTTTTCTATAGCCCGCCGACGATGAACTGCACCTCTTTTTTCTTTTCCACCTGCGGTCGGGCCTTGTGCTGAACAATCGGGCTAACGGGCGGCTCGCCCAGGAGGCGGGCCACAGTCATGGGGCGCTTGTTTAGGGCGTTCTGGTCCTCCGGGTGACGCAAGACGGCAGTAAGTTTGCCCGTTTCCTGGGCCAAGACGATTCGCTGCGCGTCGTCGGGTGTAACCTGCACCGTTACGGTGTTGTAGTTCTTATGAACTTCCTTGCCATCCAAGGTCTTGTCCACGACGGTGCGTGTGCCGGTTGCCAGGACCAGCACCTGCTCCATGAGCGGGGCGGTCACTTCATCCTTCTTTGGTTTGTAAGTGAGCAACAGATCGATCTTGTCCCCGGGCTGCAAGAATCCCGAAATGGAGTTGATCTGATCGACCGGGAAGGTCAGGGCGCGCATGCCGTCGGGGACGCGGCCGGAGAATGTCGGCACTTTGCCGCTTTCGAGGTGCGCCCATAGCAGCGGTTTGCCTTGCTCCGCGTCAAAGCTCAGACGTTGCCCTTCCGCCACCTGATAGCTGGCGTTGGTCACGGCGTTGGCGTGCACAAACTCGGCGGGAACGTCGCGCAGCGCGAGGTCCTGTGCCTCGACGCGCGCCCCGCGAGGCAGATCGCGCTTGGGAACCACAACCTGAACCAGCTTCTGCTTGCCATCCAAGGCGGCCTTTTGGGCCGCGATTTCATCCTGAATGTAGTTATTGGCCAAATACACACCGCACCCGCCCAGCATCAGCGCGGAGACCAACATGATCGCATTGCGGTTGATGGGCAGCTTCTTCACGGAAGATGTTGCACGCGCCAAACTCATATTTCACTCCCCCTTTCGCGCCTGGTCCGACTACGGCAGCGAAAGCGAATACACTGAATTGGCGTGAAAATCCTTTACCGCCTGAACAAACATGGCGACCGCAGACTGGTCGCCGTCAATAGGAATGAACAAAGCAGCCATTAGAACGGCCGTAACAATAAGCCACTCTGTTGAAACCTGTCCGCGCTCGATTCGAAAGTTTCGCATCGCGTCCTACCTCGAGACGTCCGTGAGGTTCACTGCAATGATCGTCTTGCCGTCGCCCGCGTCGGCGACGGTGATGAAGCAGCTTTCCGTCGCCCGCTCAAAGTACAACGTGTGAGTCGATCGACCGGCCTCCGGGCGCTCGAAACTGTTTCGCAGCGACCACCCCGCGCTCCTTAGCTCACCCGCGTAGTACGACGAGTTGGCATCAACGGAGTACGTGTTCTCAAAAATCAACGTTTTAGCAGCGCGGCCCTGGTCGTAGGACAGCGTGTTGGATACGACCGAGGTGCCGCCCATCCGCGGAAACGCGTCATCGACTTCGGCGCGTTCCGCCAGCAGCGCCGTCAGGTCGTTGACCGCGATAAAACCTTCTGTGCCGGTTTTGCCGGCGGCACGCGCCTGCACGGTGACATAGTAGTCGCCCTCGCGACGGCCGATGACGAGCCATTCGCCCAGTTGATTTTCAACCGCGGCTTGGCCGTTGCCGGTCCACTCCTGGCGGTAGAAGTCGACAACCGCTTCGAGCGGCGCCGCGCTATAAAACGACTTCACCTGCATGGCGATGCCGTTCTGCGACATGTTGTCAGAGACCCATTGCACCGAACTGCGCGGCGGCGCGGCCACTTGAGGCCACTGACCGGCTAACACGGTTCCACACAGTAGTGCGGCCGCGCAGGCGAGGAGACACACTTTGAGTTTACTTCTCATATGGCCCCAATCGGTCTGCCGGAACGACTTCAGAGTCGACATAACCGGGCTCGATGCGACCCCATTCCTTTATGAACGGCACATGGCCGACGGCTTTGGTGATCTTCGTCAGGTCTTCGAATATGGCGGCGGGAACAAATGCTTTGGTGCGTTGATCCACTTCTTCTGTTGTCGCCGCGTCCCAGGCATCGGTAAGAATGACGTTCTGCCGCGCCACACAACTAAAGCTATTGCTGGCCGTGGGATTACAGCCCTCAGCAGCCTCGAAGCCAAATTCGTTGGCCGCGATGTCCACACCGATGCGTGCCGTAATGAACCCGTGCTGCTCTACATCGAATTTGAGATCGTCTTTAAACAAGCCCGGGATCCCGGCCATAAGGGTCAGGCCATCGGCGATGGTTCGCGCCACGCCGCCCGGCTCTTCTTCCCGTGTCAGCGCCAGCCCAATGCTTTGAGTCGACGACGTTACCAGGCGACCTTCGGCCCCGGCGGTCCACAGCGGGTTACGGTCGCTGTTCGTGCCGGTGGGCATTTGATTGGTTTGAATGAATAGGCTTGGATGTTCGAAAAAGCGCCGCTGGGTCTCGCCGGTGAGCACCTCGACACTCTTGGCCGCCGGCGTCGCGACGGTCGTTTCCCAGGCCGCGTAACGGCTCGCTTCGATGGCGGTGTGGTTAACATCGCTCACCTTGCCGAGCAAGGGGATCATGAGCAGAATCGGCACGATCGCCACGGCGCCGATAAGAAATTCCGTCGTCGCTTGTCCACGTTGTTTGATGTTATCCACCGGGCACACTCCCTCCGCCGCCGCCACCCAACCAGTCACCGATCTGACGCGCCGCCCACACGGCATATCGCTCCCGCTCGGGGTTGACCAGCCGAACATCCCAATAGGGATTGAAAACGGATGCGTACTCGATGCGCTTGTCGTTTCTTTTGTCGGGCCGCTCGAAGTAGACTTCGCCGGCCGACACGGCGCTGTATACATTGCCGATAGTGCGATCTTCGTAGTAGTAAAGCCCTTTGCCGAGCCCGGAGCGCGACACCGGCGCGTCACTCTTCGATCCGATGCCATCGATGCCGGAAGTCGTTCTCGCTTCGTCCTTTGGGAGCGTGACCTCGATGCCGAGGCGCAATGTGTTACTGGCATCGGCTTTCAGATTGGCCAAATCGCGGTAGGGTCGAATCCCGTCATAGGTCCCGCTGATCGTCTGCATTTCGGTATCGGCGAGGCGATCGGCCCAGCGATTGCGCACGTCTGAATCGCAGTCGCTACCGCCGAACCAGTCGGAATCTTTCGCACACTCTTCGATCTCAGAGCCGGTCGTGCTGTAAAGCGCGCCGCCCCAACCCACGGGGATTTCGTCATGGCGCCATCCGCAGCCAAACCATCCGCAGCCCCAATAGCGAGTGTGTACGGAAAGGGTATCCTTGCCTTTCCATTCCCACTCGGTGGATGAGGGGCCGCCGGATTCGTCTTGGGTGGTCTCAGCGATTAGTTTTGTTTCGCCGCCTTTGACGACTCGAACCTGAAAGATGCCAACGTTGGCCACCGTCATGCTCCAACCCCGGTTACGAGTAAAAGGATCGCCGGAATCGCGAATCACCTCGGCTTGCCGTTCCTGACCTTTGAGATCGGTGTACGATTTGGTGAAGGCGTTCCAGTTATTCAGATTCTCCGCCATGCCCACGCCGCCCGGCCAGGACACTTCGAAGCGGGGATCGTTTCTTTTCACAACTTCGAGGACCGTGTCACCTGCTGCCACAACGGCCGCGGCATGAACCGCGGTTTGTGCATTGCTAAGCACGGTAATCAGTTTATCCACTCCGGCAACCGCGGGACGCGCGACTTGCATGACATACTTGTTGGCTTGCAGTGATCCGTCATAGAACGCTTTCGTGTAGGGCTTCAGGGCAGGAACCCACCCGACTGTCGCATCGACGTTGCGCGCGGAAATCTCCAGATACTGCATCCACGACATGATGCTGACGAGCTGTCCGATGGTGGCTTGGTTCGCCACCATGGCGCGATTCAGATAGGCCTGATAATTCAAGCCGCGGGCTTCCCAGATCAAGCCGCTGTACACCGCCGCGTCGGCGGTATTCGCAAGACGCATCTTGTGTCCTGTCACCTGGCTGGTATTGAACAACACCAGCGTAATGGTGGTCATGAACACCAGTCCGGCGATGGCGAGGGGCAAAGCTTGACCCTTCGCGCGCTCTTGGCGTGCGATCGTAATCATAACGGGATTGAGCTTCGGCGGTACGCCCCAGGACGCAGGGTCCCGAAGCGTATCACCTCAGTCCTAGTGCTTTTACTGCGTAGTCGCCGTGTTGCCGTTGTAGCTGCCTAGGCCTTTGGCGGCATTGGCCTGGCCTTGCGCGTCCGTTGCAGCACTGCCAGCTTTTGTGATCTGGGTGCTTGCATCCGTACCCGACAACTCAGTCGCCATACCGGCAACCTGCTCGCGAGCCGTTTGACCGAAGAAAGTGAACACGCCAATCGCCGCAATGGCGATCAGCGCAACGATGATGATGTACTCGGTCATGCCCTGACCGGAGACGCGACGAAGCATGGCTTTAGAAGTTTTCATGGTTTCCCCCAATGTTGACGTTGTTGTTATCGCGGCGCCATCACGGACGCACGCGTGCCATGCCGTTCCAGCAAACGGTTAGGCCTGACTTCTTTGTCTAAGTCTAAATCTTCGAAATATCAGCGAATCGCCGAGACGTCCGTGCTCTAGGTAGAAACCCTGCTACATCCTTCGTAGCGACGATCTAGTCCTTATTATTTTCGTTTGAGTCCTGGCGGACTCGTTACGGCCTAGATCCTTGAGGCAGGTGTAGGATTGCTTAATTTTTAACCTGTGTCAACACAGGGAGAAAAAAATTTTTGCGCAAGTCGCCCACGGCTGAAAAGCATGTAAGCAAATGTCGATCACCCACCCACACTCAAATCAACAACCAACGGCAAATGATCCGACCCAATGTCCGCGCCCGCGCGAACATCGACAACGCCAACACCATCGCTAACCAAAACATGATCGATGGGGATGCCCAGCGGTCCGAGCAGCGCGGGCCAGGTTGCGATCACGCCGAAGCCGCGGCGGACGTTTTGCAAACCGGTCGCGCGCTCCAAGTCTTGGTAATACGGCGACCACGGCGTGGCGTTGAGATCGCCCATGAGAATGGTCGGTTGCGTTGTCGCGCCCAGCTCTTTGGCGATCGCATCGAGTTGGTCATTGCGCAAGCCGAAC
>JAKACW010000012.1 GCA_021821045.1 Pseudomonadota bacterium
CGATCTCGGCGCCGTACAGCCCGGATATCCCGATCGAAGTCGACGTGATGGAGGCCCATGAACCACCCGTGGCGTATTTTGCCAAGGCGTACGAAGACGGCACGGGCATCGATCTGTTGCAAGGGCAGTTCAGCCGACGGGAGCAGTTGAGCAAATACTGGCGTCCGTGGCGCGCCGCGGCGTCCTTGTTGGTTGCCGTTCTGGTGGTGCAAATGGTCGCCGCCGGATTCGAGCGCTGGCAGCTCTCCAAGGAACTGGCGCGCTTGCAGACCGACGTGAAGAATATCTATCTGTCCACGTTCGAAGGCGCCAAGAACGTGCCCGACCCTCGCGGTCAGATGGAGCTGAAGTTGCGCGAACTGCGCGGCGGACCGGGCGGTGGCGGCGCGTTGTTCGGTCTGTTGGCCAAAGCAGGGCCTCAGTTCAAGGCGATTCCCGGGGTCGAAATCGAGCGGGTCAACTATCGGGCGGGCGAAATCACCGTATCCATTGTCCTGCAGGATCTGCAGAAACTGGATCAATTGAAACAGAAGCTGGTCGATCAGTCCCTCACGGTGGACATACAGTCCGCCACGTCGAAGGACGGCAAAGTCGAAGCACGACTGCAAATCGGCGGGAAGCAAGCATGAAGGAATGGTTTGAACAGTTGAGCGCCAGCGAACGGCGCACGTTGATCGCCGGTGCGTCCGTGCTGACCCTATTGTTGCTGTATACGTTTCTGTGGCGGCCCATCCACAAGGGTGTCGAAGAGACGCGCGCCCGTGTCGAGAGCCAACGCGCGCTGTTGGCCTGGATGCAAAGCGCGGCGGTCGAGGCCAAGAGTCTGATGCGTTCAAGTGCCGGCGCCAAGCCGTCGCGGGGCGGGCAGTCGTTATTGTCCATCGTCGACCAGACGGCGCGGCGTGAAAAGTTGGCGACGGCCCTCAAGCGCGTCGAGCCGAAAGGCACGGACGAAGTGCGCGTTCGGCTCGAAGACGCGGTTTTCGACGACACCGTGGCGTGGTTGACCCGCTTGCAGGCCAGTTACGGCGTCGACGTGGACAGTGTTTCTCTCGAGCGTGTCGGCAGCGGCCGAGTCAACGCCAGCATCACTCTGAAAGAAGGCGGTGCATGAAGAAGGGTTTGGCTTACGCCGCAATTGGGTTTCTTGCTTACATTATTTTCGCCGTGGTCCTGCTTCCCGCCGATCGTGTCTATGGCTGGATCGGCCAGAGCTTGGGCGCGGTAAAGCTTTATGATGTGAGCGGCACGATTTGGTCCGGCGCGGCCCGCGGCGCGCTCATCGACGGGCGGCCGCTGCGCAGCGTCAAATGGCAGATCAGACCGTGGAGCGTGTTTCTCGGCAAGGTTCAAATCGGCTGGTCGTTCGACAATGGTGATTCTTGGGGCAAAGGTGTGGCGGCGCTGGGCATGAACAAGATGCTCGGGTTGCAGGACGTGCAGGCGCAGATTCCAGTGTCGCAGCTTCAGCCCATGCTCCGCTTGCCGGTGCAGCTCGAGGGCGTGCTGGCTGTCGATGTCGATGATCTCGACTACGATCCGGCGACTCAGCTTGTTACTCAGGCCACCGGGATAGTGACGTGGAACGATGCCGGTGTGGCAAAGGTAACGGATGCCAGTCTGGGCACATTCCGCCTTACCGTGACGTCCGAAGACGACAAGATCCTCGGTCAACTGCAAGACGGCGGCGAAGGCCCCCTCAGCGCCAACGGCAATCTGGTGCTGACGCCCGATCGCAAATGGACCTTCCAAGGCGAAGTGGCGCTGCGCGATCCGCAACGCCGCGACGTCGCCAACGTGCTGAACCTGCTGGGCCGCCCCAACGCCGAAGGCAAGATCCCGCTGCAGCAAACGGGCACGTTCTAGGTTCTGTGTTGTGGGAGCGGATCATTCCGCGATCCTTTCAGAACATCAGTAAGTTATTATTTTCTCAACAAACCTGGCGCACAATTCTTAGCCGAATGTATGGCCAACTTGTCTCAAGTTCCTTGCCAAATGCCAACTGGTTCACAAAACACGCATTAGACCAAATCCACCCTCTCAACCCGGCCAAATTTAGTCCGCTATCCCGGGGCGTAACGTACTCGTCCGCACTCATCACCGGCCGAACTACGTAACCGAAAGGGTCGAACCCAATACGAAAAACCGAACTTGACGCGAGTGAAGCGTTGAACGCTTTTTAATTTGAACGGAGTAAGAATATGAATCAGAACCGCAGTCGAATTGTTCCCTGGGCCTGTATCGTACCGTTGGCAATGGCTGTCGGATTGACGGCTTGCGGCGGGGGTGGGGGAGGCTCGAGCACCACCACGACGACCACCAACAGTGATGGCGAAGTGGTTTCAAGCGTAACGCGAGGCCTTAGCGTCCCCAGTGAGATTTCAGCTGTTCCGGCAAGCAGCTCGGCAAGCAGCAGTTCAGCGGTTCCGCGCAGCTTAGGCGCGGCGGTTCGTAGTTTGGCCAAAGCGGCGACCGCTGGTGCGCTTCCCGCCGATTCGGACTATGCGACAACTGAAGCGCGAATTTACGTCGAAGAACGAGCCCTCGAACAGTTTGACATCGTCGAACAGATCTTCAAGGCCTTAGCTCAAACTCATTACGCCGATGAAGCCAACGTGAACAACGGCCCATATAAAGCCATGATCGCCTGGGAAGATGACGAAGGCGGCAAGTCCATCAAGACACTGGAAACGTGGACGGTCGAGTCGCGCATGATTGTCGTGACAGTTCCTTCCGACGTGACCGGCAACGACACCGGCGACGTGAATCGTCTGATGGCATGGATTCCGGAAGTCGACGAAGAGACTGGTGAAGAGGAAACGGTTAAGGCGGAGTTCAAGATTTACTCAGCTCCCAGCAGGGCTGATGACGGTTCCTTGCTGAATTTCGGCGAATGGGACATGAACGTTCTGTTTGAGGCTGATGCGGCTGGCGTCGATACCATTCCGAGCGGTGGTCCACGGGACTACTTTGCGGCGAGTGCCCGCGTTGCTGCCGATGGAACAAGCACATTGAAAGTGCATGACAAGTTCACCGAGAGCTTCGGTCCGGGCGGCACGGACAAGAATGCGGAACTCAAGGGCGTTCTGGTGCGTGCCGGCGACGATGGCTACGGCAAGGTCTCGTACCCTGACTGGGATACGTGCTGGCAAAGCATGGGTGGCGGCGGCGCCAATCCGTGTGAAACCAGTATTCCGGTCAAAGCAGCTCAATATTCCTACAACGCCAACTACATGGGTGTTCAAGAGATTGACGAAAACGGCGTGGCTGCATCGGCCGTCTATAAAGACCGCAACTTAGACGGCGCAATTCGCGTAGTGCATCGCTATGGCCTGTTCTATGCCGACGGAATTGCCGGACAAGGCATCATCGAAGGCGACAACCTTGAAAAACACAAGAGCTTCGGCTTTCCTGTGTCGTACACTCGCGCTGCCCAGAATGACGCGACGAAGCAATTCAGTGAATTCGCATTTTACGGTGCGTGGCAAGGCCGTCATCAATTGTGGGGTCCTGGCGGAATCACGGCAGGGTCGACGGTGCTTACGCGTCAAGACTGGAATCCGGCCGACGGCGCTGCGCCGACGTACAAGCTCAAAGAGTTTGACGGCTCATTCACCAAACGCACACTTGTAACCGCCAACCTGGATGACATCAAGAACATACCAGTCGAGACGTGGCTCAGCGACCACTACGACTTGTTTTACTTCGATCCGGATGGCGGCGGCGCCGCGGGATTTGATTGGCACTATTGCAGTGGCTACATCGATTGGATGGCTGCAACCACTCCGCCGACCTGCCGTGACAAGGCCACCAACAATGTTGTCGCCATGACGGCCTTGACCGGATCGAGCTTACTGACGCAATTGCCCGTGACCAGTGGCGAACGCCGCTGGGTGTCCATCGGACGGGATGCAGGCGGGATGTTCAAACAATATGTCTATCTCAACGCCAGCAACAGCAGCGACTACGCCGACTACACGACGCCCGGCTTCTATGAAGCGGATTGGGGCATGCAGGGGTTGGCGCCCAAAGCGGGTGCCCAATGCGGCGGTAGCTGTCGTCTGACGGAAGCGGACGGCATGAGCGCTTGGGTCGACATCGGCGGTTCGATTTTCATCGCCTACACGGGTGACTTCGACGGCCCGGATACCATCACCGGCTGGGTGCAGAAAACCATGACAGGCTTCGACACCACATCGTGGGTTCCGACATTCGATCCGGCGGGCGACTCGCAGTTTACGCCAGCGCGAGGGCAGGAATACTACATGAACGCCAAAGGGCAGAACTATGTCGTCAAGCGCATTGGCAACGCGACGAGCGCGAAGACGGACTATTCCGCCAAATTGGAACTGCAAACCGCGGCAAATCCACTGAACACCGATTCGTCTGCCGCGACCCCGGCATCGATTCTGCCTACGGGAACGGCGTATCTGGCAGCACCTTGGAATAAGGACGTGAAATACGGCCTCATCGAGAACCCGGCTGATTCGAACTACCTGCTCCTGGAGGTCGCGCATGATTCGACGAATACGTTGACTCCGGGCGATGTGGGAGCGTCGGACGTCTGGGGCCTGGTCGCTTATAAGGATGTCAACGGGAATACGAATTTGGGCGCGGGTACCGGCTTTGACGATGACGTGCCCATGGCATCCGATGGAACTGCGCTGACAGTTGACGCTTTCGGATGGGTCGATCCGAACGCCAACGGCGGCAAGGAGCCGATGCAGTTCAACTATGAATATGCCGGCAACGACGGTCAGACTTGGGGTAAACAACAGTTCCTGTATCGCGATGACGGAAGCCTGACGTCCGACGACTACTTGGTGCTGTCCGATCCAGTCACGCTCAACAACGTGCAGTTGTACAACAACCTGGGTGCGGAGGCTGCCGGAGAGATCGTGTCCCTCCAGTTCGATGGTTGGATGCATGGTTTGCCTGACATGTACCATGAACTAGCCAAGAACAACTGGGACATTACCGGTTTGGGCGATAAAGTGCGTCGCTTGCTCGAAGGACAAAAGGTCACCGATAGCAACGGCGTGAGCTACTTCGTCAAACCTCTGGATACCAGCTTGTTCCTTGGCGTCGTCAATGCGTTCCCCGCTGGACCCCAGCCGGACGTGACTCAGGGCAACTCGGTTGATCTGAATTCGGTGCCGACCTTCACAGCTCACGGTATGGGTGCAGTGCCGACTGAGGACGCCGACGGTAACGCCCTAACTGTGAAGTACTCAGAAGGCAAAGCGTTGTAATCAAATACGAGGGTATCAAGAAGAAACAGCCCAAAGGACTTGGGCACACCACCACCCCGGGGGCGCAGAAATGCGCCCCCATTTTTTCGCGGGCCGAAAGCGGGTAAAATTGGACCTCTTTCCAGGTGGGGTTCCCGTGGGTCAATTAAACAAGCTAGCCGGCATCCTGGGCGGCATCAGCGAATGGACGGGCCGAATCGTGGCTTGGCTTGTTCTCGCCATGACGCTGCTGGTGACCTACGACGTCGCCATGCGTTATCTGTTTCAGTCCGGATCGGTGGCGCTGCAGGAATTGGAATGGCACTTGTTCGCCATGCTGTTCCTGTTGGCCGCCGCTTATACCCTAAAGCACGACGGCCATGTGCGTGTGGATGTGTTTTATCACTCGCGCTTCATGAATCCGCGCCGCCGCGCCTGGGTCGATTTGCTCGGCACCTTGTTTTTTCTGCTGCCGTTTTGCGTACTGGTGATCCAAGCCAGTTGGCCGTTTGTCGTCAGTTCCTACAGCATCGCGGAAACATCGCCGGATCCGGGCGGGCTGCCGTATCGATTTCTTCTCAAAGGGGCGATTCCGCTGGGCTTCGCGCTGCTTGCCTTGCAGGGGCTGGCTTCGGCGTTGAATGCGCTGAAAGTCATTGTTTATCAAAAGCAGGATTCCAGTGACTGACGTATTGCTCGAATTGCTCAGCCAAGAAGCCTGGGCCTTGGTCATGTTCGCCGTCGTCGTGCTGGTCCTGATGATCGGCTATCCCGTTGCGTTTACGCTCGGCGCGGTATCCTTGCTGTTCGGCGGAATCTTCCTCGGCCTAGATTTCTTCGATCTGCTGCCTCTGCGTATCTGGGGCATAATGACCAACTTTACGCTGCTGGCTGTGCCGTTGTTCATTTTCATGGGCGTGTTATTAGAGAAGTCCGGACTGGCGGAGGATCTTCTCGAAACCATGGGCCGGCTATTCGGCCGTGTGCGCGGCGGTTTGGCAGTATCGATTGTCGCCGTTGGCGCCTTGCTGGCGGCCACGACGGGCGTGGTCGGCGCGACGGTGGTGACCATGGGCGTCATCGCACTGCCGGCGTTGTTGAAGAATGGGTACGACACGGGTCTTGCCACGGGAACCATCGCGGCCTCCGGCACGCTCGGTCAGATCATTCCGCCGAGTGTGGTGCTGATTCTGCTCGGCGATGTGATGGGCGTGCCTGTCGGTCAACTGTTCGCCGGCGCGGTGGTGCCGGGGTTGATGCTGGTCGTGTTGTTCATGATCTACATCCTGATCGTCGGCTTGCTCAAACCGAAGTGGGCGCCGCCCGTGCGCGAATCGGCGCAGGTGGACGATCTGTGGGGCAAGGTGTTGAAAAGTTTAATTCCGCCAATGCTGCTGGTTTTGGCAGTGCTGGGGTCGATTTTTTTCGGGATTGCCTCGCCGACCGAATCCGCGGCGGTGGGCGCCATCGGTGCGCTGCTTTTGGCGCTTGCCTATCGCAGGCTCACCTGGCGCGGATTGTTGGATGCCATGCGCCAAACGACCGTCATGACCAGCATGGTGTTCTTGATACTCATCGGCGCCACGGCGTTTGGCTTGGTGTTCCGCGGTCTTGGCGGTGATGGTTTGATGGAGGAGTTGATGACCTCGCTGCCGGGCGGGGAGTGGGGCTTTCTGGCCGTCAGTATGCTGGTGATATTCGCCCTCGGGTTTTTTCTCGACTTCCTGGAAATCTGTTTCATCGTGGTGCCGATCCTCACGCCCATCGCCCAACTGCTCGGCATCGATTTGTTGTGGTTCGGCGTGCTGATCGCCATGAATCTGCAAACGTCGTTTCTTACGCCGCCGTTCGGGTTTTCCTTGTTCTATCTCAAAGCGGCAGCGCCGGATCACGTCAATATGGGACAGATATATCGCGGCGTCATTCCCTTTGTGGTGATTCAGATTGTCGCGCTGGTTTTGCTTCTTGCGTTTCCCGCGCTGGCCACCTGGTTGCCGCAGTTCATGGATCAACTACAAGGATTCGGCTGATTTGTGGGAGCGGATCATTCCGCGATTTTTTCCTGATTCACCGCCCCGGCCATGTCGCATCGCGAAAGAATTCGCTCCCACAACTGACGCTCATCTTTCCCGTGGGAGCGATTTCCTATCGCGATGCTTCACCCGAATCGTCGCTGGCGCAAATTCGTATCGCGGGTCGCTCGTCCCTGTGCATCATAAATTCGCCTCTACGAAATCTCTTGTCGCAAACGCGTCAATGGCGCGCTCCAATCGCCTGGGATGGTTTGTCGCAACAATGTGACGCTTTGATACCACGGCATCTTGTCGCCCTCGGCCAAATAGCGCCACTCGGGGCTGTAGGGGATCAGCGCAAAACACTTCACGCCCAACGCACCACATAGATGCACCACGGTCGATTGCACACTGACGACCACATCTAACGCCGAGATTAGGCTGGCTAGCAGATCGAGATTGTTTTGCGGGTCAACGAGAGAATGAACATGCCGGCCGGTTTGCCCCAGTAGGGCTTCGACGTGTTGCGCCGAATCGCCATGCTGCAGGCTCACCAGCACGCCGTCGGGCAGCGCGTCGGCTAACATACCGAGGCCGATGGAGCGCGACGCTTGCCGTGTCTTGAGCAACCCGCCTCGCCAACACAGCCCGATCTTCTTTCCCGATCCAAGCGTCGTGAGCCGTTGGCGATAGTCGGTGGTGTCCTTTGGATCGGCGTTCAGATAGCGCTGTTGCAGAGGAAATGCGGCCGCCGAACGCCGAAACAGGACGGGCAACGAACCCATGGGCACCTGCGCTGCGAACGGGCCGAACTCCGACGCCTTCTCACCCCGTTCGCTACGGTTCGACCCCACTATCGTTGCTTGCGGAAAGGAGCGCCGCAGCAAGCTAGCCAAGCGAGGATCACATTGAACGACGCAGGACGATGCCCGGCTCAGCGCGTCTGGAACGCAGGAGGCGAACATGATCTCGTCGCCGATGCCTTGTTCGGCGTAGATCAGAAGTTTTCCGTTCAACGGTTCTCCTTGCCACTGCGGCGCCGAGCCGACATGGCCGGGTGACTCGGCGGTGAGCTTGCGATACTCGTACTCGCTCCAGCCTTCGTCAAAGCGGCCTTTAAGCAGCAACAGAAAACTCAGATTGAAATGAATCAGCGGATCGCCGGGTTGGGTAACCAGCAGGTCGCGAAATAGGCGCTCGGCCTCGTCGTAGTGCTTGGTGTCGCGCAGCAGAACGGCCAAGCCGAGCCGGGTGTCCGCGTCGCTCGGCGCCAGGGATTGAAGTTGCCGCAGAATCTGTTCGGCCTCGCCCAATGAGCCGCGCAGGACGGCGATGCGTCCGATGTCCAAGAGCAGTCCAGGATGATTTGGCCGCCGCGACAAACCGATTTCGGCAACCGACGCGGCTTCATCGAACCGCTCCGCGTCGATCAGCAACCGCGTCAGGTTGGTCAGCGCCGGCAGATTGCCGGGGTCCTGAGCCAGCACCGCACGAAAATCCTGCTCCGCGTCGCTGCGATTGCTCTCTTGGAGGTAAGTTAGCGCGCGGTTGACGCGGGCGGCGAGATGATCTGGACTCGCCGCGAGCACGGTGTTCAGCAGTGACTTCGCCGTGCCGACATCATTGCGCCGTAGGGCAATCGAACTGAGGTTGACCTGTGCGGCGGTATTCGCGCGGTCCAGAGCGAGGGCGTGTTTGAACGCGTCTTCTGCAACATCCAGATGATCAAGTCGCAGGCAGGCTATGCCTTTGCGATTCCAAATCTCGGCTTCATTAAGTCCGCGTCCAATGGCTTGCTCGGCGGTGGCCAGAGCGTCGGCGGTTTTGCCCGCATCCAACAGGGCGTCGAAAAGGAAAACGTAGCCGTCACGCCCGTTGGGCGCCGCGGCGACGAGTTTGCGCGCTAGGGCTTCCGCCCGGTTGGCGTCGCCGGCCTTTAACCGGCGCTTTATGCGAGCGGCTAGCCAGGCGCGGTGCAGTTGAGTCGCGAGCATCGAAGAATCTGGACACCCTTTCCTTGTGACCTAGATCGGGAATCGCGGAATTCGCGGAAGCGGATCGTTCCGCGATACCGGGCTATTTATACCACGAAAGACCGTAGGATCGGCCTTAGCCGCGATGAGCCGCCAAGAGCTACTCCTGCGCGGCGGGCAGTCTAACCACCACCGACACGCGCCGATTGGCGGCACGACCCTGCGGTGTTTGATTGTCAGCGACCGGCTGCGTGTCGCCGAACCCGACCGCGCGCATGCGTGCCGGGGGCAGACCGAACTCGATGAGCAAGCGGGTGACGCTCGTCGCGCGATGGGTCGAAAGCTCCCAGTTCGATGGGAAGTGGGCCGTTGTGATGGGTCGGTTGTCGGTGTGGCCTTCAATGAAAATCTCGCCGTCAAACTCGGCCAATGCCGGTGCGATGCTGCGCAGAATATCCCCGCCTTGAATGCTCACGGACGCGCTCCCCGGCGCGAAAAGGACTTGCTCGTTAAGCGCGATTGAGAAGCCGTTGGGAAGAATCTCGACTGGCGGAATCGACGCACCCAAAGCCGTGTGCAACGCCGCTTCCACGGCTGACACATCCAGCGTGGAGTACTGTGCCTCGGTAAGTTGTTCGGGCGGCGACGTTGGCTGCTCTGTCGGCATCAATGCGACGTCGGTTTCGGCGGCTGCATCGCTGATGATCGCCGCATCGGAGACCGGAACATCGTCTCGAGCAGGCGGCGCCAGCTCGGAGTACTCGGCGAGGGCGGCAACCGCGGTGGGCTGGACTCTTTCGACGTGAATTGTTTCCGGATCGGTTGACGGCGACGCGGTCGCCGCTGCGGTTTGAGGGGCGCTGCTCGCTTGTTGCTTGGTTTGATTTGCTTGTTGTGAATCCTGCGCGCTGTTCGCGTGCATCTGGTAGGCGAGCAAAATCACGAACAGGGTGAGCATCAAGGTGAGGATGTCCATGTAGCTGGTCACCCACGAGTCTTTCTCGGTGCCGTTGTCGAGGTGAGACGTCGGAGACCAATCCAACGCTTTGCCGGTGTTGGCGTGGCTAAACGGTGTGTTCATGCGGCGCGCAGCTTCGTGACGTTAGAGGGAAGCACGGTATGTTGTGCCTTTAGCGCGGCGAGCGACTCCTGAATCATCATCGGGTGTTGTCGATCCAGCAGCATGAGAATGGCTTCCTTGAGCACATTCAGCTGCTGATATTCGCGCTCGACTCGTCGCTCCAACTTAACGGCGAGCGGCTTGAGCAAAAGATTGGAGGCAATCAATCCGTAAAGCGTGGTAACGATCGCGAAGGCCATGGTTTGGCCCATCTGTCCGAGAGATTGATCGCCAAGACCGTAGAGCATCTGAATCAAGCCGATCAGCGTTCCGAGCATTCCCAAGGCCGGGGCGAAGCTGCCCATCTCCCGCAGCAATCGCGCATCGGCAAGGGATTGTTGGCAGTCCGCTTGAATGCGCCAGTTGACCAGCTTCTCCACTTCCTCCCGCGGGCTGCGATCGAGAACCCATTGAATCCCCTGGCGCAAAAGCGAATGATCGATTTGCTCCATGATCTGCTCCGCTTGGCGAATGCGGCCGTTGCGAAACGCGTTGGCCACATGCAGCAAGCGTTGTTCATCGGCGGAGGTGTCGCCGGCCGGGCTCTTCAGTGTGTGCCTGATGCGACTTAGGGCGCGTCGCACGTCGCGGTAGGAATGGCTGAGCAGCAGCGCGGCGAACGTCCCGCCGACTACAAATATCAGGCCCGGAAGATCGATCAAGCCAAAGGTCAGCTTGGGAAACGCAATACCGAGCGCGAGGAGAATTCCGGCGATGGATAGACCGTACAACGCGTACAGGGCGGTTCGCTGACGATTCGCTTTCACGGTGACTCTCCCTTGCTATGCGGATGGCATGTCCCAAGGACATCAGCAAGAAGCGTACCTGCACTCGGTCATAGAGAAATCATGCGCTTAGCTTGGACGGCGGCGCGCATCAGGCAAGCCATTGCCGGTCCGCGCTGCGCGATTGCCGGGGGTCAGGCCTCCAATTACGGAGATCGCTGGGGGTCAGGCCTCGAATTGCGCTCCGCAATCGGAGGCCTGACCCCCGACTAAATCCGGCAATCGGAGGCCTGACCCCCGGGGAATCGTCAGGCTTTGGTGGGTCCGGTGGTTTGGATCAGCTTGCGGGCGTCGTTGACGGCGACGCTGAGTAGGGCCAGGTCGCTGGTATCGCTGCCTTTGAATTCGGCGAGGTTTTGCAGGTAGCGCTCGACGGTGACCGGGTTCGCCTGTTTCCACAGTTGGAAGAGTTGTTCCGGATCGTCGCTGTCGCGATTGAGCAGCAACGCTTCGCGAGTGACGGTGCGATGCAGGCGATAAATGTCGTCGCGCAGCGCCGAGCGGGCGAGCCGCGACCAGCGGGTATCCTCGGGCAAGCCGGTTATGTGATCACGCAGCCAGTACAGTTCGAGCTGAGCGCCGATATGGAAATACAGCCGCGCCACGGTGGTGACCGATCGCTCGAGTGATGTGGCAACTTCCGTGATGTCCAGTCCCGCGAACAACGGCGGCAAGGACGCGACGCGGGTGGCCAGTCGTTCCGGTACGCCCTCTTCCAGATACTGATTGGCGACGTCGGCCACCTTTTGCGATTCCCGCTCATCAAGCAACTTGACGAGCACCGACGACAATTCCGTGATGCCAGTTTGAAAGGCTTGTATCGTGCCGCGGATGTCCAGCGGTTGGCGGCAATTGCGCAGGAACCACAGCGTCGCGCGATTCACCAGCTTGCGGGTCGCAATCAGCATCATAAGTTGCTGCTGGGCGTTGACCTTGTTGTCCAGCGCTTCGACGGCCTGCCAAATATCGGGCAACTGGAAGACGTGGCGGGTGACCAGATACGCGCGGGCCACGTCGGGGGCATTGGCGCCGGTGTGTTCGCGAATGCGATAGGGGAACGTCGTGCCCATTCGATTGATCATGTTATTGGCGACGTAAGTTGCGATGATCTCGCGCCGCAGACGATGCCGGGTCATGTGGGCGCCGTACTTCTCCCGCATGCGAGGCGGGAAGTAGCTCCGCAGCTCTTCCACCACGAACGGGTCTTCGCACAGGTCCGACGCCAGGAGCGCCTCGAACACGTCGATCTTGCTAAACGCCAGCAGCACGCTCAGTTCCGGGCGGGTCAAGCCTTGCTCGGCGGCGCGGCGTTTGGCCAGCTCCTCGTCGTTGGGCAGCGACCAGTTCGTGCGGTCGAGACGGCCGGTTTTCTCAAAGCCGCGCATGAGCCGGCTCTGCTCATCGAGAAGACTGTAGCCCTGGAACTCGCTCAGCGAGAGCGCTTGCGTTTGCTGATAGTTACTCTGCAGCACCGAATCCGCGACCTCGTCGGTCATTTGCGCCAGCAACTCGTTGCGCTGCTTCTCGCTCAGATCGCCGGCCTTGACCACTTCATCCAGCAGGATCTTGATGTTGACCTCGTGGTCCGAGCAATCGACGCCGCCCGAATTGTCGATGAAGTCCGTGTTGATACGCCCGCCCGCCTTGGCGTATTCGATGCGGCCGTTGGCGGTCAATCCCAAGTTGCCGCCCTCGCCGAACGCCTTGCAGCGCAGCTGGTAGCCGTTGACCCGGATGGCATCGTTGCTTCGGTCGCCGACATCGGAATGGTTCTCGAAGCGCGCTTTGACGAACGTGCCGATGCCGCCGTTCCAGATCAAATCGACCGGCGCTTTGAGCAACGCTTGAATCAGTTCGTTGGGCGTGAGCTGATCGGCTGTGATCTCCAGCACCTGACGCATCTGAGGCGAAATAGGAATGGACTTGGCGGAGCGGTTGAATACGCCGCCGCCGGTTGAGATAAGCTTCTTGTCGTAGTCGGTCCACGCCGAGCGCGGCAGGTGGAACAGACGCTCGCGCTCCACGAAGCTCGCCTCCGGGTCCGGATTCGGGTCCAGGAAAATGTGCTTGTGACTGAACGCGCCGACCAGCTTGATGTGCCGCGACAGCAGCATGCCGTTGCCGAACACGTCGCCGTTCATGCTGCCGATGCCCACGACGGTGAAGTCTTGGCTCTGCACATCGACGCCGAGTTCGCGGAAATGACGTTTGACCGACTCCCAACCGCCGCGCGCCGTGATGGCGATCTTCTTGTGATCGTAGCCGGCCGAGCCGCCGGAGGCGAACGCATCGCCGAGCCAGAAGTTGTATTCCTTGGCGATGGCGTTGGCCGTGTCGGAAAACGATGCGGTGCCCTTGTCCGCGGCGACGACGAAGTAGGGATCGTCGCAGTCGTAGCGGACTACCCGTTGCGGCGGCGCGATCTTGCCCGCCGCGAGATTGTCGGTGATGTCGAGCAGGCCGCGAATGAACGTTTGATAGCAGCGTTTGACTTCCTTGGCGATGCTGTCGGCGTCGCCGTCCGTCTGCGGCTGTTTCATGACGAAGCCGCCCTTCGCGCCCACCGGCACGATGACGGCGTTTTTCACCATCTGAGTTTTCATCAACCCGAATACTTCCGTGCGGAAATCTTCCAGCCGGTCCGACCAGCGCAGTCCGCCGCGCGCGACCCGACCGCCGCGAAGATGAATGCCTTCCACATGCGGCGCATAGACGAAAA
Source organism: Pseudomonadota bacterium (assembly GCA_021821045.1). Taxonomy (GTDB): domain Bacteria; phylum Pseudomonadota; class Gammaproteobacteria; order JAADHS01; family JAADHS01; genus JAKACW01. Next base: position 13,841 of record JAKACW010000012.1, read on the forward strand.
TCTCGTAAAGCGGCTTGGGTTCCGGGATGTCGGGAATCTGGGACGAATCGAGTTTGAATGACAGACACGGCTTGGACTGCCCGTCTTTGTCGGTTTGAAAATAATTGGTGCGCAGCATCGCTTTGATGAGAGTGAAAAAGCGTCGCTGAATGCGGTCCTCGTCCAGATTGGGCACCGCGTCCAGCGATTTCTCGATGGAGTCCATCAAGATTTCGGCGCGTTGCGGCGCTTTGTCCTGGCCGTCGGGATCGAAACGAACGACAAACAGATCGACCAACAAGCTCGCGATTTGCGGATGATTGGTCAGCGCCTGCTCCATGTAGGGTTGGCTGAACGGGAAGCCGGTCTGACGCAGGTATTTGCAGCAGGCGCGTAGGATCTCGACATGGCGCCAGGACAGTTGGCCGAACAGAACGAGTTTGTTGAAGCCGTCATTTTCGGTGCGGCCGTTCCACAGTGCCGCGAAGGCATCCTGGAACAGCTGCCGCACACTCTCCGAACTCAGTTGCGCGCTGTTGTCGTAGACCAAGCCCAGGTCATGAACCCAAACAGGTTCGCCGTCATTCAGAACTACTTCATGGGGCCGCTCGTCGAGAACCCTCACGCCCATGTTTTCCAGCATCGGCAGCACCATGGAGAGGTAAATCGGCTCACCGCGGCGGAACAGCTTGAAGCGCACCGCGCCCTGCGGCGTCTCCAGCGGCTGATACATTGTCATGCCCAGCATGTTGGACGAGCTGAGCGCCTCCATCTTACGGATGTCCGCCACGGCGATCGGCGGGGCGTAGTCCTCACTGTAACTTGCGGGAAACGCGCCGCGATAGCGGGCGAATAATCGATTGCCTTTTTCCTCGCCCAATTCGTTGAGCAGAGAGCCGTAAACCTCGTCTTCCCACGACCGGGTGGCGTAAAGGATGCGGCTTTCGAGATCGGCGAGGTCATATTCCAGCGCCTCGTCTTGATCGACGTGGGCGACAAAGTGAATGCGCGCCAAAACGGATTCCGACAGCGCAATGGAAAAGTCGACGGCGCTTGCTTTGAAGCTATCCTTGAGAATCTTCTGGATGCGCATCCGGATCTCGGTATTGAAGCGTTCGCGCGGCAGGAACACGAGACAGGAGAAGAACCGGCCATAGGGATCGCGGCGAACCAGCAGCCGCACCCGCTGGCGTTCCTGAAGGTGCAGTATCGCTGTCGCGGTTTGGTAGAGTTGGTCCGCGGTGGATTGAAACAACTCGTCGCGCGGCAGCGTCTCGAGCGTGTTTGCCAAGGCTTTCGACGAGTGCCCGCCGGGACGGAACCCGGATCGCGACATGACTTGCTGCACCTTGCGGCGCAGCAGCGGGATGTCGCGCGGGCGGGAGATATACGCGGCGGAGGTGTAAAGGCCGAGAAAACGCCATTCGCCCGCGATTTCGCCTTTTTCGTTGCTGCGCTTGATGCCGATGTAGTCCATGTAGGCGGGTCGATGGACGCTGGCGCGGGTATTGGTCTTGGTGAGAATCAACAGCCCCGGTTTGCGCAGTTCATTTCGTAGTTGTGCCGGCAGGTGGCGCGCATGGTTTTCCCCCGCCGTGCGCCCGCCGCGGAGAATGCCCAGGCTTGACCCCGGCTTGATCCGCATCATTTCATCGCCGTTTTCCCCCACGATGTCGTAGTCGGCGAAACCCAGGAAGATGAAGTGGTCGCGATCGAGCCAGTCGAGAAACGCCAGGTCCTCGTTGACGTCCTCGGACTCGAGTTTGGGCGGATGGGCCTTGAACTCGGCGATGATTGCGCGCAGCTGTTCCCGCATCGTGGCCCAATCCTCGACCGCGCAGCGCACGTCTTCGAGAACATTGTTCAAACTCTGTTCCAAGGTGCGAAGCTGCTCGTCGCTGGCTTGCCGGTCGACCTCGAAGCGCAAAATGGCTTCGGGCTGACCCTCGCCATGGTTGCCGTCTTCCAACACGTTTTCGATTTGGTTGTGAGTGTCGCGGTGAATGTGCATCACCGGGTGAATGATCAGATGCACGGTCAACCCCAGTCGATTGAGTTCCATGCTGGTGGAATCGACGAGAAACGGCATGTCGTCCTGAACGACTTCGATGATCGTGTGTGTGGATTGCCAGCCGTGTTCCTCCATGCGCGGGTTGTAGACCCGCAACAGCCGTTTGTGCGGAGCGCGCTTGGCGGCGAAATTCCAGTGCGCGAGCGCGCCGCCATAGAGATCGAGCACGCTGCGTTCGACCAGATCCTCAGGCGCGACGGCGAGGTAGTATTGTTCGATGAATTTGACCGCGTTCTCCGCTTGATCCGGCGGGAGTTTTTCGCGGACTCGCTCCAAGACTTTGGCGAGTAAGTGGGATTTTCTGTTCTCTAAGCTCTTGCCCATGGCGTCGACGTCCTTGTCATACCGGCATTCCTTCGATGTGGGAGCGGTTTCCTACCGCGATGTTTTGCCGAGTCGATCGCGGAATGATCCGCTCCCACGACAACCACCATGCTCTCAGTCAATGAGTAGGAGGTTCCCTAAGAAATCGGCACGGATCCCGTCCGCCTAAAGTGGAGCAGGAAGCGTTTTTCCCCTTTGATCAATGGTCTGCGTGGCCGACTGGTTTAAGCAACAAGGAATGGCCGGCCATGGCGGGCGGCGTGGTCAGACCCATCAAGTGCAGCACGGTGGGCGCGATCGCGCTGAGGCCTGCGCCGGTGCTAAGCGTCCAGTGGGTCTTATCAATGACCAAGCAGGGAACGGGATAAACGCTGTGTTGAGTATTGGGTTCTCCGGTGATCGGGTCCACCATTTCGTCGCAATTTCCATGATCGGCGGTCAGAATAATCGAATAGCGGTTCTGCAGCGCTTGATCGATGACGCGGCCGACTTCGCGATCCAAGCACTCCACGGCTTTAATGATTGCTTCGGGTATCGCGCTGTGACCAACCATGTCACCGTTGGCGAAATTGACAACGATAAAGGCATATTCCTCTGACTTGAGGGCATCGACCACCGCATCCGCTACCCCCGCTGCGCTCATCTCGGGCGCCAAGTCGTAGGTCGCGACTTTGGGCGACGGAATGATCACCCGGTCCTCGCCTGACACGGCCTCGCCCTGACTGCCGTTAAAAAAATACGTGACGTGGGGATATTTCTCCGTCTCCGCGCAATGAAACTGTTTCAAACCCGCGCGACTGATGATCTCGGCCAGGGTGGTCGACGGTCGATCTTGTTCGAAAGCGTAGGGATTGCCGAACCATTTGTCGTAGCAGGTAAATGAGGTTAGACGTGTCCCCGCAAAATCGCCGCGCGGGAACTCCTTGAATTCCCGCTTCAGCAGTGCGCCGGCCAGTTGCCGCGGGCGATCCTTGCGAAAGTTGAAAAAGATCACCTCATCGTTGTTTTGTATGGCGTCGCGGCCGCGGATCACCGTCGGTGTGATGAACTCATCGCCTTCCTTTTCGGCATAGGCGATCGAAATCGCTTCTTCGGCGCTCACTGCGTGACGGCCCTCGCGCAACACCATGGCATCCCACGCTTTTTTGGTGCGTTCCCAGCGGTTGTCCCGGTCCATGGCGTAATACCGCCCGCTGACCGTGGCGATAGTCCCGCCGGCCCGTTCGAGCGCGCCGTGCAGCAGGGGCAGATAATTGCGCGCGCAATTGGGCGCTGTGTCGCGTCCATCAGTGATCATGTGCAGTGCGGGTTTGGTGCCGCGACGCTGGCACAACTCGATGAGCGCAAGCAGATGATTCAAGTGACTGTGCACGCCGCCATCGGACACCAGCCCGACCAAGTGCACAGGGCGTTGGGCGGCACGCGCTCCGTCGATGGCGCGGTTGAGCGCTTCATTCTTGAAAAACGAACCGTCCGTAATGGTGTCGTCGATCTTTACCAGGTCCTGACGAATAATGCAGCCGCTGCCCAGGGTGAGGTGGCCGACCTCGGAGTTGCCCATTTGTCCGTCCGGCAGCCCAACCGCCTTGCCCGACGCCTGCAACACGGTGTGCGGGTAGTGGGCAAAAAAATCGTCGAACCGCGGCGTGCGCGCCATGGCGATGCCGTTGTTGACCCGGCTGGGATTGCAGCCAAATCCATCGAGAATGATGAGCAGAACGGGTTGGCGTGGTGCGCCGCTTTTGTGTTTCATGGCGATATTATCGACCATTGCAGCAGGAATTGGTACGTGCGGTTCCGAGCCTGATGCAATTTAAACCAGAAGTGAACTCTGGTGTTGGTCGAGTGTCGCTTTTGCTGCGCAACCTTGGTAGGCTCGCCGCGATGTTGCAGCTCGAGATGTTTTCTTTTCATGCTGATTAGCGCGGCGATTTATCTCGCCGTCGGCGCCGTCGGTGGGTTTCTGGCCGGTATGCTCGGCGTGGGTGGCGGCATTCTCATCGTGCCGATGCTGGGTTATGTTTTTCTGCAACAAGGCTACAGCGCGGAAAGCATCATGCATCTGGCCGTGGGCACCTCCATGGCAACCATCACCATCACATCCCTCTCGGCGTTGCGCGCTCATCACCGTCGCGGCTCGGTTGTGTGGCCGTTGTTTCGCAAGATCACGCCGTGGCTGGCGCTCGGCGCAATTGCCGGTGGTCTATCCGCTGGTCATTTTTCCACCAAGCAGTTGTTGACCCTATTGGCGGTGCTCGAAGTGATTGTGGCCGTTCAGCTCATATTAAATGTGACGCCGGCGCCCAAACCGCGATCGCTCGGTGCCGGCGAGGCCGCGGTTGCCGGTGCGGCGATCGGCGGTGTGTCCACCATGGCCGGCGTCGGCGGCGGGGTGCTGCTGGTGCCTTTGTTCCTGTTTCTTTCGGTGCCGATGCGCCAGGCCGTGGGCACCTCATCGGCCTGCGGCTTTCCGATCTCGCTGATCGGCACGCTGGTGTTCCTGTCCTACGGGTTTACATCGGATGCTGGCGAGGCCGGCAGTGTTGGCTATGTTCACATTCCCGCGTTTCTCGGCATTGCCGTTGCCAGCGTGGTGACCGCGCCGCTGGGCGTCGCCGCGGCCCACCGCTTGCCGCTGCCCTGGCTGCGGCGGATCTTCGCGGTGTTCTTGCTGGCGCTGGCGATGCGGATGCTGTGGTAGCAATTACTGGGGGTCAGGCCTCCCATATCGGAGGCCTGACCCCCATGATGATTGCCTATAGCGATTGGGTCCGTGCGTACGCTGCTTCCGAAATGACGCTCCACGCATCGTTGGTCTTGCGAAATGCACTGTAGGCGTCGAGCACCCGTTTGAAATCCTTGTCTTTCTCCGCCTCTTCGTTCAGCACTTCCGTGGTGAATTGGCGTAACTGGCGCAGCACGTCGTCGGGAAACGCATAGACCTGAACATTGAATTTGTTTTTGAGTTTGTCCAGCGCATCCAAGTTCTTCGCCTCAAACTCCGACAGCATCCACATATTGCTTGCCATGGCCGCGGTTTCGACGATCATCTTAAGTTCTGCCGGCAAATCCTCCCATGCCTTACGATTGACCGTCAGTTCCAGTGTGGGGCCGGGCTCTTGCCAGCCGGGGTAGTAATAGAACTTGGCGGCGCGGTACAAGCCAAGCCGCTCGTCGTGATAGGGACCGACCCATTCCGTCGCGTCGATGGTGCCGCGCTCCAGGGCGGTGTATATCTCCCCGCCGGCCAGCAGCACGGGATTGACGCCCGCTTTGGCGATGACTTTGCCGCCCAAGCCGGGAATGCGCATTTTCAGGCCTTTGAGGTCCTCGATGGATTTGATTTCCTTGCGGAACCAGCCGCCCATCTGCACGCCGGTGTTGCCCATCGGGAAAGGCACCAGATTATGGGGCGCATAAATCTCGCGCCACAACTCCAATCCGCCGCCGCTGTACAGCCAGGCGTTCATGCCCTGAGCGTTCATCCCGAATGGCACGGAAGTGAAGAACGCCGCGCAGGGAATTTTGCCGATCCAGTAATAGCCGGCGCCATGGCCCATTTGAACCGTGCCTTGGGACACCGCGTCGAAAGTCTGCATGGCCGGGACAAGTTCGCCCGCCGCAAACACTTGGATATTCAACGCCCCGCCGCTCATTTTCTTGACATCGTCGGCGAATCGTTTCACACCGTCTTGAAAGATGGGAAAGTTTGGCGGCCAAGTCGTGGTGAGCTTCCAGTTGAATCGCTTCGCCGCGTAAACGCTGGGCGAGAGCGCGGCGCCCGCTGCAATGCTTCCCGCGACGGCGGCGCGCTTGATGAATTGCCGACGCTTCATATTATTGTTGTCGCTCATTGATGTTCCCTCTCGCTAAATGAATTGAAGTCGATGTTCCAATGTGTGTCGACGCACGGGAGCCCGGCGCACAGCGCACTCAACAGTTTATTAGCGAGCTTTAATACACGATGAGGTGCCGCGGAACATTGGTGGCCAAAGGTTAACCAATTCGCCGCGTGATGTACACCGCAAGTCAATGCGTTGCTGCCTTTGATGCGACGCTTGTCAATACGCGTTTGCTCGAGGTGTTACGCGGGATTGCTAGCTTAGCGTTGGACATCCGCTGTACAAAGACTTAGCGCGCTTCGCCGGTGTCAACGCTGTGGGAAATTTTTGATCAGTAGCGCTGCATGGCAGTATATCGAGACTACTGTAAATTTTTTCTTGCGCTCCGGATGTTCTCTGCTATGTTTAAAACTGCCGGTGATGTCGGCGGTCTCTGATGATCGCACTGTGTTTTGCCACCGGCTGATCCAGTAGCAATTGCTCATGGTTCGCTGTTACCGCGAGCGGACTCTCCGCAACGGTTGAATGGGCGTTTGAGAAGGGCTTTCCGTTTTCTTCACGACGATGTGCACGTGAGAAGAAGAACAATCCTGCAGAAAAAACGATTCCAGTTTTATCCGCCGGGATGCCTTTTTCGACGTTGTGACTTTCGACTTTTTGAAATTGACGAAATCGGGTGCTATGTCGAGGGCGGGATCTGTCGCGGTTAAACGCGAGTTAATTGGTATTCGTCGACGCTTTATTGCGGCCGCATCTTGGGGTTTCCTGGTTGCGCCGTGTCTGGGCTACGGCGCGGCCATTTTGTTCGGCATGACGCAGCACGCCACGTCCGAGGCGATGGTGTGGTCCGGACTATTGGTCATGCTGTTGGCGTTCATGCTGACGGTCGCGGCGGCAATCCATTTTTCCTTTTTCCTGCAGCCCGTTCTGCGTTGGGCCGCGCAACATCCCACGTTGGGCAGCGCACCCGCGAAAATACATCGCCGCATTCGACGCTTTACGCTCGATTACTGGTTGCTTCATATCGGTTACATCGTTGCCGCGCCGTTTCTTTTGGTTACCGTTGGTGCGCTTGAAAACCAATACCTGGCCGAGTACACAGCGCCGTCGCATTTCCTGTTGCTTCAGTTGGTTGCCTCGATCCTGGTTGGGCTGCCCGGTTTTCTGATGGGCCTCAACGGCCTTGGTCGCCTGGTGGCCTTCGTTGGTTTGGACCGGGTGCATGTCAGCTTGCGCTACAAGCTGGTGATTCTGGTCGGATTCATACCTTTATTAAGTAGTGCGTTGTTGTCGCAGTATTACTGGTGGCGCACCGGCTACGTTTCTTTCGAAACCAGCGTGGTGTGGGCGGCCTTGGGTTTGCTGCCGCTGGTTATGGCGCTATTGGCCATTCGCGGGATGCAACAAGCCCTGCAGCCGGTGAGAGAAATGCTGGAAACCGATGGCCAGGTGAGCCATGAGGATTTTTCCCAGTTGCGGCCCCGCTCGGTGGACGAAATTGGGTATCTGACCCAGATGCTCGCCAAATTGATGCGGCGGTTGGGGGATCAAGATGCACAAGTTCGCGCCATCGTCGGCAACGCGGCCGAGGGCATCATTTTGGTGGATGATGTCGGCCGCATCGACACGTTCAATCGTGCCGCCGAGAGTTTGTTCGGATATCGCTTCCAGGAGGTGCGCGGTCGCCCGCTGGCTTGGTTGCTGCCGTCGGTGGTCAATCTTTCCGGTACACCCAACGTGGTGCAGGGCGAACAGGAAGTGGAGGGTATTCACAATCGCGGGCGCAAGATACCCATGTCCGTTCGCGTGAGCGAAATGGAACTGAGCGGCAAAAAGATGTACACCTGCTTGGTCGCCGATATCTCCGAGCGCAAGGCCTCGCAGAAGCAGATTATTCACGCCGAGTCACGCTATCGCCACTTGGTGGAAACCGCCCACGACTTGGTGTGGAGTATTGACCTGCAAGCGCGCTGGACCTACCTCAACAATTCCGCGCGGCTTATTTACGGTTTGGAACCCGAGGAAATGATCGGGCGCCCCGTTCGGGATTTTCAGATGGATGATTACGCCGAGCAGGACTTCAACGCCTTTACCGACATTCTACGGGGCAAGGAGCTGGTGCAATACGATACGGCGCACGTGGATAAGAACGGCAACGTTCACTACTTGAGCTTTACCGCCAAAGCGTATCGCGACACCGATGGTAATGTGATCGGCATCAGCGGCACGGCCCGCGACATCACCGAGCAGCGAGCGTTCGAGCGCAAGCTTGCCTATCAGGCCTTGCATGATTCGCTGACCGGGTTGGCGAACCGCCGGCAATTTCAACAGGAGCTGGAGCGGGTATTGGCGCGGGTGGCGCGCAGCGGCGCGATGTGCGCGTTGCTTTATATCGACCTGGACCAGTTCAAGTACATCAACGACACGCTCGGTCATGCCGCCGGTGATCGTTTGCTCGTCGAGTTTTCCAACCGGCTGAAAGCGTTTTTGCGCGAAGGCGATTTGTTGGCCCGATTCGGCGGCGACGAGTTCACGGTGCTTCTGTACAACGTCGATGCCCAGAGCGCGCTGCGGGTGGCGGAAAATCTGCGTCGCCGCGTGGAAGATTATCGCTTCCTCGAGCAGGGCAACGTCTACAACATCAGTTGCAGCATCGGCCTGGCCATGATCGACAACACCACCGTGACGGTCGATGAGTGCATGGCTCACGCGGACCTGGCGTGCCACCTGGCCAAGACGCAAGGGCGCAACCGTTGCTACATGTACAAGCCCGAAGATCAAGATCGCAGCAGCATGCAGGCCGACATGGGTTGGGCCGCTCGCGTCAAGGAAGTGCTGGAGAAGGACCAACTGCAGTTGGTGTATCAGCCCATCGCCTCTGTTGCCGACGGCGCGGTGCGGGACTACGAAGTTCTGTTGCGGATGTTGTGCGACGACGGCCAGGTCATCATGCCAGGCGGTTTCATGCCGGCCGCCGAACGTTTCGGACTCATCAATCAGGTTGATCGCTGGATGGTCAAGCGCGCCATCGCCGAGTTGGGCCGGTTGCAGCAGGCCGGAGAGGATTTGCGATTCTCGGTTAATTTATCTGCGCGCGCTTTCGAAGATCATTCCTTGTTGCCGCTGATCAGCGATTTGTTGCGAGAGCATCGCGTGCAGCCTCAAACGCTGACGTTCGAGATCACGGAAACCGCCGCCATTGGCAATCTCTCGGCGGCCGTTGAATTCATTACGGCGTTGAAAGCGCTCGGGTGCCAATTCGCGCTTGACGATTTCGGTTCCGGCTTCAGTTCGTTTACCTATTTGAAGCATCTGCCCGTGGACAAGATCAAGATCGACGGTTCCTTCGTGCAGAACATGGTGCATACCCCGGTCGACCAGGCCATGGTTCGGTCCATGAATCAGGTCGCTCACGCGCTGGGCAAGATCACCATCGCGGAGTTCGTGGAAAACGAGGAGACGCTGCGGTTGTTGCGCAGTTTTCACGTCGATTTCGCGCAGGGATTCCATGTTGGCAAGCCGCGGCAAGACATTCCGCTTGCCCTCGTGCCGGATCTGTCGTTAGCCACCCGGCTCGGCCGCCCGATCGCCCGCGCGGCCAATGATATAAATTAGCGAACGGGTTTGTGGGAGCGCATTTCTGTGGGAGCGGATTATTCCGCGATTGAATCGGCAGCGCAGTCGACGCGAGCAAAGAATCGCGCAAGGAATGCGCTCCCACGGCAGGAACACGCGCCATTGCTTCCTACACCGCCGTCAAATTCGCATACGACAGCACCAACCACTTCATCCCGGCCTGTTCGAAGTTGACCTGGACTCGCGCATGGGGGCCGCGGCCTTCGTGGTTGAGAATCACGCCTTCGCCGAATTTCGCATGATTCACCCGTTGACCGACGAAGTACTCGCCGCCGGTGCTCTCGGTGAAGGCTGACGGCACGCTGGGCGCCGCGTTGGCGCGCGGACTTTGCAGCCGCGGGCGCACTTCTTCCATCAGTTCTGTTGGCAGCTCGTTTAGAAACTGCGATGGTCTTTGATAGGTTTCGCTGCCGTGAATGCGCCGGCTTTCGGCGTACGTCAATGTGAGATGTTTGCGCGCCCGGGTGATACCGACGTAACAGAGGCGCCGCTCTTCTTCCAGTCCGCGTTCGCTGTCCATGCTCATTTGGTGGGGAAACAATCCCTGCTCAAGTCCGCAAATGAACACCTGGGGAAACTCGAGCCCCTTGGCGGAATGGAGCGTCATCAATTGGATGCAGTCGTCCCATTGACCGGCTTCCGGGGCGCCGGATTCCAGCGCGGCATGGCCCAGAAACGCGGCCAGTGGCGGCATGTCGTCGTCGCGCATGTCCGACTCGGCGAACTGCGCGGCGGCGTTGATGAGTTCTTCCAAGTTGTCGGCGCGGGATTGCTCTTTCTCGCTTTTGTCATTGCGAAAATGTTGCAGCAAGCCGCAGCCTTCCACTACGACCTTGGCGTGCTCGCCCAGGTCGAGGTCGCGCGTCTGCTCGTCGAGAGAGTCGATGAGATGGAGAAATCCTCCCACCGCCGTCGCCGCGCGACCGGAAAGCGCTTTTGCTCGAATGGCCCCGCGGCTGGCCTGCCACAAGGAGCACTGTTCGTGGCGGGCAAGTTCCCGAATGATCTCCAACGTACGGCCGCCGATGCCACGGGTCGGCATGTTGACGACGCGTTCGAACGATGCGTCGTCATCGCGGTTGGCAATGATGCGCAAATAGGCCAGGGCGTCCTTGATTTCGGCACGCTCGAAAAACCGCAGGCCGCCGTAAACGCGATAGGGGATGCCGGCGGCCAAAAGCGTTTCTTCGAACAAGCGCGACTGGGCGTTGGAACGGTAGAGAATGGCGACTTCGCTGCGCAGGTTGCCCTGATTGATCCATTGGCGAATACGCTCCGTTACATAGCGCGCCTCGTCGACCTCGTTGAACGCCGCATACAGCGCGATGGGCTCGCCGCGATCGCCGTCGGTCCATAGTTCCTTGCCGAGCCGGCTGGCATTGCGCGAGATGAGCGCGTTGGCGGCATCGAGAATGACGCTGGTGGAACGGTAATTTTGCTCCAGCCGTATGATGCGGGCGCCGGGGAAGTCCTTGTCGAAGCGTTGAATGTGCTCGATGCATGCCCCGCGCCAGCCGTAGATGGACTGATCGTCGTCGCCCACCACGAACAAATTATTGTGCTTTCCGCTCAGCGCCTTTAGCCAAGCGTACTGAATGGCGTTGGTATCCTGAAACTCGTCCACCAAGATGTGACGAAAGCGCTCCCGATAGTGGTCGGCGATTTTGGGATTGTCGCGCAGCAGTTCCTGGGCCCGCAGCAGCAGCTCGGCGAAATCCACCACGCCGTTGCGTTCGCAGGCGTCTTGGTAGGCCGCGTAGATCTCGCGCATTTTCTTGACGCGCAAATCGTAGCCGGGTTCGATCCCGCCGGGGCGCAGCCCTTCGTCCTTTTTCTGGTTGATGAACCATTGGACTTGTTTAGGTTGCCACACGGTGTCATCGAGATTGAGATTCTTGATGACACGCTTGATCAATCGGTTTTGATCTTCCGAATCCAAAATCTGAAAGAGCTGGGGCAGCTTTGCCGCTTGCCAATGAGTGCGCAGCAAGCGGTGGCACAATCCATGGAATGTGCCGATCCACAGGCCGCCCACCGGCACGCCGAGCAGCCCTTCAACGCGACCGCGCATTTCCGCCGCGGCTTTGTTGGTAAACGTTACGGCGAGCATGTTGCGCGGATCGACGCCCTCGGTGCGCATCAGCCAGGCCATGCGGTGAACGAGAACGCGAGTCTTGCCGCTGCCGGCCCCGGCCAGTACTAACAGGGGCCCTGGGCCGCTGGTGACGGCTTCCCGTTGCTTTTCATTCAGCGAGCTGAGTATGTCTGTTACATCCATGGCGCGATTGTAACAAAATCGCCTCGCCCTGTTTGTGGTTAGGCGCGGCATTCCGCAAGATGGCTTGCAACTTGCGCGCGAGTTCTCTTAACTGATCGGCATGGACCAGCGTCTCGATCCCTGGCAGCTTTATTTTCTCGGCGGCGTATTGTTGCTGCCGGTGGTATTGGTGGGCGGCGCGTTGGTGTTCGAAAAGATGGCGTTCGACCGCGACGTGGCCTTGGTTACTGAACGGCGGATCGATGACCTGGCCAAGCGGTTGCGCGACGCCGATGGCTCCGACCGCTTGTTGCAGTCCTATTCCCTGACATTCAGCGTCATGGGGCCGCCCAACGCGCTGAGCGTGGCCGCGGCGCGCTGCGACGAAGAGGTGGTGGCGTTGTTCTTTGAGTTGGCTGGTGGGAAATTGCAGCCCGAGTACATTCGCGATGCGCAGGCTTATTTCGAGTTGCAGCCCGCGGCACGACAGTGTCCGAAGGTGGGCGAGCTGCTGCGGCGGCGCGTGGGCACGAAGGGGTAGTGCTGGTCGCGACGGGGAATCGCGGAATGATCCGCTCCCACAACAGCGACGCTGGTCCGTTGTGGGAGCGGATCATTCCGCGATATGTCGTTTAGGAGACTTTCTCCCCCGCCGCCTGCAGATCGGCGTGATAAGACGAACGCACCATCGGGCCACTGGCTACATTGTTGAAACCCAGTTCTTCGGCGATTTGGCCCAATTGGGCGAACTCCTCCGGCGGCATGAACCGGGCTACCGGCAGGTGATAACGGCTGGGCTGCAAGTATTGCCCCAGCGTCAGCATATCGCAGCGATGGGCGCGCAAGTCTTTTAGCACTTCGACGATTTCGTCGTTGGTTTCGCCCAGTCCCACCATAACGCCGGACTTGGTCGGCACCTCGGGAAACATCGCTTTGAAGCGCTCGATCAGATCCAGCGACCAATTGTAGTCGGAGCCTGGGCGGGCTTGCTTGTACAGGCGCGGGACCGTTTCCAGATTGTGATTGAACACATCAGGCGGCGCGGCGCGCAGGATGTCCAGCGCCACATCCATGCGGCCGCGGAAATCGGGCACCAATATTTCGATGCGGGTCTGCGGCGACTCGCGGCGCACCGCTTGAATGCACTTGATGAAATGTTCGGCGCCGCCGTCGCGCAAATCGTCGCGGTCCACCGAGGTGATCACCACATACTTGAGCTGCATGGCGGCGATGGTGCGGGCGAGATTTTGCGGTTCGTCCGCGTCCAGCGCTTCCGGGCGACCATGGGCGACGTCGCAGAAGGGGCAGCGGCGGGTGCAGATGTCCCCCATGATCATGAAGGTGGCGGTGCCGTGGGAGAAGCATTCGCCCAGATTGGGGCAGGAGGCTTCCTCGCAAACGGTGTGAAGTTTGTTGTTGCGCAATACCTCTTTGAGCTGCGCGACGGCGGCGGTGTTGGGCGACTTGGCGCGAATCCATGCCGGCTTGCGCGGCGGTTGCCACGTTGGCTCGATCTTAATGGGGATGCGAGCGGTTTTGGCTTCGCCGCGTTCGTGTTTCCCGGTTGGCTTTTTGTCGCTCATGTGGCCGTCGCTATCTGTGTGTCGCTGTAGTTGAGTAGGCGCCCCAACTGCGTCACCAATCTCCGCATTTCACGATCTATATCGGACTGCACGCCTAAGTCCCGTAACTGGGTGACCGTGATCCCCTTGAGTCCGCACGGATGGATTCGAGCGAAGGGCGTCAAATCCATGTCGATATTGAAACTCAGGCCGTGGTAGCTGTACCCGCGTTTGACGCGCAACCCGAGCGCGGCAATTTTGGCATCGTCGACGTAAACGCCCGGCGCCCCCTCGCGGCGGCCCGCCAGAATACGGTATTCGGCCAGGGAGTCAATGACGGCGTCTTCCAGATGGCGCACCAGATCCTTCACGCCCAGCCGGCGCCGGCCCAAATCGATCAGCACATACAGCACCAGCTGCCCCGGGCCATGGTAGGTGACTTGTCCGCCACGGTCCACTTGGACGACGGGAATATCGCCGGGATTCAATATGTTCTCTTCTTTGCCGTTCAGGCCCTGAGTAAATACTGGCGGGTGTTCGACAACCCAAACTTCATCGGTCGCAGCGGCTTCGCGCTCAGCCGTAAACGCCTTCATGGCCTCCCACACGGAAAGGTAGTCGCGTCGACCCAATTGGCGCACGATCAAGGTGGAGGCGGGGCTGATGGATGAACTCATACTGCAATAGACAACGAAAAGAGGACAGACTCCTACAGTACCATGATCACCCGGGGATCCTCGCGCAAGGCATGGAATATGGCTTCGATATGGGCCGGGCTTTGCGCATTGATGGTGACCGTGACGGCAATATAGCGGCTTTCGCGGCTTTCTCGCGTCTGAACAGCCCCTTCGCCAAGGTCCGGCGCATGTTGACGCACGGTCGCGACGACCCATGCATCGAACGCTTCGCTGGCGTAGCCGACCACCTTGATCGGATAGGCGCAGGGGTACGTCAGTTGAGGTTTTTCTGTCACCGCAACCCTCATGATCAGCCGCTCAGGCCGCGCGCCCTTCGCGGATCTGTTGTTTGTACTCTTGATACAACGCCAGCATGCGCGACCACATCGGCCCCGGTTTGCCGTTGCCCACCGGTTCGCCGTTGAGCTGGGTCACGGGCAAGATTTCCTTGGTCGAACTGGTGAGCCAAATCTCGTCCGCGCTTCGTAGAGCGGCGACGTCGAAGTTAACTTCTTGCGCGGGAATATGGTGAGCGGCCGCCAATTCGAGCACTAGGTCGCGGGTGATGCCCGGCAATAGGCGCGGTCCCTTGGGCGGGGTATATAGAGTGCGATTCTTTACATAGAACAGGTTGCTCGCGGCGCCTTCGGTAACCTGTCCGTCGCGAACGAAAACTGCTTCGCTGGCGCCCGAATCCAATGCTTGCTGTCGCGCCAGGATGTTGGCCAGCAGCGCGATCGCTTTAACGTGACAGTTCTGCCAGCGAAAATCGTCCATCGTTATCACGGCGACGCCATCGCGCAAAATCTGCGACGGAACCGGCAGCAGCGGGTTAGCCATGGCGAAGACCGTGGGTTCGACATTCTTGGGAAAGGCATGGTCCCGTGGCGCGACGCCGCGGGTGATTTGAAGGTAGACGCTCAAATCTTTGCCTCCGTTGCGTGCGACCAGCGCCGCGAGGATTTCGCGCCACTTGTCGTGGCTGTAGGGCGCCGAGAGGCGGATGTTGACCAGGCTATCGTCCAGGCGCGCCAGATGGGCATCCAACCGGAACAAATGACCGCCGTAAACGGGAATCACCTCATACACGCCATCGCCGAAAATAAAGCCGCGGTCGAGTACCGAGACGCGCGCTTCTGATGCGGGCAAGAAATCGCCGTTGAGGTAAACAATGGGCTGATTAGACATGAGAGGCGCTCAGGGGTTATGAAAGCCGCAATGATAGCAAGGGCACGTTATGCGATCCATACGGCTATTGCTTGATCATTAGCATGACTTCGTCCACCAAGCGACTGAAAAGACCGCCTTCCTCGACATCTTGCAGAGCGATGAGCGGGCGTTCGGCCACCAGCTTGCCGGCCAGAGAGATCTGCACCGTGCCCATTTCCTGGCCCATGCTTGCCGGCGCCGTGATGGTCGGGAGGAGTTGGACGGATGCGTTCAGATTGGGGTATTGGCCGCGTGGAATGGTCACGAACAACGTCTCCTGCAGGCCGATGGGCAACTGCTCCACGGCGCCCTTCCAGATGCGTGCGGTGGACAGGGCTTCATTGGCGGAATACAGCTTGTGGGTTTCATAGAAGCGGAACCCGAAGTTGATGAGCGATTGGGTTTCCTGAGCGCGCCCGTTTTCGCTCTTCGCGCCCAATATTACCGAAACCAAGCGCATGCCCTCCCGTTTGGCCGAAGCAACCAGACAATAGCCGGCGCTTTCGGTGTGTCCGGTTTTCATGCCGTCGACGGATTCGTCGCGCCACAACAACATGTTGCGGTTGCGCTGTGTGATGCCGTTGAAGGTGAACTCCTTTTCCGCATACCAGCGGTAATACTCAGGAAATTGCCGGATCATCAGGCGAGCCAAGGTAGCCAGATCGCGGGCGGTGGTGAAATGCTCGGGCTCGGGCAGGCCGGTGCTGTTCTTGAAGTGACTGTTGAGCATGCCCAGGTTTTTGGCCTGCTGGTTCATCATCGCGGCGAATACTTCCTCGGTGCCGGCAATGTGTTCGGCCAGGGCGATCGTGGCGTCATTGCCGGATTGGACGATCATGCCGCGCAGCAAATCTTCCACTCGAACCTGTTTGCCGACCTCGATAAATGTTTTGGACCCGCCAGTTCGCCAGGCCTTCGCGGAGACGGTGACGAGATCATCGAGGCGCAGGTTGCCTTTGCGCAACTCGTCAAAGACGATGTAGGCCGTCATGATCTTGGTGAGGCTCGCCGGCTCGACGCGTTCGTCCGCGAGTTTCTCCACAATCGGAACATTGCTATCGAAGTCCACCAGAATGTAGGACTTGGCGGCGAGCTCCGGCGCTGCGGGCATGATAACCGGGGCGGTCTGAGCCTGCGCCTGAACGACAAGACTGAGCAGCAGCGGGATCATCGAACAGCGAAAAAACAACGTCACTCGCAAAACCTCCGGATTATGGAGCCGCTTTTCGGCTCTCTTGATGATTGCGTAGAGTCGGCTTGCAGGAGAAAAATGCTCTAACCGATAATGGATGTATTCTAACGCCTTTAAATCGGAGCGAAAACCGCCGCAATGATCGCGACTACTCAACTATGATGTAGGGCTGCAAACCGAGTTCCCGCAGCGACTGTGAGATCGTATCAGCGGAAGAGGCGCTGGCCAGGGGGCCTATACGCACGCGGTAGAGAAATGCGGAGCGGCTCTGCTCTTCCTTGATTTTAATGGGTGCGGGCACATGGGCCAGCCGCCGCTGCAGCTCTTCTGCGTTGTCCCGGCTGCTGAACGCGCCCACCTGTACGAACACGCCGTTGCTGGCCTGGGGCATTGCCTTTGTCGAGATACTCGTGCCCGATGGCGTGAGGGCGACCACTTCGACCGGCGCGGTTCCCTTGTCGCTGTAACCCAGTTTGACCGCCGCCGCATAGGACAGGTCGATGATCCGCCCCTCGTGGAAGGGGCCGCGATCGTTGATTTTCACCACCACGCTGCGACCGTTCTCCAAATTGGTTACCCGAGCGTAGGTCGGCAGCGGCAAGTGTTTATGGGCCGCCGTCATGGCATGCATGTCATAGGGTTCGCCGGACGATGTGCGCTGGCCGTGGAATTTGCGGCCATACCATGAGCCGATGCCCCTTTCCACAAAGCCCTCGCTTGTGGTCAGCGTGGTGTAACGCTTACCGAATACTTCATAGCTGGCCGGATTGCCGTATTTGCTGACCGGCTCATGCTTGGGAACCGCGTCGGGAATCTTGCTGACGTCGACGTGCTCCAGCGGTGGACCATCCGACGGGACGGGCGCGCTCGGTCGGGTCGCCGTGGAATGCGGCGCGCAACCGATTAGGCTCACGCAAACGACTGCGAGTGGCCCTCCCCATCGGAGTATGGCGATTGGATTTTTTACTGCCCGTGTCATCGAACTTGAACGCTATGCCGTTGTGGGAGCGGTTTCTTACCGCGATTTCGAATTGCACCCATATTGTTTAGTGTAGCGCGAAGTTCTATGTAGGTAGCAATTTTCGATGGGTGTGAATGGACATCAATATGCCGAACCCCGCCATGACGGTGACCATGGATGTGCCGCCGAAACTGATTAACGGCAATGGCACGCCGACCACGGGCAGCAGCCCGATGACCATGCCGATATTCACGAAGTAATAAACGAAAAACACCAGAATCAAACTGCCGGCCAAGAGTCGGGTGTATGTTGTTTGTGCTTGCGTCGCGATATAGATGCCACGGAATACGATGAACAAGTATAAGGCAAGCAGCACCACGGTCCCGATGAGGCCGAACTCCTCGCTGAAAACCGCGAAAATGAAATCGGTGGATCGCTCCGGCAAGAATTCGAGGTGCGCTTGGGTGCCGTTCAACCAGCCTTTGCCGTACGCCCCGCCGGAGCCAATGGCGATTTTCGACTGTATGATGTGATAGCCCGTGCCCAGCGGGTCGTTTTCCGGATTCAGGAACGTAATCACCCGCTCCCGCTGGTAGTCGTGCATGCCGAATTGCCAGAATAGCCATGCCAGCGGCGCGATCAACACCACCACCGACGCCACCAATCCGTATGAAACGCCGGAAAACAACAGGACGAATATGCCGGAGCTGGCGATCAGTATCGCCGTGCCGAGATCAGGTTGTTTGATGATGAGTCCGGCGGGCACGAGCACCAGCGTGGTCGCGATCAACAAGTGTTTGGTGCGCGGCGGAAGCTGGCGGTCGCCCAAATACCAAGCGACCATCATCGGCACCGCGATCTTCATCATCTCGGAGGGCTGAAAACGCACCACGCCCAGATCAAGCCAGCGCTGAGCGCCTTTGCCGATTTCGCCGACGGCGAGCACAGCGAACAGCAAGCCCAGTCCCACGGCGTAGATCCACGGTCCCCAGCGTTCCAAGTGGTGCGGGGGAATTTGGGCGATGACGAACATCACGCCGAAGGCGATGCCCAGCCGAATGAGTTGTCGTCCGACCACCGCGGTATCCTGACCGCTGGCGCTGTACAGAATCACCAGGCCGACGATGGCAAGGGCGACCAAGCCGACGACCAGCGGCACGTCCAGGTGCAATCCGCGCACGAAGAAGAACCAGCGCATGCGCCGGCGTTCGCCCCACCTTTGAACATTGGCCTGCATAGATGCTTTTCGAACGCGGCAGCGGTCAAGCCTAGCCCGCGTTGCCCCCCTTTCGGTGCAAGAGATAAAAATCCAATACTTGCCGCGCGACCGGCGCCGCGACGGCGCCGCCGCTGCCGCCGTTTTCCACAATCACGGCAATGGCGATCTGCGGGTTCTCCGCCGGCGCGAAGGCGACGAACAATGCGTGATCGAGCAGGCGCTCGTCCAATTCCTCGGCCTTGTATCGCTCGTCCTGTTTGATGCCGAACACTTGGGCGGTGCCCGTCTTACCGGCGATGATGTAAGGCGCGTCCTTGCCGATCGCCCGTGCCGTTCCGGTGCGCCCGTTGACTACGGCGATCATCGCCGAAATCACCGCGTCGACGTTTTCCGGCTTGGCGAAGGAGATGCGGCCGTCCTGGATGGGGGCAACATCGGTGATGGCGTCCATGCCCGGGTCGCGGGACTTGCCGACGATTCGGGGTCGCATCTTGATGCCGTCGTTGGCGAGTGTGGCGGTGGCGACCGCCAGTTGCAGCGGTGTAGTGAGGTAGTAACCTTGCCCGATGCCAACGATCAACGTTTCCCCCGGATACCAAGGCTGTTTCAGTGTGACCTGCTTCCACTCCCGTGATGGCAGCAGCGCCGGCAGCTCGCCCGTGATATCGATGCCGGCGTTCTTGCCGAAACCGAACTGCGCGAGAAAGGTGTACATCTGGTCGATGCCCAGCGTCAGGGCCAGGTCATAAAAGTAAACGTCGCATGATTCGGCGATCGCCGAGTGCATGTCAACGCTGGCGTGGCCGCCGCGCTTCCAGTCGCGGTAGCGGTGCGAGTCGTTGCGCAGCGAGTACCAGCCGGGGCAAAAGATCTGGGTATCTTCGGTGACTTTGTTGTACTCCAGTCCGGCCAAGGCGACGAACGGTTTGATGGTCGAGCCCGGCGGGTAGCGGCCGCGCAGGGCGCGATTGAACAACGGTTCGTCGGGGGAAGACTGCAGTTCGGCATAGGTCTTCGTGTCGATGCCGACGACGAACAAATTCGGGTCGTACGTCGGCGTGCTCACCATGGCCAGAACATCGCCGGTTTTCGGCTCGACGGCCACGATCGCGCCGCGCCGGCCGGCCATCGCGGCCTCCGCCGCGGCCTGCAAATAGCTGTCGATGGTGAGATAGAGATCTTTGCCCGGCACTGAGGGGTTTGCTTCCAGAACGCGCAGCACTCGTCCCGTTGCATTGACCTCGACTTGTTGCACGCCCACATGCCCGTGCAGGGTGTCCTCGTACGATTTTTCGACGCCGATCTTGCCGATGTGAGACGTCCCGCGGTAGTCGGACGAATCCACGATATTGAGTTCTTCTTCGCTAATGCGCCCGACGTAGCCAATAACGTGGACCCCGGTGGGCCCAAGCGGATAGTTGCGCACCAAACGCGCCGCGATGTCGACGCCCGGAAACCGATGCCGGTTGACAGCGAAACGCGCCACTTCTTCGTCAGTCAATCGGAATCGCAATGGAATGCTTTCAAACCGCGGCTTTTGCCGTTTTAGTTTGTCGAAACGATCGAGGTCGTCCTCGGACAGGGTAATGATCGAGCCGAGTTCGCGCAGCGTATCGGTCAGATTGGGCACCTGCTCTGGAATGATTTCGAGAATGTAGGACGGGACGTTTTGGGCCAACAACACGCCGTTGCGGTCATAGAGCAAGCCGCGCGTCGGTGGCAAGGGAATGATGCTGACCCGGTTCTCCAGCGACAGGGTGGTGAAGTGCTCGTGGCTAAGCACCTGAAGATAGACCAGTCGTGCGATGATGGATGCCGAGGCCAGGCAGATGATGACGAACGCGGCCACCGCGCGATTGTTGAACAATCGCGTTTCGCGGATGTGGTCCTTGATGGTAAAGCCTTGAGCCATGATTGTTGCGGCCTTGGCGGTTAGGTAACGCCGAAGCCGCGGCGCAAACTGCGCAGCGTCACAAACACCAGCGGCCACATCAGCATGCTGGAGAGGGACGGCAACCACGACGTCCAATTGGCGGATGGCTTGCCGATGATGCCGTTCACCCACAGTACAAAGATTTGGTAGATCGTCACGAGTACCAGCACCGACAGCGATTGCTGCCACACGGGGTTGACGCGGATGCGCTGGTGCAGCAACAGCGCGAGATACGCCACAATGGCAAGTGCTAGGGCATGCTGTCCGAGCAGGGCGCCGCGCAACACGTCGAGAAACAAGCCGGATATCCAGGCCGTGCCGACGCCCACCCGTTGCGGCAGGGCGATGCACCAGTACATCAGGCACAGCGCCACCCACTCGGGCCTCGCATACGCCAGCCATTCCGGCATTGGAATAACCGTCAGCACAAACGCCACGATCAGCGTAAAGAAGATTACGCCGCCGCCACTGTGTCGCGCCAAGGCCGGCATGCTCGATCAGCCTCCGCCGGCGGGCGGCGCCGCGCAATCGGGCTGATCGCTCGGGCAGTCGCTGGATTCGACTCGCGTCGGTTCCCCGTGCCACACCAACAACACTTCGCGGCTGCGATCCAGCCGGGCCGTCGGCTCGGCTTTGACGTGGGCGAAGGGTTCGCTTGGGTTGACCACTACCTGGGTCACCGTGGCGACCGGATAGTTCGGCGGGAATCGGCCGCCCAGACCCGACGTGATGAGCAGATCGCCTTCGCGAATATCCGCGTTGTTCGGAATGTGAGGCAAGTCCAGCGTGTTGCTCGTGCCGGTGCCGATGGCAATGGCGCGCAGGCCGTTGCGATTGACCGTTACGGGGATGGCGTGGCTGGGGTCGGAAATGATCATCGCGATGCTCGTCAGCGGCGATGCCGACACGACCTGACCCATGACCCCCTCGGCGTCGAGCAACGGCTGACCGGCGTAGACGCCGTGGCGAGTCCCTTTGTTGATGACGATCTGGCGATTGAACGGATTGAGGTCGATCGACAATATCTCGGCGATCAAGACCTTCTCTCCGACGCGGATCGACGAATCCAATAGGTCGCGCAAACGAATGTTTTCCGCCTGCAAGGCGTCGAGTTTCTGCAGCTGCGCTTGGAGCAAGATTTGCTGGGCCTTCAGGTTGGCGTTTTCCTCCTGCAGGTCCCGCCGCGACGTGAAGCCCTCCGCCAGCCATTCGCCCCCGGTGCGCGGCAGCGTGGTCAGCTGTTGCACGGGGTAGAGCAGCAACGACAAGGCCGAGCGGAGATCGTCCAGATGCTGTTGTCGATGATCTACGACCATGATCACGATCGACACCAGGGCGAAGAATGTCACCCGAGCGTTAAGGGATGGGCCGCGAGCGAATAAAAGTTTGATGGGGCACCTCTATTGCCCAATTGAGCATGCCAGCAAGAGAAGTGGGGGAGCGCTGATTGGGCCTGCTTCGATCGAGCTAATCTCCAACGAAAACGTCGGCTCCGCCTTGATCGATCATTTCGAGCGCCCGCCCGCCGCCTCGCGCCACGCAGGTCAAAGGTTCTTCGGCAACGAAAACCGGCAGACCCGTTTCCTCCATTAGCAGGCGATCGAGGTCGCGCAGCAGCGCGCCGCCGCCCGTGAGCACCATGCCGCGCTCGGCGATGTCAGCGC
Source organism: Pseudomonadota bacterium (assembly GCA_021821045.1). Classification (GTDB taxonomy): domain Bacteria; phylum Pseudomonadota; class Gammaproteobacteria; order JAADHS01; family JAADHS01; genus JAKACW01. Next base: position 36,367 of record JAKACW010000012.1, read on the forward strand.
CTAGATCCGGCGGTGTCTGTTCCAGGGCGATCTTCACCGCGCCGACGATGCCGGCCAACGGTTCTTGCAACGCTTCCAGGATTTCATTGCTGTTGAGCGTGAAGCTGCGAGGAACGCCTTCGGACAGGTTACGCCCTTTGACTTCGATTTCCCGCACTTCCTTGCCTGGATACGCCGAACCGATTTCGCATTTGATGCGCTCGGTGGTCGTTTCACCTATCAACGTGCCGTAGTTGCGGCGCACGTAATTGATGATCGCCTCGTCCATGCGGTCGCCGCCGATGCGCACGGAGGCCGAATAAACAATACCGTTAAGGGACAACACGGCCACTTCCGTCGTGCCACCGCCGATATCCACCACCATGGAGCCGCGAGCTTCGCCCACCGGCATGCCGGCGCCGATGGCTGCCGCCATGGGTTCTTCTATTAAATAGACATCGCGCGCGCCTGCGCCGGCCGCCGATTCCTTGATGGCGCGCCGTTCCACTTGGGTCGAGCCGCAGGGCACGCAAATCAACACCCTAGGGCTGGGGCGGAAAAAACGCGTCTCATGAACCTTGTGGATGAAGAATTGCAGCATTTTTTCCGTAACCGTGAAATCGGCGATGACGCCGTCTTTGAGCGGTCGGATGGCCGTGATATTGCCCGGTGTGCGACCGATCATCGCCTTGGCTTCGGCGCCAACGGCCGCGATGGTTTTGGGTCCGTTGGGGCCGCGATCTTGCCGAATGGCGACCACGGAGGGTTCGTTCAACACAATTCCCTGGCCGCGAACGTAAATAAGAGTGTTCGCAGTTCCCAAGTCTATCGAAAGGTCGCTGGAGAAGAGGCCGCGAAAGCGCTTAAACATGTGGTGGTGTCGTCCTTGTGGTCCCTATAAACGATCAAGTCGTTTGAAATCTTCCTTGGTGGTCAATCCGCAGACGATACCCAGAGATGTAGCGGGGTATTGCGTGTTGCCGCGGTTGCCAGATTAGCGGCAGGCTTACCGGAAAATTAAGCAGCGAAGCCTCCTGGCTTCGTGCCGCGTCAGCATGACAAGTTTGGGCAAATCTGACGTGATTCCGCGAGTTTGCACAGCCTCGCCCCAAGTTGATGCGCTAATTTAACAACAGGTGGGGGTTTGGGCAAGCGCGTTTCTGTGTTAATTTTCTTGGCCCCGGGCGCCCAGCGTTATCACGGGGCGACATGACGGGCAGCAGGAGAACGCAACAACATGAGTCTTTCACGGGATCAAGTGACGAAAATCGCCCATTTGGCGCGGCTCGACATTGCCGAAGCGGATGTCGCCAAGTATCAAAGCGAGTTGTCCAACATTCTCACCATGGTCGAGCAGATGAGTGCTGTCGACACCAAAGGCGTCGACCCCATGCCCCATCCCTTCGACTTGGGACAGCGCTTGCGCGAGGACGAGGTCACTGAGTCGAACCAGCGCGAGTCATTTCAGGCCATCGCGCCGCAGGTCGAGGCCGGCCTCTATCTGGTTCCCAAAGTCATCGAGTGATCGACAACGAATCGAAAGTCAATTATGCACACCTTATCTATAGCGGAAATGGCCGAGGGACTGCGCGCCAAAAAATTTTCCAGCGTCGAACTGACGGACGCCTTCCTCGCGCGCATCGCCAAATTCGATAAACAACTCAATGCCTATGTCACCGTCACGGCGGACCAGGCGCGGGCCGAGGCGAAGAAAGCGGACCAGCGGCGCACTAAGGGCGAAGACGGTCCATTGCTCGGAATACCGATTGCCCAGAAGGACATCTTCTGTACGCGCGGCGTGAAAACCAGCTGCGGTTCGAAAATGCTGGACAACTTCATCGCGCCCTATGACGCCACCACTGTGGCCAAATTCAACCAAGCCGGCGCGGTCATGCTCGGCAAGACGAACATGGACGAGTTCGCCATGGGTTCGTCCAACGAAACCAGTTTTTATGGTCCGGTGCGCAATCCCTGGAACACCAAGACCGTGCCCGGCGGTTCGTCCGGTGGCTCGGCGGCGGTGGTCGCCGCGCGTTTAGCTCCCGCCGCCACAGGAACGGACACCGGCGGCTCGATTCGCCAACCGGCGGCATTGGTCGGCATCACCGGATTGAAACCCACCTACGGCCGCGTCTCCCGCTACGGCATGATCGCCTTCGCGTCGAGTTTGGATCAAGGCGGTCCGATGGCGCCGTCCGCGGAAGATGCCGCCATTCTGCTGCGGGCAATGGCCGGTTTCGATCCTTTGGATTCCACCAGCATGGACAAGGCCGTGCCCGATTATGCGGCGCAACTCTCGGCGAGCATTAAAGGACTGAAGATCGGTTTGCCCAAGGAATATTTCGGCGAAGGACTGGACGGCGCGGTGGCGAAGGTCATCGGCGAAGCCATCGAGCAATTGAAAAAACTCGGCGCCACTGTGCACGAGATCAGCCTGCCCAACACCGGGCTGGCGGTGCCGACGTACTATGTAATCGCGCCGGCCGAGTGTTCATCCAACCTCTCGCGCTTCGACGGCGTGCGTTTCGGCTACCGCTGCAAGGATCCCAAGGATCTGCACGATTTATACAAGCGCTCCCGCGGCGAGGGTTTCGGCGCCGAGGTCAAACGTCGCATCATGATCGGGACCTATGCGCTGTCGGCCGGTTACTACGATGCGTATTATCTAAAGGCCCAGCAACTGCGGCGGCTGATCAAGAACGACTTCGATGAAGCGTTCAAGAAAGTCGACGTCATCGCCGGACCCACGTCGCCCTCGGTGGCCTTCAACCTTGGCGAAAAAACCGCCGATCCGGTCACCATGTACCTGTCGGACATTTACACCATCGCGGTGAACTTGGCCGGCGTGCCGGCGTTGTCCATGCCGGCGGGGTTCGCCAACAAACTGCCGGTAGGGTTGCAGTTGATCGGCAACTTTTTCGATGAAGGCCGCTTGCTGAACGTGGCGCATCAATATCAACTGGCGACGGACTGGCATCGCCGCATTCCGGCGGAATTCGCTTAAGAGAACCCCGATTTATCGAACAAAACGGATCGGCATTGTTGGTATCCATTGTGGGAGCGGATCATTCCGCGATTGACTCGGCGAAGAATCGCGGTAGGAAACCGCTCCCACAGCGTCAATTTTGAACGAGGCACGCATTAGTATGGAATGGGAAGCAGTCATCGGTTTGGAAATCCACGCGCAGCTAGCGACGCGGAGTAAGATTTTCTCCGGCGCATCGACCGATTTCGGCGCCGAGCCCAACACGCAAGCCTGTGCGGTGGACCTGGGCCTGCCCGGCGTGTTGCCGGTGCTGAACAAGGAAGCCGTGCGCATGGCGGCGAAGTTCGGTTTGGCGGTGGGCGCCACGGTGGCCAAGCGTTCGGTGTTCGCGCGCAAGAATTATTTCTACCCCGATTTGCCGAAGGGCTATCAGATCAGCCAATACGAGCTGCCCATTGTCGCCAAGGGCAAGATCGAGATTGAGCTCGAAAGCGGCGAGCACAAAACCGTCGGCATCACGCGCGCCCATCTGGAAGAAGATGCGGGCAAGTCGCTGCATGAGGATTTTCACGGCATGACCGGCATCGATCTCAATCGTGCCGGCACACCGCTGCTGGAAATCGTATCCGAGCCGGATTTGCGTTCGGCCGCCGAGGCCGTGACCTATCTCAAGAAAATCCACTCTCTCGTGCGCTATCTGGAAATTTGCGACGGCAATATGCAGGAGGGCTCGTTCCGCTGCGACGCCAACGTCTCGGTGCGGCGCAAAGGCGCGGATAAATTCGGCACCCGCGCGGAGATTAAGAACGTCAATTCGTTCCGTTTCGTGGAAAAGGCCATCAACTTCGAAATCGAACGCCAGATCGAATTGATCGAGAGCGGTGGCCAAGTAGTCCAGGAAACCCGGCTCTACGACGCCGACAAGGACGAAACCCGCTCGATGCGCTCCAAGGAAGAGGCGATGGACTATCGCTATTTCCCTGATCCCGATTTGTTGCCGCTGATCATTGACGACGCCTTCGTTGAAGGCGTACGCAAGACGCTGCCCGAACTTCCCGATGCCAAGCGCGAGAGATTCGTTAAGGACTATGGCCTGAGCAACTACGATGCCAGCGTGCTCACCACCAGCCGAGAGCTGGCGCAGTATTACGAGGCCGTGGTCAAGGCGGCCAAAGGCGAAGCCAAGCTCTCCGCCAACTGGGTGATGGGCGAGTTGCTCGGCGCGTTGAATAAAGAAAACAAAGACATTACCCAGAGCCCGATCGGCGCCCAGCAGTTGGGCGGCATGATCTGCCGCATCACGGACAACACCATTTCGGGCAAGATCGCCAAGCAAGTCTTCGAAGCCATGTGGGCCGGCGAAGGCGATGCGGATGCGGTGATCGAAGCGAAGGGTTTGCGGCAGGTGACGGACACCGGCGCCATCGCCAAGATCATCGACGACGTCATCGCCAAGAACCCGGAGCAGGTGGAGCAGTATCGCTCCGGCAAAGACAAGCTGTTCGGGTTCTTCGTCGGTCAGGTGATGAAGGAATCCAAAGGCAAGGCGAATCCGGGGCAGGTCAACGACCTTCTGAAGCAGAAGCTGGATAATAAATAACCGGCCGTCTCCCGTGGGAGCGGTTTCCTACCGCGATTCTTCGTCTAAATGATCGTTACAGACAATTCTTCGCGGTAGGAAACCGCTCCTACGGGACCAAACCCAAAAACACCAAACACTCCGGTTCCAGCATCTCCCGTGCCTGGTCGAGTATGCGCTGCTCCTGCTGCTTGCTAAGCAAGGTCTTGTAATCCCCCACCTTGCCTTTGCGAATGAGCCCGCCTTTCTCGAAGTGTTCGGAGATCGTATAACCCGGCACGGCGGAGAACTTGGCGTTGTGGCGCTTCATCCACTCGAATGAGCAGTGTTCCAGTACCCGCGCTTTTTGGTCCGGTTCAAGCGTCCAGCCAAGAAACCCAACAATCGAATCGACAGCCTGTTCCAGATCACGCTTCATGTCCTCATAGCGCAGCCACAGCACATTGGCATCCGTGCGATGGGGCCACCAGCTCTGAATGTTGCGAAACCAGGCGCCGCCCGCCAGCCAGCGCTCGAACAAATCGTCGAACGTCGCGTTCTCGTCGACGCCAAGACGGTCGCGAATCGGATCGGCCAAGTTGATCATGTGGTGGTAATAACTCACGCAGCAGTCGCGAGGATCGCGCGAGGTCATCACGATGCGCACGGTGTCCGTTCCGGGTGTCTGTTCGTAGGTGCAGTGCGTCTTGAAAATGCGCGGGTTGGACATTGCTTCGTAGTCGCGCAGCATCGTGGCCACGTCCACGCCCGGTCGGCGATATTCCAGCCATGGCACCACATCGAAGATGTTGTCGAACGACTCGTCGCCGCCGCTGCGCAATTGATACAGAATCTGCTGCATCCAGGTCGTACCCGCCTTGGGCGCGGTGGTGATCAGCACATCCGTGGCGCGCGGCCTGAATCCCGCCAGCAGCGCCGGCTCGTGAAAGAGCGACGCGGCGCCCCATTTCGGATCTAAATTACCCGCAGGTTGCGCCGCTGTTTTGGTGTTCGTCACCGCGCCCCCGAAGTTAGTTGATCGACACGAAGGTCGGCACTTTTTCCTTCATCGCCGCGACGAAGCCGTGGTGCGCTTCGTTTACTGCGTTCCACGACGGCCGGCCCTTCATGCGGTCGAGCCAACGATTGACGTTGGGAAAACGCGCGAACTTTACGCCGATGACTTCGCCGAGAGTCAACAGCGCCGCACCAAAGTAATCCGCGATGGTGATGTCATCGCCGCACAGATAGTGCTTTTGCGGTCCCAAGATGTTTTGGTCCAGTAGGGTCAAGCAGGCGAGCGCTTTCTCCCGGCCCCAGTCCACCGTGATCTTGTTGGCGTCGGCGGGCTTGCGCGCGTGGTGAGGGAAGATCTGCGGATACACCATGTTGTAGCCGAACTCGCGATAAAGATTCGTGTTGAACCAGTCCATGATTTCGTTGACGCGGGCGCGTTGACGCAAGTCTTTCGGATAGGCGGGTGAGTCGAATTTCTCGGCCAGATACTTCAAAATCGCCGAGCTTTCCGTGAGGATGAAGCCGTCATCATCGAGCACGGGCACCATGCGATTGGGATTGATGGAGATAAACGGCTCCCGGTGGTGGGCGCCGGTCAACAAGTCCACCACTTCCGTTTCGATGGGAATATCATTGTCGGCGCAGAATTGCATGATCGGCCGCGACGTGGTCGATATGGGATGGTAATAGAGCTTCATAGTGTTTTCTTCCTTTCTTGGTTGGTCCCAGCGAACTCTACTGGGTTTTGACTTGTTCCGGAACAAAGTTGATATAGGCGTATTGCGCGACTTTTTCCGGCGGCACATAAGCCGGTGCTGGTACGCCTTTCGGTCCCAGCGAGCGAATGAACTGATACACCGCACGCAGATCCGTTTCGCCCATGTCGCGCAGATTGAACCAGGGCATCGGCGGGCGGGCTTCGAAGCTGTGGGCGAACTTGACCCACTCCTGCTCGGTCATTCCCGCCAATTTCAGCCGCAGATTCACCGGATATGTTACGCCCCACGGTCCCTTGAAGCCTACCGGATTGCCGGTCAGCCATTGGTCTTCGGGCAGCGCGCCGGCGGTTTCTACGTAGCCCGGCGTGTGACAATCATTACAGCCGGTGATTTTAACCACGTAGCGGCCGTGATCGATCATCTCCTCTTTGAGTCCCTTGGCGTCATCCGCAAACACCGAGTTGGAAAGCAGGCTAACGCCCATGGTCAGTACTGCAGCAAGTTTGGTTTTCATATAACCCCCTTCAATGTGTGGTCAGTGATTGAGTGATCTCGATAACACTCGAGATGGGCACAGGCTACGTCGGAGGCGGACGTTGCGCTGTGATGTATCTCACAGGGGGTTCGATTTTCAATTCACTGCCTCAGCGCTATAATCCCCGCTCTTGTTCTGCGAAAAATTTGCGCTCGGTGTCGCGGTATGCACAATGTCGAACAACAGCACATCATGTTGGCGCTGCGGGAGAATCGCTTGTTCCGCCTCATCGCGCCGACACATCATGGCGCGCTGGCGAACGTGGCGCAGCGGCGCGTCATTCCGGACAAAACGACGATCGTGCGCAAAGGCGAAACGGGCGACGAGATGTTCGCTCTGGTGCGTGGCCGCGTGGTGATGACGTCGTTATCGCCTGAAGGAAAGGAGCTGACCCTCGGCTATCTTGGCGCCGGCGATATTTTCGGCGAGATCGCCATGCTCGACGGCGGCCCGCGGACCGCGAACGTCACCGCCATCGAACCCTGCGAGGTCCTGGCGTTTCGTCGCAATGCTTTTTTGCAGTTTCTGCGCGAGTGTCCCGATGTGGCGATCAATTTCCTGACGCTGCTTGCGTCTCGATTGCGCAATACCGACCAAACACTGGAAGACACCTCGCTGCGCCAATTGCCATGCCGTCTTGCTCGGCGCTTGATCAATCTGGCATCCGATTTCGGCCACGCCACCATGGGCGGCGTGAAGATTCCGATACGGCTTTCCCAGCAAGACATCGGCAGCATGACCGGCGCAACCCGCGAGTCCGTCAATCGCCAGTTACGCGAATGGGAAGGTCGCGGCGTGATCGCGTTGGAGCAGGGCTACATCACGATCGTCGATCACGCCCGCTTGTCGTCGCTCGCCGAGTAGGGCCGTCTCAATGTTCAGTCCCGAGTCCGGTCAGTCCGCTCTTTCCCGCTCCACCGGATTGACGGACAGCATCGCGGCGTGGCTGCTGACCGCGTCGGTGCGCGACGCCGACTACGGCACGCTCGTCGAGGGTTTGGGGCGGCGTCTTTTGAGCGGCGGCATTGCGGTGCATCGGGTCAATATCGGCGGTGTAATCGTCCATCCCGTCATGGGTGCGCGCGACGCCGTGTGGGAAGCGGATTCTCAATCGGTGCGCCACGACCGCATAACCCGCAACGAACTCCTGACGCCCGCGATGCAGAACTCGCCGTTCTTCTCCATGGCGTATGAGCAGCAACAGTTCTATCGCTTACGGTTGGATGGACAGGATGCCTCCATGCCCTTTCCCATCTTGGGTCGTTTGCGCGACCAGGGCTACACGGACTATTTTGCGTCCTTCATGTCGTACGGCCGCAGCTACTCCACCTTCGGCAATCTTCCGGCGAGCATCGAAGGCGCGCTGGCTTCCTTCACGACGCGCCGCCTCGGCGGCTTCACCGATGAGGAAATCGACGACTTGAAGCGCCTCCATCTGCCGTTGTCGGCGGCGATCAAGTCATCGATGACCAACGATTTCGCGCTGACGCTCATGCACACCTATGTCGGAACGTATTCCGCCGAGCAAGTGGCGAAAGGGCGCATTTCCCGCGGCGATGCGCAAACCACACGCTGCGTGATCTGGTACAGCGATTTGCGCGATTGCTCCGGCCTGGCTGCATCGTTGCCTGGCGAGCAGTATCTGGCGCTGCTCAACCAATACTTCGATTGCACCGCCGGCGCCATCATCGATCACGGCGGCGAAGTGCTGAAGTTCATCGGCGACGCGGTGCTGGCGATCTTTCCGATCATCGAGCCGGACCGGCCCGCGGCGGATATGTGTCGCGCCGCGGTCATGGCGACCCGTGAAGCCCTCCAGCGCGCCCGCGCCGTCAATGATAGGCGGGCCCGAGACGGCGTGCCGACGATCAACTTCGGCGCGGCGTTGCACCTTGGCGATGTGATGTATGGCAACGTGGGTACCGCGCGGCGCCTCGACTTCACCGTCATCGGCCGAGCGGTCAACGAAGTGGCTCGCTTGGAAAAGTGCTGCAAGACACTACGCAAGCGGGTCGTCGCGTCGGAGGAGTTTTGCCGGGCCGCGCCGCAGACCTCCCGCGCGACGCCATTCGATCTCGATCCAGCCCTGGGGGTAAGCGCAAAACAAGCCTATGTTCTCGATGATTGCTTCGATCGGGGCATTATTGCTTGGCGGGAGTAGGCGCCGATCCGACAGGGTGCTGTCAAAGCCGAATCCCGCGCGGCCGTGCGTTGTTGTCGTCCGCTTGCGTGACCAGTTAGACTGGGGTGACCAACGGGCAGCCGTTCAGTCATAGGATTACTCTCTCATGCCAACCATCCGTTCCCGCACCTGGCTCATATACTGCGCGCTTGTCGCGCTGTCCATCGGCGGACTTTGGCTGATACTAACGCTCGGTGAAGACTGGGCATCGACAAGTGGAAGCAGCGCAATGCAAAACGCAGCCACTGGATCGCCGACGTCGTCGGACACATGGCACGGTGGACTTGTCGATGCCTTGGTGGCTGCCCTTAGTCATCCGCTAAGCCTCTTGTTGGCGCAAGTGATTGTGATAGTGCTTTGCGCGCGGGGCTGCGGTTTGTTGCTGCAACGGCTGGGACAACCGCGGGTGATCGGGGAAATTCTCGCTGGAATCTTACTGGGGCCTTCGCTCGTCGGCGCGATCTGGCCGGAATTCGGACCCTCGTTCTTCCCTCCGGAGTCACTGCCTAAATTGCATATTTTGAGTCAAATCGGGCTCGTCTTATTTATGTTCATCGTTGGTATGGAAGTGAATATGTCGTCGTTGAGACGGCATGCGCGGGAGGCGCTGTTGGTCTCCCACGTAAGCGTGGCATTTCCCTTTTTGCTGGGTGCGGCGCTCGCCATTGGATTGTTCGACGCCTACGCTTCGCCGCGCGCCGGTTTCACCACCTTCGCCTTGTTCATGGGTATCGCGATGAGCGTCACAGCGTTCCCGGTGCTTGCGCGCATTTTGATGGATCGCGGCCTCACCAAGACGCCATTGGGCACCCTGGCGCTCACCTGCGCAGCGGTCGACGACGTCACGGCTTGGTGTCTGCTCGCGCTTATCGTGGCCATTGCCCAGGGCGGATCCGCGCTTGGCGCAACTTACATTATTGCTCTCGCGCTGATCTATGTTGCGGCGATGTTCTGGCTGGTAAGACCATTGATGAAGCGACTTATCGGTGGTTCCGACATTGATCAACGGCTGATGGTCGTCATTCTGATGTTGGTGCTGATATCCGCTTTGAGCACAGAGCTTATCGGGCTCCATGCTCTGTTCGGCGCCTTTTTAGCCGGTGTTATCATGCCGCCGCACGAGGATTTCCGCCGCGCAGTTGCGGCGCGCGTGGAAGATGTCAGTACATTAATCTTGCTCCCGTTATTTTTCGCCTTCACCGGTTTGCGCACCGAGATCGGCCTGCTGAATGATCTTGAATCGTGGCTGATCTGCGGTCTAGTTATCGTGGTTGCGGTGGTGGGCAAGCTGGTTGGCAGCGCCGTGACGGCGCGATGGAGCGGCATGCGGTGGTCGGATTCATGGGCGCTCGGAGTGTTAATGAATACGCGCGGCCTCATGGAATTGGTGGTCCTCAACCTTGGCTATGATCTCGGTATTCTTTCCGCGAAGCTATTCACGATGATGGTGGTGATGGCGTTGGTTACGACGCTCATGACGGGACCGCTGCTCAACCTCATTCTGCGCCGGGCAAACGATGGCCCGGCGCCGACTCGCGTTTCCAAGGGCAGCGTCCGCTGACTTCCAACTCAAGGGCAAAGCTGAGGAAGGTCCGGATCGCCACGATCACCGCGAGCACGCCCAGATTCTGCAGCGTCGGCTCGATCGCCACCGTGCCGATGATGTCGGCAATGACCAAGAGTTCAAGGCCGAGCAGAATCGCCCGTCCTAGGTCGGCGCGCAAGGCATGGTAGGCGTCCTGAAACGCCATGTGGTTGGCCAGGCGTTTCGCGAAGACGCCGCCGGCCAACAGCGCCCCGAGCAACAGCACGGCGACACCGGCCAATTCAACAACTCGTGCCGCAGAAGCAATTAGAGGTTCATAGTTCATCTTAATGACCTTGCGTTGAGAAATGCCGAGCGGGGGATATGTTGCCAATGGGTCCTAAAGCCCTCCGCCCATCGGTGTTGCTAGAGTAGGTCAAAGCGATAAAAATCGCCACCGAGGTCGGGACGAAATCGTCTTTCACTATGCGCCCTATTGCGGCCGCTTGCCCATCTGGGTATGCTGCGATCGTTGGGATGATTTTAGTTAGCGAGCAGTCAAAGCTGCTAACGCAAAAAACGAAAAAAATAGTAGATGGGATCGGCAGTTTCGCGCTGACGGCGCTCAGCCGGCAATTTTTGAATCAAACGAACGCACATTCTAACGTCGGCATACGAGTCGTATGCCAACTTTTGTGTTCTATCAAATACTGGGATGACGATGAGTAAAGCATGGAGACGGGCGGGTTGGGTCGTAGGTTTTCTTGTGTGCGGTACGGCGACGGCGGATAACGAAGGAATCATTCGGATTGTGGGTCAAACGACATCAGTTCCGGTTTCCGATGCGGTCGTATATATCAATGGGAAAGGGAAAGCTGTCGACGCTAACGGCGAGGTGCGGGTGACCTTGGGCGAGGTGCCTGTCGAATTAACTATAGCGTACAGGGATGGCGCCACTCGTCATATAGAAACAATTCACGGGTTCCCGCCCCGCGAGGTGACCACGGTTCATGTTCCGCACAAATCCAGTATAAAACGCGAGGCCGTGTTTTCTCTCGGTGTTCCCTTTGGACCAATTCAGCGCGAAGCCAAAGCGCTCGTCATTTTGCCGCAGCTGGCTTACGAAAGCGGCGGCCTGAATTTCGGGCATTACAACAACGTTCGGCTCTACTCCGATCAAATTCAAGACGATGGCAGGATGACGCTGATGGTCGTCGCGCTCGACGAGAAGCTCATTCCGGCCAAATACGGCTATATGTTGGACGTTGACCCGAGCGCCCTAGAAGCGGGCCACATCATGTTTAAACCGCCCCTCGCGACTGATATTGACAAAGAAGTTCAGCTTGTCCGGTGGCAAAAGGAGGCGGACCCCATAAACCCCAGCGACAGCAAGACCGCGTGTGACTTTAACGCGCCTCCGTATACGGGTTGCGGGCTCTATCCCGACAAGGGCGGCGTTTTTTCATGGATCAATGTTTGGCGCAAAGGCGAGCTGTTCCATGCGCCGGGTGCATTTCTTCCGCCTCGCACGGCCGGCGCGAATCCTCTGATGGTTTTGCCTGACGCTCAAATTGAATTGGTGGCGCATGACGATCCAAAAGGATTTGCCCCGTTCAATTATGCGCGACATCGTTTCTTGCGGTTCGACGCTTCCCCCGCAGACGTAGTGAGCCTTACTATGCCGAACGTCGTTATCGGAAGCCTAGAGCAGCACGGAGCCGATGCGATTCAGGTAAACGCCGCGTCGCGCGAAGCACGTTTCACTATCAACTCCGTGGGCGAGAGTCGAAGTGATGAACAGAACTTGGATTTCGGACAACTCCAGATTATTTGGACCGACTCTGAAGAGAGTGTTCGAACTATTTGGAATCAGTATTTTGAACCCAAAGCGGGTGAGAATATCGTTGCGCCAACGGCTGTGGCGCGTTCGCTTTCAAGTTGGTTGCCTGATGCAAAGCAGGATCAATTCGAGAATGTGCAGGTTTGGTTATATGGCAGCGACGGCGTCAACGGATATGGGGAGGCGATTGAGCTGTACGCGGATGGAAGAGAGACCGTTCGCCAAGGAGACGGGGCTTTTCAAGTCACGCGCTGGCGCTAGTCAACAGTGGGGTCAGTGAGCGGTTGGATTGCTCAACGGACTAGTGTTTGGTGTGAGCAGTGGCGGCCGTGTCCGCTCGCAAGATCAATTCGTCGAACCCATCATTTCGCAGCATGAATGCTCGCAGCGGCGGCGTTGCCTGCGGATTGACGATTACATAAGGCGTGTCGGGATAGCTCGCTTCGTGGCAATCAGTTTCTGACGGTTTCGGGGGCGAGAAGGGATGAGAGTGGTATATGGCGTGGAGCTGTTCGCCTGTTTGGCGCATTTGCTTAAATGCCGCGATCAGCTGTTTGGGTTCCAGTTCATAGCGGTAGCGACGGTCGGCGGCGGCATTGTTGATTTCCAGAACGGTGAATGAAGTGCTCGATCGAAGGATCAAGCCGCACACTTCTTCGGTTGGACACGCTGCGGCGAGGGCGATGAGCTGCTTTTGCACCGTGATCGGAAGTTCAAAAATTCGATCGGTTGCGGTCATGGCGCGCGGGCAATGACAAGACGCGGCTGTCCGGCGTAGTCCCGCAGTGTTTGACATTCGCGCCAACCATGTTCTTTTAACAATGCCGCCAGCACCGACGATTGATCGTAACCGTGTTCCACTAGCAGCCAGCCGCCCGGCGTGAGGTGATCCCGGCCTTCGCTGATGATGACTTTCGCGGCGGCGAGACCCTCCGCGTCGCAGCTCAATGCAATGTCGGGTTCGAAACGCAAATCGCCCCGCGTCAGAGAGGGATCGCCATGCGCGATGTAGGGCGGGTTAGCGACGATCATATCGAAGAGTTCGTCGGGGGCGGCGCCGAACCAGTCGCTGTGCAGAAATCGAACGTTGTGGATTTGCAGACGTTCCGCGTTGGATTGCGCAACGGCAAGTGCTTCGGGCGAAATATCCAAGGCCGTCAGCGTGCAGTTGGGACGTTCCTTGGCGATTGCTAACGCGATGGCGCCGCTGCCGGTGCCCAGATCGAGTACCCGTATTGGTTTGTCGGCCGGCAAACGCGCCAACGCCTCTTCGACCAGCAATTCGGTTTCCGGGCGGGGAATCAGTGTCGCCGGCGTGACGTTGAGTTGCAGAGACCAAAACTCGCGATAGCCCAGGATGTAAGCAATGGGCTCGCCGCGCGCGCGCCGGCCGATGAGCGCCGCGAATGTCTCCACGACTTCCGCCTCGATTGTGCGCTCCGGCCGGGCGTGCAACCGGGCGCGGGTGAGATTGGCGGCGTGAGCGAGCAGAACCTCGGCGTCCAATCGCGCCGACTCGCTGTCGGGCGCCAGCTCAGTGATGGCCCAGCGCAACAAGTCCGCGACGGATTGCGCTTGTGCGAGTGTCACACCTTGTCGCCCATCTCAGCGAGCAGTTCGGTCTGGTGTTCCTGAATCAGCGGCTCGATCACATCGTTCAGATTGCCCGTCAGGACCGAATCGAGCTTATATAGAGTCAGGTTGATGCGGTGATCGGTCATGCGCCCTTGAGGATAGTTGTACGTGCGGATGCGCTCCGACCGATCGCCGGTGCCCACCAGCATTTTGCGCGTGGCGGCTTGTTCCTTTTGTTGTTTCTCCTGCTCCATGTTGAGCAGGCGGGCTTGCAGTAAGGACATGGCGCGCGATCGGTTCTTATGTTGCGAGCGCTCGTCCTGGCATTCCACCACCACGCCGGTCGGCAAGTGGGTGATGCGAATCGCGGAATCGGTTTTGTTGACGTGCTGACCGCCCGCACCCGACGCGCGATAGGTGTCGACTTTCAGATCAGCCGGATTGATTTGAATCTGCTCGACCTCGTCCGCTTCCGGCATGATTGCCACGGTGCAGGTGGAGGTGTGAATGCGACCCTGCGCTTCGGTGGCCGGAACGCGCTGCACGCGGTGCGCGCCGGATTCGAATTTCAGTTTTGAATACGCGCCCTGACCGATGATGCGTGAAATGATTTCTTTGTAGCCGCCATGTTCGCCGTCATGGGTGCTGAGGATCTCCATGGTCCAGCCTTGATTCTCGGCGTAGCGCGAGTACATGCGATGCAAATCCCCGGCGAAAATCGCCGCCTCATCGCCGCCGGCGCCGGCGCGAATTTCCAGAAACACGTTGCTGTCGTCATGGGGATCCTTCGGCAGCAGGTGTTTCTGCAGCTCGATCTCCAGAGCCTCGATGCGCTGTTTGGCGCCCTGCAGCTCTTCCTCCGCCATGGCGCGCACGTCGGGGTCGCTGTCTTTGAGCATGTCCTGAGCGGCGGCAATATCGTTTTCGGCAGCGAGATAATCATTGAAGCAGTTGACGACGGGCTGAAGCTGAGAATACTCGCGAGAGTAGTCGCGAAAACGATTCTGCGAATTGATGACGTCCGCCTCGGACAACAGGGCGCTCAACTCCTGCAGCCGCTCGGAGATTTGCTCCAGCTTACGGCGGATGGAAGGTTTCACACGCTACTCGTCAGCGTCGGATTTCTTGATGTCGAAAAGTTCTTGCGCGGCGTCGACAAGATCGTAGCGGCCATCATATCCAGCCTGTCTCATTTGCGCGCTCGGAGCGTGGATCAGTTTGTTGGTTAAACCGCGGGCCAGCCATTGCATAACTTCTTCCGGTGATTCGCCTCTGGCCAGCATGCGTCGCGCCTTCTCCAATTCCGCATCGCGCAAGGATTCGGCTTGCTCGCGGTAGGCGCGTATCGTATCGACGACTTGCAGCGAGCGCAACCAACCCATGAAATGGGAAACTTGCGACTCGATGATTTCTTCGGCTTGCTTTGCCGCTTCTTGGCGGGACTTCAGACCTTCTTGAATGATTTCTTGCAGATCGTCGACAGTGTACAAATAGACGTCGTCGAGTTGGCTGCATTCGGGTTCGATGTCCCGCGGGACCGCGATATCGACCATCAAGATAGGTCTGTGCCGCCGCGCTTTGACCGCCCGCTCCACGGCGCCCTTGCCTAAGATCGGCAGCGTGCTGCCGGTGGATGAAATTACGATATCCGCTTCCGCCAGATGAGAGCCGATCTCGGTCAGCGAAATGGCGAAGGCGTTGAATTCCTTAGCTAAGGCGTGCGCTTTTTCCACTGTGCGATTGGCGATGATCATGCGCCCGATGCCGTTTTCGTGCAGATGCCGCGCCGCCAGCTCGATGGTTTCACCGGCGCCGATC
Organism: Pseudomonadota bacterium; assembly: GCA_021821045.1. Lineage (GTDB taxonomy): Bacteria > Pseudomonadota > Gammaproteobacteria > JAADHS01 > JAADHS01 > JAKACW01. Next base: position 52,101 of record JAKACW010000012.1, read on the forward strand.
AACAGGGCGGTGTGCTGCGGGAAATCGCTGAAAATCTGTTTGGCCAGGCTGACCGCGGCGAACGCCACCGAGACCGGGCTCGAGCCGATGGCCGTATCGGAGCGAATCTGCTTCGCCACCGAAAAGGTGTACTGAAACAACTTGCCCAGCAATGTGCCGACGGTTCCTGCTTGAACCGCTGCGCGATAGGCGGTTTTGATCTGGCCGAGAATCTGCGGCTCGCCGAGAATGAGCGAGTCCAGACCGCAGGCGACGCGCAACAAGTGTTGAACGGCTTGTCCTTCCGGATGCATGTACAGGAAGGGCTCTAGTTCCTCGCGCTTAAGTTTATGATAATGTTGAAACCAGTCGATGATTTTGCGGCCATCGTCTTCGGCCGCCGTGGTGCATACCAGTTCGGTTCGATTGCAGGTGGACACGATTGCCGCTTCCGAGGCATACCCCAGAGCAGTCAGTTCGCGCAGCGCCTCTTCAAGTTTTTCAGGCGAGAACGCGACGCGCTCCCGAATGTTTACGGGGGCGGTCTTGTGGTTAATTCCGAGGGCTATGAGTGCCATGAACCAAAGCTACAGTGTCTGATCGAAATTTATGCGCTCGTCGAAAGCCATATTTACCCGCGCTTGAAATGATGGATGTAGACCATGGCCCTAAACATTGTTTTTTCTATTAATAATTTCGGCTTTCGCGAGCCAAATTTAATACCATAAAATGCGTCCAAAGGGAACGCAGCGGGTTGCAATGCTACAGCTTGGTCGATTGTGGCCGAAACAGTTATGACACCATGAAATTCAAAGGGTTATATGCCTAAAACGGACTTTTGCAGCGGCCCTAACGATTTGCGGACGCCGGATGAACCTCCACGTCAGGGAGATGCGCCTATGAAGAAATATCTATCGATGCTTGGTTTTTCGTTGCTGCTGGCCAGTGGTTGCGCCACTGTGCCTCCCCCGGCATCGAGCGGCAGCACCAGCCCGCACGGGGCGATGACCATCGAGTCTGCTGAAGGCGGCGCCGAGGCGTTCGATCCCGATGCGGCCACGCCCACGGTGCCGGCGGTCGAACTGAGCGGTGATCTTCTTTATGAGTTGCTTATCGCCGATATCGCCCAACGCCGCGGTCACTATGACCGTTCCGTCGACGGTTATCTGCGCTTGGCGCAAGAGACGCGCGATCCGCGCCTGGCGGAGCGGGCGACCCGTATTGCCCTCTATGCGCGTCGATCCGCCGAAGCACAAGAGGCCGGCGAGTTGTGGGCCGAGCTTGATCCCGAGAACGTCGAGGCGCGCCAATCCCTGGCTGCCCTCTACATCCGCGACGGCAAAACGGACCAGGCGTTGTCCCATATCGAAGAGATTTTGTCGTATTCCGCCGAGGGTGCGGACAATGGCTTCATGGTGATCGCTAGCCTCCTGAGCCGGGAGAAGGACAAACGGGTGGCGCTCGACGTAATGGGCAAGTTGGTCGCCGCCCGCGAAGGCAACGCCGACGCGCTGTATGCGTACTCCCACCTGGCGGCGCGCCTGGGTGAGTTGGAAGAAGCGTCCAAGGCGATCGACCAGGTCATCAAGCTCAAGCCGGATATGGACGCGGCGATTATTCAGAAGGCGCGAATCCTGCAGGCGCAGGGAAAGACGGCGCAGACTTCCGCGTTCCTGCAAGACGTCATCAAACGCGATCCGCGCAATCCGGAATACCGCCTTTTTTACGCTCGAATGCTGGCTGACGAAGATCGCTTTGACGAAGCGTTCACCCAATTCGCCAAGTTAAACGAATTAAGCCCCGGCAATGATGACATCGTTTTCGCCCTGGGTTTCCTGGCGCTTCAATTGGGTCGTCTCGACGAGGCCGAGAAATATTTGGTCGAATTGATCGATCGTGGCGGCCGGGGTCCCGAAGTGATGTATTACCTCGGGCGGTTGGAGGAGGAGCGGGGCGACCTTGCGAAAGCCAAGCGCTGGTATGGTCAAATCAATGACGGTGAGCACTACATAAACGCCCAAATCCGCATCGTGGTGCTCAAAGCGCACGACGGCGATTTGGCCGGCGCCCGGGCCCATCTCGATGCCTTGAAGGCCCAGCGCCCGGCGCACCGATTGCGTTTGTTCCTTGTCGAGGGCGAAGTGCTGGTCGAGCACGAGAAGTATCAGGAAGCCCTGGACATGTACAACGCCGCCCTGAGCGAGTTCGCCGACAACGCGGATCTGCTTTACGCGCGCGCCATGGTTGCCGAGAAGTTGGACAACCTCGACCAGCTCGAAACCGACCTGCGGGCCATTCTCGCTCGCAATCCGAACAACGCCGAAGCGCTGAACGCGCTGGGCTACACCCTGGCTGACCGTACCGACCGCTACCAAGAAGCGCTGGAGCTTGTCACCCGGGCGTTGGAGCTGCGTCCCGGGGACTATTTCATTTTGGATAGCATGGGCTGGGTCCATTACCGGCTCGGCAACCATGACGAAGCCGTCAAGTATTTACGCCGCGCGCTCGAGATGAAGCCCGATGCCGAGGTTGCGGCGCACCTGGGCGAAGTGCTCTGGGTGGCCGGCGATAAGGACGGCGCCCGCAAGGTTTGGCAACAGGCGTTGGAGTATGACCCCGAGACCAAGCGCAAGATCGTGCTCGAGGTTATGCAACGCCTCGATCATTGATCTTCTCCGTGACTCTCAATCGTGCTTGGGCGCGCGCGACAACGCGCGCCGCGCCACTTGCGCTGATTGGCCTGATCGCGGCCGGCGGTTGTTCCACGATGCTGCCGGCGCCGACGCCCGAGACCATCATCACTCCCGAAGACTACGACGCCGCCGCGCAATCCCTCGCCACCTGGACGTTGCAAGGGCGGGTGGCGGTCAATCGGGACGGCCAGGGCTGGACGGCTTCGCTGCGTTGGGGTCAGCAACGCGACGATTACCACATCGATTTGAGCGGACCCTTTGGTCAGGGCGCGGCGCAATTTGAGGGTAATGGGGAACACATGCGGGCCCAACTGGCCGGCGAGGAGTTCGTCCGCGAAGGCGATCCTTCGGAACTGATGTATCAGGTTTTGGGCTGGGACGTGCCCGTGGCCTCGCTGCGCTACTGGGTGCTGGGTTTGGCCGATCCGTCTCAGCCGGCCCAGCGTCGGTGGGATGAGTACGGCCGTCCCGCCGCCCTTAATCAGATGGGCTGGACCATTGAATATACCCGCCACCGCGAGGATACTGTGCTGCCGCTTCCGACGCGGCTTGCAGCAACCCGCGGCGAGTGGCGTTTCAAGCTAATCGTTGACGAGTGGATTGACCAATCTCCCCAGGACGATCAAAGCCGTACCGATGCACAGTAACGAAAGTTGGCCCGCACCCGCCAAGCTCAATTTATTCTTGCACATCACCGGGCGCCGCCCCGACGGCTACCACACGCTGCAAACCGTCTTCCAATTCCTCGATTTCGGGGACGAGCTATCATTCCAGCCGCGGGACGATGGCCGTATCGAACGGATCGGCGACGTGCCGGGGGTTGCCGCGGAACGCGACTTGAGTGTGCGTGCGGCACGCTTGCTGCGCGAGGCCGCCGGCGGGAACCACGGCGTCACCATTGAGATTCGCAAGCGGTTGCCGATGGGCGGGGGCGTCGGGGGAGGCAGTTCCGACGCGGCAACCACCCTGGTGGCGCTAAACGCGTTGTGGAACATCGGATTGGGCGCCGATGAGTTGGCCCGGCTCGGTTTGCGCCTGGGGGCCGATGTCCCCGTTTTTGTGCGCGGTCGAGCCGCGTGGGCCGAAGGGGTAGGGGATGAGCTGCAGCCGCTTCCGGATCTTCCCGAGCCGTGGTATCTGGTGATCGTTCCCAATTGCCACGTGCCCACCGCCGAAATCTTCTCGGTCCCTGAATTGACACGAGACCAGCCGCCCATCAAAATACGCAATTTTCTCGCGGGCGAGGCCCGCAATGTGTGCGAGCCGGTGGTGCGACAGCGCTATCCCGAAGTGGACGAAGCCCTTAAATGGTTAGGGCAATTCGGTCCGGCACGGATGAGCGGGACCGGGGCCTGTATTTTCTTGGCGTTTGATTCCCAAGAGAAAGCGCGAGCTGTGTATAATGGCCGTCCCTCGAAGTGGGGTGGTTTTGTCGCGCGGGGCCAGAACGAGTCGCCTCTGCGGCGGCGATTGGAAAGCGCGTTGCTCGAGCGTTAAAAGCGTTTGTTTGTCGGTGGGGTGTCGCCAAGCGGTAAGGCACTGGATTTTGATTCCAGCATTCCCAGGTTCGAATCCTGGCACCCCAGCCATATTGATGTGATGTAGCTTCGGAATAATAAATCATCGAGATACGGCCCGCACGCGCCGTTGCGTGGCGGTACTCGGTGATGCGCTCCAAAGAGGGGGAAGGGTGCCCGACAATAAGATGATGGTCTTCACGGGCAACGCCAATCGGACCTTAGCCGAGGCGATTGTCGGCCATCTCAATATGCCGCTTGGTAGGGCAATCGTCGGGCGTTTTAGTGACGGCGAGGTGATGGTTGAAATCATGGATCACGTCCGCGGTCAGGACGTGTTCATTGTTCAACCGACTTGCCGCCCCACCAATGACAACTTGATCGAGTTGTTGGTGATGGCGGACGCGATACGGCGCGCGTCTGCCTATCGGATCACCGCGGTGATTCCGTATTTTGGTTATTCGCGACAGGACCGGCGGCCGCGTTCGGCGCGTGTTCCGATCACGGCGAAGGTTGTTGCGAATATGATCGCGAGCGTGGGTGTCGACCGCGTGTTGACGGTCGACTTGCACGCCGATCAGATCCAGGGGTTTTTCGATTTGCCGGTGGACAACGTCTACGCGTCGCCGCTGTTGCTCGGTGACATCTGGCGGCAAGAGTACCCGGATCTGATCGTTGTATCGCCGGACGTCGGCGGCGTAGTCAGGGCGCGAGCGGTGGCAAAGCGACTCGACGACGCTGACTTGGCGATCATTGACAAACGCCGGCCGCGGCCTAACGAAGCCAAGGTGATGCACATCATCGGCGAAGTGGAAGGCCGGACGTGTATTTTGGTCGACGATTTGGTGGACACCGCGGGAACACTGTGTGAGGCGGCGCGGGCATTGAAGGAGCGCGGGGCGAATAAGGTCTTCGCCTACACCACGCACCCGGTGCTTTCCGGCCCGGCTGTGAAGAACATTGAAAGTTCTGTGCTGGATGAGTTGGTGGTGACCGATACGGTGCCCTTGAACAAGGAGGCGGCCGCCTGTTCAAGAATTCGGCAGCTGAGTATCGCGGGAATGCTGGCGGAGACCATGCGCCGGGTCAGCGCCGAGGAATCGGTCAGCAGCATGTACATGGATTAATTTGAGCGCGAAACGTTCGCGATCTTTGAGAAGAGTTTTTTTAGGAGAGTGCCATGAGTGTAAGTTTTGAAATTAATGCGACCACCCGCAAAGGGTTGGGTACGGGAAATTCACGTCGACTGCGTAACGCCGGGCAGGTTCCCGGGGTGTTGTACGGCGCGGGCAAAGAACCCACGGCGATCACGCTCGTGCACACCGACGTGGTTCAGCACTTGGCCCATGAGGCGTTTTATTCTCACATTCTGACCCTCAATTTGGACTCGAAGCCCGAGAAAGTGGTCTTGAAGGACGTTCATCGCCATCCGGCTCGACCGCGGGTTGACCACATGGAGTTCCAGCGCGTCTCCGACACCACCCGGATTCGCATGCACGTGCCTTTCCATTTCGTCGGCGAAGAAGCGGCCCCGGGTGTGAAGCTGGGCGGCGGCATCGTTACCCACCTTATGAATCATGGCGACGTGATTTGCATGGCGAAGGATCTGCCCGAGTTTATCGAGATTGACGTTTCTAAAATGGAAATCGGCGACTCTGTGCACCTCTCGGACATCAAACTCCCCGCCGGTGTTAAGTTCGCGGCCTTGGTCCAAGGCGTTGATCACGACCTTCCGGTTGTCTCCATCCACGTTCCTCGCGCTGCGGTAGAGGAAGCGGTAGAGGCTGCTCCGGCAGCGGCCGAGGCCGCCGCCGAACAGCCGGCCGCCCCCAGCGCCTAGCTGTTGCTCAATTCCGGACCGGCGATGACGGCATCAACCATCGACCTCATCGTCGGTCTGGGCAATCCCGGGCCAGAGTACGACGCGACGCGTCACAACGTCGGATTTTGGTTGGTGGACACAGTGGTTGCCGACCAGGGCCAACGCTTCTCTCGCGAACCGAAGTTCCGCGGCGATGTTGCCAAAATCGTTTTAGCAGGTAAAACCGTGTGGCTGCTCAAGCCCGCGACGTTCATGAACCGCAGTGGCGAGGCGGTCGCCGCGCTGGCATCGTTCTACAAGATTTCCCCGGAGAATATTCTGATTGTGCATGACGACCTGGATCTTCCGGCGGGCGCGGTGCGCTTGAAGAAAGGCGGCGGCCACGGCGGACATAATGGGTTGCGAAGTTTGATCGAGTGTCTTGGCAGCGCCGATTTCATGCGCCTGCGTCTGGGGATCGGCCATCCCGGGGACCGAGAACAAGTCGTCAATTACGTGTTGCACCGGGCGAGCGCCGAGGATGAGCGTCTAATCACCGAAGGCATCAATGCTGCCGTGTCTGAACTCGCCCGCATCGTGGGCGGCGACACGGCGAAGTCGATGCAGGTGCTGCACACCAAATTCAAGCCGCTGTCCGACGCTCCGGCCAATGGCAACTAACACCAATCTAAGAGAACACATCATGGGCTTCAAATGCGGAATCGTTGGATTGCCGAATGTCGGCAAGTCCACATTGTTCAATGCCCTGACAAAAGCGGGCATCGAGGCCGCGAACTATCCGTTCTGCACCATCGAGCCCAACGTCGGGATCGTTCCCATGCCGGATCCGCGCTTGGATAAATTGTCCGAGATCGTAAAGCCGCAGAGAGTCGTGCCGACCACCATGGAGTTTGTGGACATCGCGGGACTGGTGGCGGGCGCATCCAAGGGTGAGGGGTTGGGCAACCAATTTCTCGCCCACATCCGCGAAACCCAGGCCATCGCTCACGTGGTGCGTTGCTTCGTCGATACGGACGTGATTCACGTCGCCGGAAAGGTGAGTCCCAAAGAGGATATCGAAGTTATCGACACCGAGTTGGCGCTGGCGGATTTGGATTCCATCGAAAAGGCTATTCAACGCACCGCAAAGGTCGCGCGCAGCGGCAACAAGGAAGCCAAGCAAAAGTTGGATTTGTTCGAGGCGGTCAAAGCCCATCTCGATACGGGCGCCCCGGTGCGCGCCATGCCGGGCATCGCCGATCACGCCGAGGACTTGCGGGAGCTGTTCCTGCTTACCAATAAACCCACCATGTATGTCGCCAACGTGGCCGAGGACGGTTTCAAGAACAATCCGCTGCTCGATGAGGTGCGCAAGATTGCCGCGGCGGAAAACGCCGTGGTGGTTCCCGTGTGCGCGGCGATCGAATCGGAAATCGCCGAGTTGCCGGACGAAGACAAGGGCGCGTTTCTCTCCGATCTCGGTTTGGACGAGCCCGGCCTCAATCGCGTCATTCGCGCCGGATACGGCTTGCTGGGTCTGCAGACGTATTTCACCGCGGGGGTCAAGGAAGTGCGCGCTTGGACGATTCCCACGGGCGCTCGGGCGCCCCAGGCGGCCGCCGTTATTCATACGGATTTCGAACGCGGCTTTATACGCGCCGAAGTCATCGCCTACGAGGATTTCGTGGCTTGCGGCGGCGAACAAGGGGCGAAAGAAGCGGGCAAATGGCGCCTCGAAGGCAAGGACTACGTCGTTAAGGATGGCGATGTCATCCACTTCCGCTTTAACGTGTAGCTGAATCTCTTGTGGGAGTCTGTAAACCCTGTCGCCTTTACAGGCCGCTTGCGCAGCATGGTATAATGCCGGCCTTTCCAATCGGCTACGTAGCTCAGCTGGCTAGAGCACAGCACTCATAATGCTGGGGTCCCCCGTTCGATCCGGGGCGTAGCCACCATCTTCTCGTAACGAAATCCTCGGGCGAAAAAAAGCGGCGCGTTGCCGCGCCGCTTTTGCGAACCGCCGCTGCGATTACTCGCGCGTGAGTTCGACCCACGTGATCTCCAGATTGTTCTTGCCGGGCGCGATGCGGTGTTGCAGCGTGATCGGCGTGTTGTTGATATACGCTTGACGCAGGGTCTCCACCATCTCGCGGTTGGCTGCTGAGTCTTTCTCCAGTGCGATGCCGTAGACTTTTTCCGGCTCGGAATCCAACCGGACCAGCACGTCCGCTTTTAGCGTATCGGCGCCCGTGCCAATGTTCAGGCCCGGTTCCTGAATTCGAAATACTTTGACTTTCCCCTTCACTTCCACGCTGTGACCGGCATGGGTACCTTGCTCTGGACGCTCCAGCCCTTGAGGCGTATCGGCGAGTGCCAATGAACTTGCGAGCAATGTAGATGCGACCAGTGCGGTTATGCTTCTTGCCTTCATGACATTTTCTCCTGTTATTGACGTTGGTAAAGAATTGCGATGGGCGTAAATTACGCTGACAGTCTTAACGACCGATTAGCGAACGCTTAACGTTGCGTTAAAGCAGACAAAGAAAACTTTGTTTGCGCCCTTCCCCCGAGGGCATTGTACGCACGGCACGTGGTTTTGCAAAAACTGCGCACTCGGAACATGGTGTATTAGTATGCAGAAGAAGGCGCGCGATAGGCGCCAAACCTCAAGGCAGCGTCGGATTGTCGCTGTCCTGATTTGCTTGGTCCAACCAATTCGATCCCAATTTTTGTTCGATATATTCGCGAATAAATTGCCGAACCTTTTGCGATGGCGTAACGTCTTCCTTCGCGCAGAGCTGTTCGAAAATCTGTTTTTTGCGCGGGTCGATGAGTAAAGTTAAGCGCGCCGTTCTATTTTCCATTCTTCGTACCCGTGTTAATTCCGTTAACATTGCGTTAGATTTTTACGATAACGTAGTGTGTATCTAGTTGCTGTGCAAGTCTTTCGAGGTTTCACTCAATGCCCCACCGTGCCCATTTGTTCTCCTTGCGCGTCGGTCATGCGCTAAGAGAGAGTTTTTCCCGTGAGCCGTATTCAGCGCGACGATTATGGAAAGATGTCATGGCCGGCATCACCGTCGGCATCATCGCGATTCCCTTGGCGATGGCGTTGGCGATTGCCAGCGGCGTGGCGCCCCAATATGGTCTCTACACTGCCATCATCGCCGGCTTTCTCATCCCGCTGACCGGGGGCTCGCGCTTTAGTATTTCCGGGCCGACTGCGGCGTTCGTCGTGATTCTGTTTCCTATTGCGCACAAGTACGGATTGGGCGGCCTGCTGGTGGCGAGTTTGATGGCCGGCGGGATTCTCATTTCCATCGCCGTGCTGCGTTTCGGACGGCTCATCGAATACATCCCGGAGTCGGTGACGCTGGGATTTACCGCCGGCATCGCTATTGTGATCGCCACGCTGCAGATCAAAGACATTCTCGGTCTGAGCCTCGCCGAAGTGCCCGAACATTACGTCGAGAAAGTTTGGCAGTTGGTGCAATCGGCGCCGGCCGTTCATTGGCCCAGCGTGGTGGTGGCTGTCGCGACCTTCGGCGTGATGGTGTTATGGCCGCGCTTGAAAACGCCGGTGCCGGCGCATTTGCCGGCGCTATTGATGGGCACGGTGATCGCACTGGCGATGGTGTCGTCCGACCCGGACTGGGCGGTCGACACCATTGGCTCGCGTTTCAGTTACCTTTTGCCCGACGGGACGAGCGGGCAGGGCATTCCGCCGGTATTGCCGGCCTTCGAATGGCCGTGGAATCAGCCCGGACCGGGCGGCGCGCCCATCGAGTGGAGTTGGCAGATGATTCGCGATTTACTACCCGCGGCGTTCGCCATCGCCATGCTGGGCGCCATCGAGTCGCTGTTGTGCGCCGTGGTGCTCGATGGCATGACCGGTACGCGCCACAGCGCCAACAGCGAGCTGTTGGGTCAAGGCATCGGCAATGTCGTTACACCATTTTTCGGCGGCATCACGGCGACGGCCGCCATCGCTCGCTCCGCGGCCAACTACAAAGCCGGCGCCCAATCTCCGATATCGGGGATGATTCACGCCTTTGTCGTGCTGCTGGGCTTGGTGGTTCTGGCCGATCTGTTGTCCTATCTTCCCATGCCCGCCATGGCCGCGCTGCTGGTGATGGTGGCGTGGAACATGAGCGAAGCGCCCAAGGCCAAGCACTTGCTGAAAACCGCGCCTCATAGCGATGTGTGGGTGTTTCTCACCTGCTGCTCGCTCACGGTGCTGTTCGACATGGTTATCGCCATCACCGTGGGCATCGTCATGGCCGCGCTGCTGTTTATGCGCGAGATCGCCGAGATGACGAAAGTCAGCGACATTACGGACAATCGGCGCATGGTTCCGGAGCCCTTGGCTGAAGGCTGGCGCGTATTCAAGATCAGCGGCCCGTTGTTCTTCGCCGCCGCCGACCGCATATTCGGCGAATTGGCGACGCTGTGCGACCACAAGCAGGGCATTGTGCTTTATCTCGACGGCGTGCCCATTTTGGACGCCGGCGGACTGTCGGCGCTGAACAAGTTGATCTCCAAATGCGAGAAGACCAATACCAGGATCTATTTGGCCGACCTGCAGTTTCAACCGCTCAAAACCCTCGCACGCGCCGGGGTGAGGCCTATTGAGAATGTGTCCGCGCTCTTTCCGTCGCTGAAGGACGCGTTGGACAACGTGCCACGGCCGCCGGCTTGAGGCGGCGTTACGGACGCCGTGACGGTTTGCCGTACAGTTTGCGCAGTTCGATCTTGGCCTGCTCCAAGACTTGGCGTTGCTGCGCATCCAAATTCGAACCGGCGCGATTGATGTAGAACACCAGCATCGACATGGCGGAACGGAACGGCGATGCCTTGCGTCGCGTGCTCTGTTCGGCCGACGCGCTCAGGGACTGGGCGATGCGCCGCGGATCCTTCCAGGTGAAAACACCTTCCTCCAAATCCAAAGCGGCGCTTTCGCGCGTGACGCGCGCCGACCAGTTGGCGGGATTCGGTTTGCGTGAATCTGGCGCCATGGGCAACTCAAATCACGCTCGATGGCGGCTCTGGCCGGTGGCAATCCCGCCGGCAATGAGGTGGGCGGTACGCAGCGGCTCAGGCAGAACGCCGTTCCTCGCGTGCTGGCGAATCAGATGGGCCGCTTCGGCGAGCGTTATCCCTGCGCGTTGCACGAAGACGCCGGCGCACGGTTCCATCGGACCCGCCGCCTCGATCAAAGCCCATTTGCGCGTGCCGCCACGCACATGATGCAACAGGGCGGAGCGGATCGCCGCCATATTCGGTTTGCGGCGCGCGATGACGAGCACCGGCAGTCTTAGCGCGTCATGCAATGCGTGGATGTCCACCACATTGAAGCCCGCGAGCGCGATGCCCTGCAACAGTACCGCGTGCAGTTGGGGTCGGAATTTCGAGTTGCGCACGAGATCCGTCAGCGCGCGCGTGGCGTTGGAGCCGTCGCGCCGCACCTTTGCACTCAACACCCCCTCAAGACGCGCGCCCGCGTACACCGCGCCCACGATGAGCACGTTTCCGCGATGCTCCCGCGGAAACGGGGCATCGTCGATGCCGATAACGTGCGAAGTGCGTTTGGCCATAGGGGTAAGGATAGCGGACTTATCGGCTATCATAGTGGCCGATTCGACCTTAATCCCAAGACCAACGGAATGAGAGGATGATCAAATCAGCGACGGGAGGGCTCTGCGTTTTGTTGGCAACGATTGCCGCGGCGGCGCCCGCCGACGAACAGAAACAACTCGGCGGCAGTTTGGTGTTTACTATTCCCCCGGCCTGGGAACTGCAGCAGCACAAAAGCCACGAGCAGACCGAGCTGACCGTTCTGCGTATTCCGCTGCCGTCGGTGATTCAAGCGTCGGCGAGCGCCAACGTCGTGATCCTTGGACGCAAGAATGAGGCAGGTGTCGGTCTGAAAGACCTGGTATCCGCGGAAGTGGATCGAGCCAAGAGCGGCGACCCGGAGTTCGCAGTGCAAGATTTGGTGTGGGAATCAGAGAGCTGGGCCGTTGCGCTCGCCACCAGTCAAGACGGCTCAACCCCATACGTGCTTTATGATCATTATGCGGCGACGTTCAAATCCGTTGCGTCCATTCGAGTGGTTTTGCCAGTGCCGCCGCAAATGGACGACGCGTGGCTGTCCGAAACGGTCAGCCAAGTGAATGGCTTCGTTCAGTCTATTTCTATCGACGGCGCAGAAACAGGCGCAGTGAGACTGGAGCGCAGCGGGCATGAGTTGCGGTTGAGCGGCAGGTAAACAGCAGCAGAGCGTTCGTCAATGTCGACAATGCTTTGCTTGCCCCCCGAGACGACTATAATTCGCTCCATGCGCACACTTGTCGTCTATTATTCGCTAACGGGCAACACCCGCAAAGTCGCCGAAGCCCTTGCCGACGCACTGCAGGGCGAGTTGTCCGAAATAAAATGCGATCGCTACCGCCGCGGCATCCTCGGCTATTTTCGGGCCGGCTTCGATGGCGCGCGCGGCAACCTGCCGACCATCGACATTCCGCCGACGAAATCTGATGTCTACGATTTGATCGTGGTCGGTGCTCCGATCTGGACCGGCATTCCAGCCGTGCCGATCTGTTCTTATTTAACCGAGCGCGGCAAGCAATTCAAAAACGTGGGCTTGTTCCTTACCCACGGCGGCCGCTCTCTGCCAGCGCGCGCCTTCGAGCGCATGGAAGCGCTGCTGCCCAATCCCGCCGTCGCAAAATTCTCCGTGATGACCGAGGACGTTCGTCGCGATCGTTTCGGCGATGCGCTGCAAAGTTTCGTGGCGACAATTACCGCCAAGCAAGCGGCGTGAGTGGTACGGCCACGCGGGGTCTTGGATTGCTTTCAATTTACGGTTTGGCCGCGGATCGGGGCATCGCTTCTTGCTTGAACGCCAGCTTCTTTGGCTCGCGCGCTTAACCTCTCTCGCCACTCGCCAAGTTGGGTCTCGATACGTTCGCCGACGTAAAGCTGGGGATCGGAGTGGTCGTAGTTCTCCTCGTTCTCCCATTCGTCGATCAGCATTTTCGCCTTGTGAAAGGCCTCCTCGAAATGCACTGAGGGATTGGCGAGCGCGTTGGCGAACAGGGCTCGGCCAAAGAAGGTGAAGTCGGCGTCGTCGCTGCAGCCGAAGGACACATGGTCCGCTCGCGCCGACGTCATGATCATGGTGTTGGCGTCCTTAAGTTGTTCGATGAAGCCGCCTGAGTAGCAAGCCGACACGACGATCACGCGCCACTTGATGCCCGCGTCGTCCAGTAGCCGGTCAAGGGTATCCGGCGAGAGATCGCGAAACGGAGCATCACCAAAGGAGACGCTTAGGCCCCGCTTCTTCGATCCGTGACCGGTCAAGTACATGAATAGAACGTCTTCATCCGTGTTCATGCTCTTGGCGAGGGCGTCTAGCGCGAGGCGCAGATTGGTTTCGCTGGCCAAGGGATACCTTTCCGCCGTGGCGGGGTTGTTGATCATGCTGACCGTATAGCCGTCGGCATGAAAGTTTTCGCGGAACAGTTTCTCCGTGTAGAGCACTTCTTTCATGAATACATCTTGTTCGGCGTAGCTCCCAAACGAAAGAAAGTACATATCGACCTCGCCCGCGCGAGACTGCCGCAGCCGGGCCAGGTGATCGTTCAAGTAGTGATGCTGGTTGAATAAGACCCACTCAGTGTCGACCTTAGGCGTGTTGTCCCCTTCGGACCGTCCCGCGAGCTGTTCTTCATCTTCCGAAACATAGCGGCCGTATTCCCACTTGCCGACGAGCGTCGGTTTTCGACCCTTGGGCGCGAGGTAGTGCAGAGTGCCCGCGCCGTGAAACAAACCATCCTCGAACTGGCCGACATGGACATCGCCGTTGTCATAATAGAACGTGCCTTGGCCGTAATACCGCGCATCTTGAAATTCGCCCACGTACCATGCGCCGTTAGGCAGCACCATGACGCCCCAGCCCTGAGGCTGCCAGTTGATGACTTCGCCGCTGTAGACGACGCCTTGCCCGTAGTGAATGACGCCGTGTCCATTGAGATCTCCCTCGCGGTACTCACCGATGTAGCGAACACCGCTTTGCGCTACGAATTCGCCTTCGCCATGAAAGTTCCCGTCCCCAAACTCTCCCTCGTAGTAGGTTCCTTGATCGGTGGCCAGCATACCGGGGCCGTCGAAGCGCCAGTCCCGCAGTCGCCCGTTGTAGACGGTGCCATTGGCGTAGATGAACAACCCTTCGCCATCGGCCTTGTTGTTCGAGAATTGGCCGACATATTTATCGCGGTTGCGGAACCAATAGGTACCCTGGCCGGCCAACTCGTCGTCGACGAACTCGCCTTCGTAGCGCTCCCCATCCGAAGTAACGAGGGTGCCGTGGCCGTTTAGCATCCCATTGTGATAGCTCGCCTCGTAGCGGGCCCCGTTTGCTTCGGTCATCGTTCCGCGACCATGCAGTAGGCCGTTTTCGAAATCGCCCACATACGTCGCTCCGTTGGGCCACGTCAGCTCGCCACGCCCGTGGAGCAGGCCATTGCGAAGATCACCGCGGTACTGGGCGCCATCTGGAAGGGTTATCACGCCGTTCTGCATGTAGCCGCCGGCGCCAGGGGACACGTTCGGTCCGGAGAGCGCGCACCCGGTTAGGAAGCAGGCCAGGGTGAGCAAGTGAATCGAGCGCATGGGTCCGTCTCCCCGTTGGAGCGAATATCGTCGGGGTTGTTATCGGCCATGCATTCCGTGAATAAAGGCAGCGATGAGCGGCCGTGCCAACCGCCAGCGAGCGCGCACTTTTGAATGTCGCGCTGCGCAGGCGGCTGTATCGCACCGGGGCGTGTGAGAACGCGCTGCGATTGATCTAATGTCTTTTCTTGAGCAGTTGCTCGATCTGCGCTTCGGCGGTCAACCAGTCTTGCACTGGATCGCCGCCTTGGAAGCCGCGGCTTTCGGCAATGTAGTAGGCAGCTTCCGCGATCATTTGAGCCTTGCTCGCTGCGGCAGATGATGATGCCGCCGATTTGGTTTGAACAATCCCGACATTGGCGGTGGCCTGAGGCTTTGCCATAGTGAATCCCTCCGAATTGGATGACTGAGTGGATAACGCAAGTGAAGCGACGCTAATCTTAGGCTTGGTTTCGCTGCGCGTCTACTCTAACCTTTAACGTGGAATTTTGCCGCCTGGTTTATGAGCGCTATCGCCGCGCTGCGCAAATCGATTCCCATGAGGCTGGCGGCGACGCCCGCGCCCGTCAGCAAAACAAGCACTGTTAGTATCGCGATCTTTATTCCGCGGCGTTTGTGCGCAGCTTTGAGCGCGTCTAGGTCGACTGTCAACGTCTTGATGTCGGTGTCTTGCTTGGTTGAAAGCTCGGTGAGGCGGGTGATTTCTTGCTTGGCGCCTTTCAGATCGGCGGACAGTTTAGATATTTTCTGCTTATAGTCGGCCTCGGACTTACTAAACGCTGCCTTGGTTTCTTCCAGCGTATCGTTCAGAGTCTTGATCTTGCCTTCGAGCGTTTCGCGCTGTTCAGCCGCGGCCCGCGCTTGATCTTGTGACTCCTTGGTAAGCGTTTGCACCCTGAAATAGAGCTCGGAGCGGGTCTTGTCGAGTTCGAAGATCTGCTGTTGGCCCTGTTCGTAGCGCGTTTCGAGTTCTGTATGCTGGCCCTTCAGCGTCGCCAGGGACTGCTCCGTGCTTTCCGCGCGGGCGGTGATCGACTTCAGCTCGTCTTGCAGGCTGCTTATCAGTTCGGCGCGCCGCTGGAGATGTTGGTTCGCTTCATCGAGTTTGGCGGCCAGCAATTGTTTCTCGTCGGTGAGTTTTTCGAAATCTGCTTCCAGGGCGGAGTGTTGCTGTTGCAGCGATTGATTCGTCTCTGTTAGCTGTTCAAAACGCTTATCTAAGTCAGCGTATTGTTGTTGTAGCGAGTCTTTCTCCTCAATCAGCCGTTTATGTTTTACTTCAAGTTGGACATGTTGGTTCTGTAGTAATTGATAGTCACCTTGAAGCAGCTGGAAGCTTTTTGTCTGCTCTTCTAGAGTTTCCTGGAATTGATTGATCGTTCCGTTAAGTTCAACTTCTCGTGCCTGGCTTTCTTGCGCAAGGGTTTCAGCGTGTTGCCGGCTGAGCTGAAGTTCGCTTTGAGTGGCCGTCAGCTGCTCATTCAAGCGAGAGTTTTCGCTGGTGAGCGCTTTGCTGCTATTTTGTTCCCGCTTTAAAGCGATGTTGAGTCCGTCGATCTGTTGGCGTAGCAAGGCTTCGGTGCGGCTTTTCAGTTCACCAGCGGCGTTAATCGCTGCTTTGGCGCCCGCGCGCGTGGTCTTCAGATCGGTTTCCAACACCCGAACGCGATCCTGGGCGGCGGCGTGATTCTGTTGTTCTTCTCTCAGCTTTGCCTTGATCTCTTCCAGCTCCTTCTCGATTTCGGCCGCGGTGGATTGCAGTGCCGCGACCGGTCGGCTGCTTGGTTTGGGCGGTTCGGCGACGGGTTCGATTTTCTCCGTGCCCTTGATGACGCAGACATTGAACCCTTTCTGGCTAAGCAGGAACGCTCCGGCGGCGCTCAGTTTGTCATTGTCAGACAAAACGATGTAGGAGCGCCCCTTGTTTAATTCATTCATCCGCTCGCGCAACTGCGCCATGGAGACATTGAGCCCTTCCGCTGATTGCGCAAGGTCATTGGCGGCGTGGATATACAACATCATGGCGCCTTTCGCCTTCAGCGAATTGACTTCGCCGCCGCCGATAGTCCTTACCAGGGGTTGCTCCAGCATCTTTTTGAATTCGCCGCGACTCAAGCGCAACACAATACCCTTTTCAGTCATGCGCACGGTGGCATTGCGCGGCGCATCGGTTATCAGTGCCTCTTCGCCAAACGCGCCGCCGGGGCCCAACGATGCCAACTCCACGACCGTATCCAGGCCCGGGTCGCGACGGGTGACGACGCACCGGCCGCGGGAGACGATGTAGTAATAGTCGGGTGCATCGCCCTGGTGAAAAATGATCTGGTCGGCGTTGAAATCAACGGGCTCGATGGCCGCCATCAGCGCTTGGATGCTCGAAGGCGAGAGGTTGGTGACCACGTCGCTGCGCATTAATCCGTCGACCCAGTCGCCGGAACTCGATTCGATCTCGTCTACCACGATCCCCGTGTCCATACCGCCCCCGCTGTCGCCCCAATTGCGCAGGAGATCGAGCAAGTCGCTATCGATGCACAATACGGTTACATCGCTTTTCGCTATCACGCGAGTGCGGTCGTTTGGCGAGAAGACGGCGCGGCGAGCGCGATCGGTTTTAGCTTTGATGGTTTCCGCTTCCGCCGTGCCAGCGGCGCGGTCGACGGTTCCGGCAAGCAGAAATATCATTGCGTTCTTCGCCATCTTGGACGACACCGTGTCTCCCTTGGTGAACTGGAGAACCGATGACTTCGCCGCCAACTCGGCCAGCTTGTCATGATCAAGCTCATCGAGGGGCGAGAAGCGCTTAACGAGACTAATGTCGATTTCTTGCTTGGCTACAGACATGACGGTTATCCATGTGTAACGGGAATCTTGTTACCGATGTATCGGGTGAACGGGCCAGGCTGTGAACACTGGGATTGCCGGGAAACACGCAGGAGCCGCCTTTGCGCGCGCGTTGGAGTTTCTGCGATTCTCGGATTGTGCGGCGCGTCACAAAACAGCGTCGGTGGACTTGACGCCTGGAGCGCCATTGGGGCGGCCTCCCTGGCTTGAGCATTGTCGTGTTTGTCTCGGCGCGGAATCGTGTGGCGAATCCTAATTGAAAAAACATTTGAAACGTGATTAGCGCGGTGCTACCTTTCGTCACGATTTACGGAGGAGAGAGGATATGTCCGCTTTCAGTTCCGCCTGTTTTATCTATCCTGACGATGGCGACGGGTCGCGCTTCGATCGAATGTTTCCGCCATTGGGTTTAGAACTGGTCGCTGCCAGTGTTCGCGACATCATTCCCAAACGATTTCTAATCGACCGGCGCTTCGATAAAGACTGGGAAGAACAGTTGCCCCCAGACACCGATATCGTCGCGCTCAGTTTTCTCTGGGATATGCCGTTGCCTCAGGTTTTTGCCATGGTGCGGTCGATCAAAAAGCGTCGACCCGGTGTGACTGTTGTGGCTGGCGGCCGTTTTGCGGAGCAGAATCGTCAAGCCCTGGTCACCGCGCCGCAGGACGACCGCCTGGACATTGTGTTTTCCGGGCCGGACGATGGCCGTTTCCTCAGTTTCGTCGAGCGCGGTTCCGCCGAGCACGTGTCGGGCGTGTCCTTCGTCAAGGACGAGACGTATCACGAAACGCCGATGCCGCCCTATGGCCCGATTCCGGACTATCCGCTGCCGGATCGTTCGCTGCGTCGCGCGAGATACGGCGCGATAAGACGGGACGGCCTCAATCTGGGGATAACCACCGACGCCATTCAAAGCTCGCGCGGCTGCCCCTTCCGCTGCGCGTTTTGCACCTTCAACAGGGATTCCCAAGGGCGGCAGATTGCCTACAACGCGCGCTCGGCGCAATCGGTGGCGGATGAGTTGGAGCAGATCGACGCGTCCTTCGTGACTTTCGTCGACGATCTTGCCTTTCACCGCCCCGATCGCATGGAGGAACTATGCGATGTCTTGCTCGAGCGCGGTATCAAAAAGACGTTTGCCATCGAAACGCGGATCAACATGGGGATGCGCCCCAAAACCGTGGAGAAAATGGCCCGAGCGGGCTTCCGCTATGTAACCTTTGGCATCGAGTCCATGCATGATCATGTGCTCGAGTTTCTGGACAAGGATCTCACCCGCCGCACGATCGAAAAAGCCTTTGCCAAGATTCGCCACGTGCCGATGTTTTTCGTTTCAAACTTCATCATCGGCAACGTTGGCGAGACCCGCGAACAAATGCTGCAGATCCCGGATTTCGCCCGTAGCATCGGTCTCGATTCGATCATGATTCATCCGCTACGCTGCCGTGGCCCGGAGCCGCTCACCGCGAAAGTGCTGGCCACGCCGGGCTACTATATCGATCCCGACTCCAAGCGCGTTTATTCCGATGAACTCAGCGCTAAAGATATTCTCCAGCTCGCCAGACAGATCAAGCGCAACTTTTGGACACCGCAGCAGACGGTGAAGTCGCTGCTGAAGTTCAATCGCTTGGTCAAGCCCAATCTGTTTTCCATGGCGCGGCATTGGGTGTCGTGGAAGCTGCAAGGGCAGCCTGGTCCGTGGGAGTTGGCGGGGAATAGCGTGGCGCCGGACAGGGAGGCGCAGAGTGCGGTGAGCGTGGCGACCTAGCCCAGCTCGTTTCACTTTTCCTGCTGCCCTTTCACCGTTTCTCCCACCAGTCCGCGCAACCAAATCAACCCCGGATCACGGTCGAGTCGGGCATGCCACATCAAATAGAGCGGAATTGGGTCGACTGAAACCGGCGAGTTCGTTACCCACAACTTGGAACGAAACTCGGGGGTATCCGCCACCCGCTGGGGAACCACCGCGATCAAATCACTGTGGGTTAACAGCTTCGGAACGGCAGCGATATGGTTTACAGTCACGGCCACCCGCCGTTGCAGCCCATCGCGCTGCAATGCCCTATCCACATAGTCCTGGGCGTCGCCGGATCGGGACACAAGCAGGTGGCGGGCGGCGAGAAAATTCCGCATTGAGACCGCCTTGCCCGCTAGCGGATGATTCTTGCGCATCACCAGCTTGAAGTCGCCTGCAAACAGCAAACTTGAACGCACGCTGCGATCGGGCGGCCCCTGCGGCCCTAGGGCCAAATCAATGCTCGCTTCACGCAGTTGATCCACCGCGCCCATTTGAGTGAAAGGCACGGCATACAGATCCACCAGCGGGGCGACGCGGGTTATCTTGGTGAAGAGCGGCAACCAGTACAGATCCACCGACACATCCGTCAGGGCGATGCGAAATTTGCGGCGCGACGTAGCAGGCTCAAAAACGCTCGACTCAACCGCGGCGGACAACTGATGCAGCGCATCGCGAACTTGTTCCCACAGGCTTAGGGCAAAAGCGGTGGGCTCAATCTGACGGCCTTTCTTAACAAACAGAGGGTCATGCCAGACGTCACGCATGCGAGCAACCGCGTTGGATACGGCGGGCTGGGTCATGCCCAACCGGTCTGCCGCCCGAGTGACCGATGCCTCGGTCATAATGGCATCGAACACATACAACAATGTCAGTTCCTGGCTTTTCATGCCGCTCAGCGCCTCGGTTATACACATTACGAAGGATGATGTGAGATATGCAAACTATAAATTGGATTTATGTCCCGTCAAGGCGGATATTAAGAGCACAAGCCAAACTCAATAGAGGAAGTGAACGTGATTCCAAAAAAATACAGCAGCTACGTGTTCTCCTTTTTCATGTCCCTGCTCATGTCGAGCATCATGTCGCTCATTATTTCGGTCTTCAACGTCGGACTGGTCGACGGAATTGTCGCCATCTGGCTGAAGGCCTGGGCGTTTGCCTTCGCGGTCGCTTTCCCGACAATCATTGCGGTGACGCCAGTGGTCCGCAAGTCGGTGGCGGTTTTCTGTCGACAAGAATGAACGAATACGGTGCAATTTTATGAACCTTGAACCCTTCCATATTTATGGCGGAGTCCTCGTCGGTGCGGGCGCGACCCTTATCATGGATGTTTGGGCGCTGCTCATGCAGCGTGGCTTCGGCATCGCTCCGCCCAACTATTGTTTTGTCGGCCGTTGGTTCAGTTACATGCCCGCCGGCATCTTCAAACACGCCAACATTGCCTCAGCGGCAAAAAGACCGGCAGAGTGCACGATCGGTTGGATCGTGCACTACCTGACTGGCGTGGTCTATGCCTTTATTCTCGTCATCCCAACGTCCGGCCGTTGGCTTGAACACCCGTCATTGTTGCCGGCGTTGGTGGTGGGTGTGGGAACCGTGCTCATTCCGTACCTCGTGATGCAGCCGTCCTTTGGGCTTGGTATCGCCGCGGCGAAAGCGCCCAATCCGACGCAGGCCAGAGTGAGAAGCTTGATGTCCCATGCAGCATATGGCGTCGGGCTTTATGTGGCTGCAGTGGTTGTGAGTTACGTGCCGTTTTGGCCGGCATAGCGACTCGCGTAGATAAGCCCGGACTACAGCGCCTTCTGACAACGGATGATTTCCTGCCGAAATGCCAGCACATGGGGTCAGGTCTTGCGTTGTGCGGAGTGTCGGCGTCGGAGGCGCACCGGTGAAGACCTGACCCTCGCGGATTCTTGAGAGCTTGCCGTCTAAACCACTTCTGTACACACTATTGCCGTGTACACGGTAGCAGGTACGCTGCTAAACGAGCCAAGGTATGCAGAAAAATGTAACTCTTAGCGCAGACGAAGATCGCCCAAGTATTGTGTACACCACCCACCCCTACCCACACTTCGACTCCCCACAATTCAAACACGTCATACATCCGTCCATCTTGATCATGGCTTTGGTGTTGCACTTGATGCACAGTTGGGCGCCGTCGGGAAATTCGCTGGAGGCGCTGGCTTCGGCGGTTTTGACGCTTTTTTCGTATTGCGCGCGTTTTTCGGCGATGAGTTTCTTTTGATGCTCATCCAGATCTTTGTCTTTGATCAGGCCGATCATGCGCAGGTGGGTTTCGATGGCTTCGCCCAGTTCGCCGACCAGTGACGGCATGAATTTGCCGCCTTTCTTGAAATAGCCGCCACGGGGGTCGAACACGGCGTTCAGCTCTTCCACCAGGAAGGTGACGTCGCCGCCTTTGCGAAATACGGCGGAGATGATGCGCGTCAAGGCGACGATCCACTGGAAGTGGTCCATGTTCTTCGAGTTGATGAAGATCTCGAAGGGGCGGCGCAGCTCGTGTTCCGTGCCCGGGTTGAGGATGATGTCGTTGATGGTCACGTACAGGGCGTGTTCCGACAACGGCGTTTTGATTTTGTAGGTCGAGCCGAGCAGCATGTCGGGCCGCTCGACTTTTTCGTGCATGTGAATAACGTTGCTCACCGGCGCCGGTTTTTCGGCGACGGGCTCGGGCGCGGCTTTCTTCGCTTCCTCTTCCTTGTTGGCGACGTTGTACTTAACGATTTTCTTGTCGATTTTGATGGCCATGATGCTTCGCTCCTGATATTCGATTCGTTAGAACTTCCCGTAGTAGCCTTCTTTCAGGGCGTCGAACAGGTTGGCGGCGGTGTGAGTTTCGCCGTCGTATTCGATTTCGTCGTTGCCCTTGGCTTCAACGACCGTGCCATCCTCCAGCACGAAGCGGTAGACGGTGTTTTCCAAATCCTTCTCTTTGACCAGCACGCCTTGGAACGCTTCGGGATTGAAGCGGAAGGTGGTGCAGCCCTTGAGCCCCTTTTCATAGGCATACAAGTAAATGTCCTTGAAGGCGTCGTAGGGATGATCGGTGGGCACGTTGGCCGTTTTGGAGATGGACGAATCCACCCACTTCTGCGCCGCGGCTTGAATATCGACGTGCTGCTTGGGCGTCACGTCGTCGGCGGAGATGAAGTAGTCGGGCAGTTTCTCGTCGGCCTTGTCCGACATGGGCATGGCCTTCTCGTTGATCAACACCCGGTAGGCCAGCAATTCGTAGGAAAAGACGTCGATCTTTTCCTTGGTCTTTTTGCCTTCGCGGATGACGTTGCGAAAGTAATGGTGGGCAAAGCTGGGTTCGATGCCGTTGCTGGCGTTGTTGGCCAGGGACAGCGAGATCGTTCCCGTCGGCGCGATGCTGGTGTGATGGGTAAAGCGCGCGCCCACTTCGCTCAAGGCCTCCACCAGCGCGGGCTCGTACTCGGCCACTTGCTGCATGTAGCGGCTGAACTTGGCGTGCAGCACTTTGCCTTCGATCTTGTCGCCGACTTTCCAACCGTAGTTGGCCATGTCGGGGCGTTTGCGCAGCATTTCCGCCGTGACGTCGAACACTTCGTTCATGATCGGCGCCGGGCCTTTTTCCTTGGCCAGTTCCAACGCCACCTGCCAGCCGGACAGCGCCATCTCGCGGGTGACCCGTTCGGTGAACTCGACGGACTCGGGCGAGCCGTATTTCATCTTCAACATGGTGAGGGTCGAGCCCAGCCCGAGATAACCCATGCCGTGACGGCGTTTGCGGTGAATCTCCTGACGCTGACCTTCTAATGGCAGGCCGTTGATCTCCACTACGTTGTCCAACATGCGGGTGAACACGGCGACGGTTTCGCGGTATTCGTCCCAATCGAAGTGGGCGTTCTCGGTAAACGCATCGCGCACGAACTTGGTGAGGTTCACTGAGCCGAGCAAGCAAGAACCATAGGGCGGGAGAGGCTGCTCGCCGCATTGCCCTGTGACCATACCGTTGAAAATAACGGTGTTGTGATCGGCTTGGGTGGTGTCGTACACCGGTTGGCGTCCAATATGCTCAATGCGGGTGATCTTGGACGTGAACGACTGAGTCTTGCGCAGCGGACGATCCGCCGCCCACTGGGTGTACTTGTCGTTCTTATAGTCGAGCAGAAAGCCGATCTCCGCCATGAAGCGATCGCGGGACTCGCCATCAACAATGAGTTCATAGTCGGCGCGGCAGGCGTATTGCTTCTTGCCGCCTTTGCCGTCGGGCAGCACGCGTTGGCCGGCTTCGCGACGCTTGCGAACCGCGCTGTAGATACCGAAGTTCGCCAGCAACATTTGAACGTCTTGCAGCAGGCTTTCGTGGGAAGAGGCCAACCGCACGGAGCAGCTTTGGCTCTTGCCGGAGATGTTCACGGTGCCGTCGGTTTGGAACAGCGCGCGCAAGTACGCTTTGACGCATTCCTCCGATCCGCGCCAGACGACTTCCGGTACATGCAGCTTGGATTCCCGAGTGAAACCGTAATACGCCAACACGCGCGCCAGCAGAACGGAGCGAATGAAGACGTGGTTGCGTTCGGGAACGGCGACGGGCGCTACGGTGTAGTTGCGCGATCGATCGGAAACGTGGGCGATCATCGCGTTGACGTATTCAGCAATCATCGGTGCCAAGGCGCGGTCTTCGCCCCAGAAATTGACGATGGCCGCTTCCTCGCCCTTGCCGCGATTGGTGAAATGTCCGTCGCCGGTGATCATGCCCAGCAACAAGCCAAGTTGTTCCGTGCCCTGGTTGCCGAACTGCCCTTTGCCGGACTGAATGAGAATCTCGTCGCCCGGTTGCAGATCCTTCAACGGAATCTTGCCGCGGGTGGTGTAGAAGTCATGCCACTCCGTCGCCTTGATCTCGTAGCCGGCGTCGGTTTTGACACGAAACACATCCGCGTCGTGGGCGGTCATGAAAGCCGGAACGGCCGAGCGCAATTCAGTGCCCTTGTCAGCATGACCCAATGCGCGTTTGTCGACGGTAACTTCCAGCTTGGCGCCCGATTGATAGAGTTCGCCGATGGGAATCATGCCGAACTGGGTATGCAGGCGCGTATCCGCCGTAACGCAAGGATTTGTTGCGCGGATGTTCTCGCAGAACCAGTTGTTGTTCATCTCGTTGACGCGATCAATAAGAATGAAGCCCGGTTCAGCGAAGTCGTAGGTGGAGGTCATGATCATGTCCCACACGCGGCGGGCCGGCAGGGTTTTGTAGATCTTGCAGGCGACCAACCCTTCGTCGTTGGCGACGTAGTTGTCTTTGGTCGGCCACTCACGCCAGACGACTTTCTCCGGGTTGTGCAGGTCGATGCCTTTGGCCTCCTTGCGCGACATGGGGAAAGCGAGTTTCCACGGCTGGTCGTTCCTCACCGCTTCCATGAATTCTCGGGTGATGAGCAACGAGAGATTGAACTGGCGCAGCCGGCCGTCTTCCCGCTTGGCGCGAATGAAGTCGGCCACGTCGGGGTGGCTGACATCGAAGGTCGCCATCTGCGCGCCGCGACGGCCGCCGGCAGAGGACACGGTGAAGCACATCTTGTCGTAGATATCCATGAACGACAGCGGCCCGGAGGTGTGGGCGCCGGCGCCGGAGACGTACGCACCCCTTGGTCGAAGTGTGGAAAATTCGTAACCGATGCCACAGTTATGAATAACCATCAGGCCGTTATTGCCGGCAAGATAGTTGTTGTGTTTTTCCACCGTGAAATCGTAAAACGTTTCCGACAAGCCCAGGTTGCGGCGAATAGACTCGACCGGTCGCAGCGTGCGGACTTTCGCGATCAGGTCGCCAAGGTGCGGGAATCGCTGCTCCCAACGATCAAGCCAAACGCGGGTGATAACGCGAGCTTGATGGTAGTCATGATAAAAGCCCATCTTCTGGCGTTCGAGGTGGGGAAGTTCAGCGCACTCGGCTTGGAGTGCTCCGCGCAACGCTTCGGTCATAACATACTTGTCGTATTGGCCGGCCTGGCTGGCGTGCTGGCGAATCCGTTCGCGCTTGCCGTCGTCGGCCATGAACTCCGCGACTTTCAGCAAGAATCCTGAATCGGAAATCTTCAGCATGGCGCCGCCGCTGTCGCGAACGACGTTGCCGTTGAGGGTGTGTTCGCGTGCTTTGCGAACGGTTATGCCGCCATGGACGCCGAATAAGCCCAGTAACGACTTGATTTCCGCCAGGAAGTCGCGATTGGCCGCGGCAATGGTGGCGCTGCCGCAGTCCGTGGACACGGTGCCGTCGGTGTCGATGAGGCCGGCCAGGAACGGTAGGAAATATTTGTCCGGCTGCTGAGCAATCCAGCCTGGGACGCGCAGGTGATCAGTTTTTTTCCCGATTTGATCGTCGATCAACGCCGCTGCGCGGCTCGATTCGAAGCTCGCGACGGTGTAATCCCAAACTGGGGTGCCGTTGGCCGTTGCCGTAGCGACAACTTGAGCCTGGGCATTGCAGAACCCGGCGAAAAATTCGGCATAACGCTCGACCACTTGGCGTTCCGCCGCGCGGATCTTGAAAACGAGCCTGCGGCCGTGAGCCTTGGCTCGCTCGGCCCATGCTTGGCGCGAGGGCTTGTAAGCGTGACGCTTTTCATAGGCGCTGCCATCCCCAAGATGGGCGCCGACGAACCACGCTTCCATCCAGCGCGCCATGTCCGCGGTCCAGGAGAATTGATGATGAACGAGTGCGTCATCACTGTGCACATCGTCGGCACGGACGTACTGCAGCTTGTCGTCGCGGTAGACCAGTACCGGATGCTTGATGGACGTTTTGAGTGAAACGCCGTTGGAAATGATCTCGATGTTTTCCTCACGCGAAACCTGAGTGGTGAGATGGCGCTCGATCCGGCGCATCTCGAAACGACCCGTGTCGCGGTCGTAGCACAGAATTTGTTCATGCTGCTCGCTGACCGCTTGATCGGCGGTTACCAACCCATGTTCGGTACGCACCAGCGTTCCTGGCGCGACGCAACCCGCTTTGAGCGTAAGCCCCGCTTCATGCACCTTCTGCAGAATGTCGTCCATGGAATCGGTGACCGTACCGGAGACCGTGCAATTAATAGTAGAAGTGGCCGGTTTGTAGGCCAGCGCGCCGGCGTTGGAGGTGATGCGGCCGGCGGGAATGGCGCCGCGACGCAGCGCCCAGAGAAACTTGTCATACCATTCTTGGCGTTTTTCTTCGGTCTCTTCGACGTCGGCGAGGGCCTTGGCCACGCGCTTGTAGGTGTCGTCAATGGTGTCGTCTACCGGCGTGCCGTCCTTCTTTTTGAGCCGGTATTTTTTGTCCCAAATGTCGTGGGAGGCGGACTGGAGGGGAATCTCTTGATTTGCTTCGGAAACGGCCTGCAACGGTACAATCTTCATGTATCCACTTCCTCCGTTGTGGTTAAAAAACGTCCATTGTTGTGGCGTGGTGCTTGAGCGTTACGCCACAAGGTGTATGGTTGATTCGGCGGCGGCCCACAAGATCTAGTGGGTGAGAGGCAGAGTAACGGCGACAGCGTGGGGCTGTCAATAGTTCCCACGGCGGTTTTTGGAGGTTGTAAATTACCGTATTTTTAACCAGTTCTCGGGGGGTGGGTTTATGCGCGTGGCGTGCCCGCTCTTGAAATCCCAACACCGGGCACCCATCTCCTCGGCAGAAGCAAACAACCGGCCTATTCCGGGTTAACAGAGGAGAACAGAAATGGCAATCGTACGTTACGACCCTTGGTCCTTGGTCACCGATCTTCAGAATGAAATGAACCGCATGTTCGACAATCGCATTACCGGCACGGGAACGGACACCTCCGCGACCAGCGATTGGGTGCCGCCCGTCGATATCCTCGAGTCGGCCGATCGTTATGTGCTGCTGGCCGACGTGCCCGGCGTCGATCCGGCGGGTATCGATGTGCACATGGAAAACGGCATCCTGGCCATTCGCGGCGAGCGCAAAGTGCAGGAGCCCGAAGGCGGCAAGGCTGCATTCAAGCGGGTCGAACGGGCGCGCGGCACGTTTTATCGCCGTTTCACGCTGCCCGACACGGCGGATGCGGACAAGGTCACCGCGAATTGCCGCAACGGCGTGCTCGAAGTCGTGATTCCGAAGCATGCGAAGGTTCAGCCGCGAAAGATTTCGGTGGAAGGGTAGTGAAAGTATCGCGGTAGGAAACCGCTCCCACAGCAGGAACGCGAGGCTAATGTGGGAGCGGATCATTCCGCGATTCTTAGCCTAGTCAATCGCGGAATAATCCGCTCCCACAGTAACCGCTCCCACGAAAAGAGCGTCTTTGCCTTCCGTTTTGAACTAACCGGCCGCGCCATAGATCTCACCGATCACGCGGCCGGGCTGTTTCGCCTGCGCCGCGCACTGTCTCAACTCAGCGACGTTAGGAAGCAAGAATGAATAAAAAACTCGTTCAGTTCGTAGGTCTGGTTTCGTTTT
>JAKACW010000068.1 GCA_021821045.1 Pseudomonadota bacterium
GATTCCCACACGCGCGATGAAAATCGAAGATTGTTCAATGCGCCGCCCAAGTGATCACGCAAGTCGATCCGGTGTGAGCAAACGCCGTCGCTTCGAAGCACGCGGCGCATTTGCCGAATAAACTCTTCAAATTCTGCATGCCGGACGTGCTCAAGGACGGCTTGCGAAAAAATGAAGTCGACAGACGCATCGGGAATTTCCGAGAATGACTCGACGCCGCGCGTCAGATACGTGGCGTCGCATGCACAAAGAAAAGACCTCCGATCAGTAATTTGACGTCTCGTAACGTCGGAAAAACCCTCGACGGCTACTTTTTTAAGCATATCCTGGTAGAAGCGCCCATCCGAAACAGCATAGTCGCCTGTATCGATTAAGTAGGTCATGCTCGCTCCGAAGGATTTCGCGATAAGCGCCGATAGCAGGGAGTCGCCTGGACCAAGTTCAAGCGCGACAAATGCCGAGTGCTTTCTAGGGAAGCTGGCATGTGAAAAGTGTCTTTTAAAAATCTTGGATGCGTAGTCCAAATCGGTCATTCGGCCGTGTCGAAACATGCCCAACTTTTGCCGTACAGAAGATCGAAGCGGGATTCGCGATAACAGCAATTTGGCGGTGACTTTCGCTTGCCACGGCATATTCGATAAGCGCATAGCGATTGGCTCTCTAGCCTGTGTTTTAGTTGTACACGATTCCCCTTAATTTCTTATAGCGCTCATACGCAATTTCCAATCGGTTGACGTATCGGGCACGCCATGAGGAGGGAATGAGTGATGACTTTACACTCAATTGGGCATACGGATGCAACCCTTGTGTTCGCGGCGCTGCTTTGCTTGCCCACTTCTGACCGGAGAGTATTTGACCGACGTAGGAAAGTGCATTGGCGAGCCATAAGCCTGACCGTATCAACGGGGATCCCATGGGCAGGAAGACTGTACCTTTTACGGCAGTTTTGAGTTCCTGTGTTTCGTCGGTGGTAATAACCCCATGATCTGCCATCGCGGACGCAACCACGAAGGCGTAAACATGCTGCCCAAGGATGAGGCATATCATGAACAGCTTTAGAAGTTGTTCCTTCCTTTCTTCACCGCTCAAATCCGAAGATAGAATATGCCCGACGTCCTTCAAGTAGAGTAGGTCTCCCCCTGACAGTTCGCCCAATTGGCCGAGCTTGCTTTGAAGGCCAAAAAGCAAAAAGCCGGAATTGGTCAACAGGGAGTCAATGTCTCGAAATCTGCTGCCTTCCTCATTTCCGTAGTATTCAAATTCGCAAGTTACGCATAATGCCTCCGTTGCAAGCAGGCCGCCTGCGCCTTTGATAACAAAGTAATCGTGACGTTCGCAGTCTGTTTTAATGACATCCAGTCTCGGCAAAGTGCCCGCAACCCTCAACCGCTCCAGCGTTTCAACGGCAACTTCGATGGGTTCGAATACCTCGGAAAACAAAGCTTCTCTTTCGTTCCGCTTGACGAACGATCCCACGGTTGAAAATGCGTGAAATGTTTTCGTTCCGCTCTTATCCGACAGGGCCATTCGAAAAAATTTTGTCACGTTGTCTTCTTTGAGGCGGTCAAAATTGTTCTGATTTGGCTCAAAGCCGAAATACCGACAATACTGCTCAAGGTTGTTACCGTGCCAAAGGGGTTGGATGCCGCCAGCTGCGCCGACATCTACTACCACCAACGGTTTCTCCGTAAGATACCGCGTCAGTACTTTTGGAAAACTCTTGATCATGCGTACCTCTTTGACAATGCCTGACTTGGGTGTGACCGCAGCGGCCAATTAACTTTACATTGTATTCCTAGCCGGCAAAGATTGCGTTAGTTTGAGCAGCTATTCCGTCCGACGGAAAGAAAAACTACCGTTTTCGCCGGTCCTAACCACAGGTCACGTTATGGCGCACATATTATCTACTACGCTCAAAAATTTAGTTATTTATACAACATGTATATTTCAAACGCTGTCCATTCAATATCGGGGTCACTAGTTTGTCGATCCAGTGGAGAAAAATTCGCTAATTCATACCTAGGGGGTAAGGACCGCGATCCACCCAAAATTGATCCTCGCACGTTCACAACTCCTTCCAGAGAAGCGCGCAATGCAAACTGGGACGTGAATTTGCGACCGATAGTGTTTATACACAAAAAAACAGGTTTTGACAACTTTGGTTCTAGAGGTTGGTATCTCAGAAATGCATCCAGCGAATTGTAGCAACGGAAGGTTCTGTCGCATTATTGTAAACGGAAGTCTTTCCGGATTGTCGAATGCGCCCAAGCAATCTGGTATACGCACACTGAGCGAAACGCTGCCGTTCAAATCGTTTAAGAAGCGGACTATGCATAGCCTTAAGGCGGGATCATGGTACGAGCGGAACATCCAAGACTGATCGCCTGCCATAGGGGGTGCGATCACAGCAGCGCTTGGTGCATCGCGTGAGAGCGCCGCGCGTATTGGTTACTGGGTCTAACGGTTTCGTCGGGCGTGCTGTTTGCGGCGCTTTGTCAGAAGCCGGATACACGGTGCGTGGCGCCGTCCGGCACATGCGGTCCATAGACGGGTATGCAACGAACGCGGCGCTACCCAGCGATTTAGTTGCTGTGGGCGAGGTCGACGGGAGCACCGACTGGGAGCGAGCGCTGGACTCCGTAGATGTAGTTGTACACCTTGCTGCGCGTGTACACGTCATGCGTGAAACACGGGTCGATCTATTAAGCGATTATCGATGCGTCAATGTGGGTGGATCACTCAACCTGGCACGCCAAGCAGCCCTGGTTGGTGTGCGGCGATTTATTTTTGTTAGTTCAATTAAAGTCAACGGAGATGGGACAGAGGGCGGGCGGCCATATGCTGCGGATGATTCGCCGGCACCTTCCGACCCATACAGCATCTCGAAATATGAAGCCGAGATTGGGTTGTCGCAGATTTCGCTCGAAACCCCCCTGGAGGTCGCTATCATCCGACCTCCGTTGGTCTACGGCCCGGGTGTCAAAGCAAATTTTTTGAGTTTGGCTCGATGGCTTCGAAAAGGACTTCCGTTACCGTTAGGTGCAATTGACAACCGACGCAGCTTTGTTGGGGTGGATAACCTCGCGGATTTGATTGTAGCCACAGTCTGCAATCCGGCAGCGGCAAATCAGACGTTCTTGGTGAGTGACGGTGAGGATCTATCGACGACCGACTTGCTTCAGCGGCTGGGATTGGCGTTGGGCAAGCCAGCTCGTTTGATCCCGGTTCCGGCGGCAGTCGTGATGGCGGGTGCGGCATTGATCGGGCAAGATGACATGGCACGACGACTGTTGGGTTCGCTGGAAGTCGATATCAGTAAGACACGCCGAGTTCTGAATTGGGAGCCCCCGTTTACTGTCGATGAGCAGTTGGAGAAAATGGCGCTTCATTTGTTGGCCAGTTCCGAATGATTTTGGCCGCAGTTGTCGTGCTTATGGACTATAATCGGGGTGGCGGTCGATATTGGGCGGATTGCAAGCATACGATTTTCTCATATGAGAAAGGACGAGATCCTCGATGAAAGGGATTTTTGGTTTCCGGCTGCGCCGAAGTGCAGTGGTTGTGCATGATATGGTGATGGTGACCGTGGCGTGGACGTTGGCATACGGTTCCCGATTCAATTTCTCCATGGCAGACATTCTCATTGGACCTGCCTTACAGACGTTTCCAGTGGTCTTAGTGGTTCAAAGCTCTCTTTTGTGGGCGACCGGTCTCTATAGAAGCCTCTGGCGTTTCGCTAGCATTCCCGACCTATGGAACATAACCCGCGCCGCGACATTAGGTGTTTTGGCCGTCTTGTTGTGCCTGTTTGTCTTGAATCGGCTTGAGGGTGTTCCTCGATCCACATTGCTGCTTTACCCGATTCTGTTGGTCTTCCTCCTCGGCGCCCCCCGCCTAATCTACCGCATGTGGAAAGACCACGGTCTCATCGCCCGCAGCGCCGGCAAGCGACAGCGCGTGTTGCTCATCGGCGCCGGCCGCGCTGGCGAAATGCTTGCCCGCGATATGCAGCGCGACGGCGAATACGTCGCGGTTGGATTTGTCGACGACAAGCGCCAACTGCGTGGAGCGAAGGTACATGGAATCCCGGTCGTTGGAACCATCGCCGATCTGCCGCGAGTCGTGAAGGATCTGTCAGTCGACGTGATAGTCATCGCCATCCCCTCCGCCACCAACCGCGAGATGTTGCGCGTAGTTGAACTATGTGAACAATCCGGCGTTCCCTTCCGCACCTTGCCTCGCCTGCAGGACGTGGTATCGGGGCGTTCCCCACTCGGCGCCTTGCGCGAAGTTTCCCTAGAAGATTTCCTCGGCCGCGAACCGGTCTCTCTGGATTGGCGCAAAATAGCCGAAGGCCTGGTCGGCAAGACCGTCCTGGTAACCGGCGGTGGCGGCTCCATTGGCTCCGAACTCTGCCGTCAAATCGCCTGCCTCGGTCCGAAGGAGCTGGTGCTGTTCGAGCGCGGCGAGTTCAATATATATAGTATCGAGATGGAGCTGCGGCGGGAGTTTCCCAATCTTGCGATGAGCTGCCATCTGGGTGACGTATGCGATTCCGAGTCCGTCGAGCACGTGCTCAGCACCCACCGACCCAACGTTGTTTTCCACGCCGCGGCTTACAAGCATGTACCGATTCTCGAGTCCTATCCGCGCCAAGCGGTACGCAATAACATCCTCGGCACCAAGCTGCTGGCCGAGGCGGCGGACAAGCATGGCGTCGAAACCTTCGTCATGATCTCCACCGACAAAGCGGTGCGACCGGCCAACGTCATGGGTGCGTCGAAGCGAGTTGCTGAGCTGTTTTGCCAGGCACTGAGCGCGCGGTCCAAGACAAAGTTCATCACCGTGCGATTCGGCAACGTGCTCGGCTCCGCCGGCAGTGTCGTGCCGTTGTTTCAAAAGCAGATCGAGTTGGGTGGGCCGGTTACGGTTACGCACCCGGAGATCACCCGCTATTTCATGACCATCCCCGAGGCGTGTCAGCTCATCATGCAAGCCAGCGTTATGGGCAAGGGCGGCGAGATTTTCGTGCTGGATATGGGCGAGCCGATCAAGATCACTTATCTTGCGGAGCAGATGATTCGCCTGGCGGGCAAGACGCCGGGCAAGGACATCGAGATTATTTACACGGGACTGCGGCCCGGAGAGAAACTGTACGAAGAGCTGTTCTACGAGCAGGAGAGTCTGTCAGCGACGCCGCACAAAAAGATTCACTTGGCCAAATCGATGGAGACCAACTGGACCGTCTTGCGCCAGCGCATTGCGGATCTGGAGAAGGCTTCGGAGTGTTACGATGAGCCAGTGTTGTTGGGGCATCTAGGTTTGTTGGTCCCGGAGTTGTTGGCGAAAGACAATGTCGACGGTGACGGCAATGTCATCGAGTTTAAGCGGGCATAAAAAATCGCGGTAGGAAACCGCTCCCACACAATGCCCGTTTGCGGAATGACCTGTCTGCGCTGCAGCTTTAGCCCCGAATCCCCTTCACATACGCCTGCGTCAACCGATCTTTGGGCGAATTAAACACTTCTTCAGCCGGCGCATGCTCCACCAAGCAACCGGCGCCATCTTTTACCCAGAAAAACGCCACGTCGTCGGCAATGCGTTTTGCCTGTGCCAAGTTGTGGGTGACGGTCACGACCGTGTAGTCGAGACTGAGTTCCTTGATCAACTCCTCGACCGCGCCGCTGGCCAGTGGATCGAGTGCGCTGCACGGCTCATCCATCAATAGCACTTCGGGTGACAGCGCCAGCGCGCGGGCGATGCACAGTCGTTGTTGTTGACCGCCGGAAAGTGTCAGGGCGGATGCTTTCAGCCGGTCTTTCACTTCATTCCACAGTCCGACACGCGACAGATTCGTCTCGACCGCTCCCCGCAGTATCTCCCGATTGGTTATTCCCCGATCCCGCAACGCGAGCGTGATGTTCTTCTCGATCGACGTTGCAAAGGGCGCCGGTTGTTGAAACACGTAGCCGATCTTGTTGCCTATTGCATCCGTTTCCCTGCTGTTCTGACCAAACGGCACTCCGCGAAATAGCAGCGAACCTGTGACCGTGCAGTCCGGAATGCTCTGGATCAATCCGCCCAAGCACAACAGCAAGCTGCTTTTGCCGCAGCCCGACGGCCCGATGATGGTGGTGAGTCGTCCGGCACGCACGGTCAGCGAAACATCGCGCAACGCGACGAGCGTACCGTAGCGCACGCCAAGCCGATCGACCACATAAACCCAATCCCGGCGTCGATCATCCAGGCTCAGCACATTGGCTGGCATGGGCAGGGTGTCGTGTTCCGACGCCGGTTTCATCTCATTTCCCCGCCTGGCCGAACAGCCGCGTCAGTGTCGCTGCGGCGACGAGATTGATGATGAAAACGAGCAGCAACAACACCAGCGCCGCCGCGAACGCTCGTTGATCGCCGCCCGGCACGTTCATCGCCAGATCATAAATGTGCACGGACAGCGCGCGCCCCGAGTCGAACCACGATGAGGGCATCCGGTCGACATAGCCGCTGGTGAAAATCAATGCGGCGGTTTCGGCAGCGGCGCGGCCGATGGCCAGCGCCAGCCCGGCGCCAATGGTTGGAAGTGCGGCGGGAATGACGATATGAACCAGCGTTCCGGTCCAGCTCAGATTCAGCGCCCGCGCTGCCTGGCGGTAATTCCCGGGAACGGTCCGTAGCCCTGCTTCGGCAACGCGAACGAACAGCGGCAGGGCCATGCACGCCAAGGTCAACCCACCGGACAAAATCGACAAGCCGAATCCAAGTGTGACGGCGAAGAACACGCTGCCGAATAAACCTATGACGATGGACGGCGTGGCTGCCAGCACATCGATGCACTGACGCAGCACGCGGGCCAGTCGAGGATGTTGCCGCGGCAGTTCGCTCAAGAAGATTGCGGTGGCCAGTCCGAGCGGCACGGTCACGGCCATGCTGATTCCGACGATGGCGGCCGTTGACACAATGATGGGCCCGATGCCGCCCCCACGGCCGCTTTCGCTGGGCGCGCTGACTAAATAAGTCCAAGACAGCGACGTCAATCCTTGCCATAGCATCTCGCCGACGATAGCGACGAACACGACGCCGATACATACCAACGCGCTCCCGCCAAACACGGCGAGCACCGCATCTTTTTTGAAGCGCCTGCTCGTCAGCGCCGTGGCCCTCATGCCGCCGCCACCGTCTTGGATTTGCCGCCGAGCGTTAACACGAGCGCCATCACCAGCACGAGCAGCACCAAGCCGCTGACAAACAATGCGGCACGGTGCGTGTCCACCGCATAAGCCATTTCCAAGGCGATATTGGCCGTCAATGTGCGCACTGGATCAGACAGGCTCGTTGGCAGCGCCGGCACGTTTCCCGCCACCATCAACACCGCCATGGTTTCCCCCAGTGCGCGTAGAGTGGCCAGCACGGCCGCGGTCGCTAGTGCGTGCTTGCGGGCAGGGAGCATGACGTGGAACCAAATAGCCCAATTGGAAAGTCCGAGTGCTCGGGCTGCCATGACTTGTTCGCGGGGAAAATGCTCCAGCGCGGAATCGCTCAACAGTGCAACCGTCGGCGTGATCATGATGGCGAGCACAATGCTGGCGCTGAGCAAACTGGCGCCGGGCGGTTGCCACGCAGCGATCAACGGCACCAGGGTCACCAAACCCCATAACCCGAACACGACCGATGGAATTCCGGCGAGGACGATTATGGCGCCGCGCACCCACGCCCGCGCGCGCGGCGGCAAATAGAAACGCCCGAACACAACCGCCCCGAGTGCCAGGGGTAGCGCCAACGCGACCGCGCCCACCGTCACGAGACATGTCCCGACAAGCATCGGCGCCATGTTGAACGCGCCTTCCAACGGATGCCACGAGGCATCGCTGGCGAATCGAAACACGCCGATCTCGGTCAGAGCGGGCAAAGACTCTTGCACGACGAAGAAAATGATTCCGGCTAACAGCGCGATACCCGCTACGGCCGCCGTGGTGACGGCGCCGCGCAGCACCCCATCACGGCGCGACGGCGACGAAGCTTTGTTGGACAACGAGATCGTGGACATCGGTGGACCGGGCGTAATCGAGAAACTTGCGGCTGGCGGCGGAGGGTGCGTCCAGTGTGATCAGGTTCAGTGACCGTGAGATGGGATAGCTGCCGTCGGCGACGGCCGCGGTGGACGGACGGTGTCCATCGAGATTGATCATCTTGATCGGAACGCCGTTGGCGATGTTGATCTCCGCGGCGCCGATGGAAACGTAGCCGATGGCCAGTGGATTGCCGGCGACGGTTTTGATGCCCTGTTCGTTGTCGCCGATGATCGTGTGTGCCTTGATGTCGCTCGACTTTAAATGCAAATACCCAAGAAAGACTTCTAGCGTCGACCGGCCTTCGGCTTTGTTAACAACCGTGATGGGGTTGTCGCTGCCACCCACGTCGTGCCAGCGCGCTGTTTGTCCGGTGTAGATCGCTTTTATCTGATCGCTCGTTAAGGCTTCGATCGGATTGGCCGCGTGTACGATGATGGCCACGCCGTCGCGGGCAAGAGTGTGAGCGGTAAGATCGCTTTCGCTCGGTTTGAGGGCGCGCGATACCATCCCAATATCCGCCAGACCGCGCCGGGTGTCGAGGATGCCGCGGGACGATCCTCCTGTTTGAACGTCGACGCGTATGCCGGGGTTGTCTCGTTCATAGCGTTTGGCGATTTCCAATGCGAGGGGTGCGACGGTGCTTGAGCCGGTTAGAACGAGTCGTGTGGGGTTGTGAGTCGCGGTGTTGCCGCAGCCGGCGAGCCAGATGAATGCGACGATGAGAAGGAGCCGTAGGCTGACGGCGCAAGAGCTTTTAATGTGGGAGCGGATCATTCCGCGATTGAGCCGGCGAAGAATCGCGGTAGGAAACCGCTCCCACAGCGAAGCGGCGAACCAATTTGGAAGCAGTGCCTCAATCGTCATCCCCCAAATCTGCCGTCCAACCCTTTTTCTTCGCGGTGTCTATCGCTTCCTGGTGAATGCGTTCATGCCGTTCGCGCAAATCGGGTGGCAGGTTGGTTACCAAGTGTCCGTAAGGCGCCCATGCCTCGAAAACCTTGTCGTAGAGAATCTGAAACCGGTCGACCGTCCAACCTTTGCACTTTTCCGTTTCGGGAATAATGCCAAACACCCAGGCGTCACGGATGATGGTGCCGTTAGGGGTCATGCCGCCGAATTCGTCGTCATCGATGCCGCAATATGTTTTATCGCTTCTCATTGTTCTCGCCCCAACATGGTCTCTAAGGTCTGTGTCATACGCTGGTCATACTTTCGCGTTCTACTTGCTTGACTCGGGTGCGGATCGTTCTGGAGAGCCGACGATCCTTAGTCGAACAAGCGGGAGTAAGTTTACATGAATGACGAAAAATCAGCAGATTGGTGGATGTGGCAGATGTATCGGGAAGT
The DNA here is from genome assembly GCA_021821045.1 of Pseudomonadota bacterium. Lineage (GTDB taxonomy): Bacteria > Pseudomonadota > Gammaproteobacteria > JAADHS01 > JAADHS01 > JAKACW01. The sequence goes on from JAKACW010000068.1 coordinate 9,417, forward strand.
CGCGCATCTGATTCATTTTCCATCGGAGGGTAATGAGAAGCGGCTGAAGTCATTGATCGCCGCCTACCGTTGCCATGCCCAGAAGTCAGGCGCGGCCGCGTCCGATCCACACGAATGGGTCATGGATTACGTCTGATTCTGCGCTTGGTATGATTCGGCCACGATCCCAAATAGCGAGTGTCGTGTCCAAATGAAAAAGGTGTCGCTAGCATCGCTCGTCGGAGAGCCCGTAAGTCACGACAAGTCCATCACCAAGCATGTTTTTCTACGTAATGGCGATGTCCCCCATCTAACGAATTTTTCTCGAGCTGTATTGCGGCCGGGGCAAGCCGTGTCCGAGCACGCTCACGACGGCATGGTGGAGATTTTCTTTGTCGTGTCCGGGCGCGGCACGTTACTGATCGACGGCGTAACACTTTCACTCACGGCGGGAGATTGTGTCGTGGTGGAGCCCGGCGAGCGGCACAGTCTGACGTGTGGCGAGGGTGGCGATCTGGAACTAATATACTTAGGAGTGCTGTCGCAGGAGTGAGCAACAGGCGCCGCACGGTTTAGACAGAATATAATCCTCGTTTTACTAAATCCTTCATTTGATTTGCAAAGTGATGAATCCTTGGGCACAATTGTGCTGCCATGTTGTAAGGGAATGAACACGTGCGCATCGCAATTCTCGAAGATGACAAACCCACCGCTGACATCATGACTTTGTGGCTGCAGTCCGCCGGACATAGTGTTCACCACTTTTCCACGGGGCAGTCACTCATTTCAGCATTGAAGCGCGACACGTTCGATTTGTGCATTCTCGATTGGATGCTGCCGGACATCAATGGCGACGAAGTATTGAAATGGATTCGCGAACATCTTGGCTGGGGCATCCCGGTGTTTTTCATTACCAGCCGTGATTCGAAAGAAGACATTGTCGCCGGCTTGGCGCGCGGCGCCGATGACTACATGGTCAAGCCCATCTCCGCGAAGGAGCTATTGGCGAGAATTGACACGGTGGCGCGTCGCTTCAAGTTGACCGGCGTGGAAGACTCCATCGTCGAAAACGGTCCGTACCGCTTCGATCTGAAATCGCGAATCCTCACCATCAACGGCGAGTCGGTGCACCTAACCCAGAAAGAATATGACCTTGCGGTGTTTCTATTTAAAAACATCGGCCGTTTGTTGTCGCGCGACCATATCCTCGAGGCGGTGTGGGCGAAGAGTGCCAAGGTGACCACGCGCACTGTTGATATACATATGAGTCGGCTGAGAAAAAAACTTGGCTTGGTGGAGGAGAATGGCTGGCGCTTATCGGCGGTCTATCACCACGGTTATCGACTCGAACAGATGTCCAGTGACGATTAATCGTGGTGATCTCGCTGGAGCAATGCGAACGCGTCCGGGATCGTCTACGTAACATCCTGCTTTATTAGCGACTTCTAATCCTTCTTAACCTATTGCTATTTAAAGAGAAATAAAAATTCGCATCTTTAAAAAACCTAAATTTGATACAAAAAGTTACAAAATCCACGAACGTTTAGCTCAATTTTCGGTCCTATACTCCGTAACACTTGATACCACAGCCAAACACTGAGGCGTGGTCTGGAATTAAGCGAGGCGGTGGGCTCGCTGTGGTGCAGGCTTTTTTTAGGAGGAAATAGCATGAAATTGTCTTCTCGTTCACGGTATGCCATCAGCGCAATGTTGGAACTCGCGCTTCACGGCGACAAGAGCGAAACGCCTATTGTCGATATGGCCCGTAAGTACAACATTTCTCAGTCGTCCATGGAGCAGCTGTTCGCGCGCCTGCGCGCGGCGAGTCTGGTCACTGGGCGTCGCGGCCGCCGTGGCGGCTATCGCCTGGCTCGCCCGGCCCAAGCGATCACCATCGCGGAAATCATCGCCTCGGTCGATGATGAAAAACTAACGCCTTCGAAAGCGGAAGGTAACGATGTTGCCGGCACGCGTCGCCGCGTGGCCGATTCCGTATGGGATTCGTTGAGCCGCAAGCTGTATGAATTCCTTGGTGAGATCACCTTGGCCGACGTCATGGAAAAAGGCGGCGAATTTGGTGTTGGCTCCGAAGGCGGTGAACGCGCCAGCGGGACAGGTGAGGGGAGCAAAACCGCGGCAGGCAGTTCGCGCGTCCACGCTTAGTCTCGATCATTCGATCATCGAAGCGCGGTAAGGCGTCTGTCTTGCCGCGTTTTTCGTTTGCGTTGCCCAAATGCCTGACGTAGCATCCTGTGGTTATGGTCAAGCTTGCGCAACTGACGTCCCGTCAACTTCATTCGCTTTGCGATCTGTTGTCCCAGCCGACGGCGCCTTTTCGGGAGCAGCACGTTCAGCGTTGGATAAGCGAACGGCTCAGTGCCGCGGGCGTGCCGTTTTTTGCCGATGCTGACGGCAATATCGTCGCCGGGGTCGCAAGCGACGGTGATTACCGGCGCTTGCTGGCATCGCGCTCCGACCAGCCACTGCCTTTATTCATTGCGCACACGGATCACCCCGGATTCATCGGGCTGCAATGGACGGATGATCGCCATCTCAAAGCCCGCTGGTTCGGTGGCTCGCCAACCAAGCACCTGCGCGGCGCCAAGATGTGGATCGCCGATGACGCGGGCTACTGGGGTGAGGCCGTAGTTGATCGGCACGAAATCGCCAAACACGGGTTCGGTTTGGAGAGTCTGACTCTCAAGCTTACGACGCGGCCGCGTGACCAGCGGCGGCCCGCGGCAAAGCAGCTCTTTGGGGGATTCGGCTTTCGCGCGCCGGTATGGCGCCAAGGCAAGGTCCTTTATACCAAGGCGGCTGACGACTTGATCGGTACGTTTTGCGCACTGGAGACGCTTATCTCCAACAAGCGCGCCAAGTCGTCGCCTGTGGTCGCGCTGTTCACCCGCGCCGAGGAGGTCGGATTCGTCGGCGCGATCGCGCATTTCGAGCATTACCACCTGCGCAGCGCGAAACGGGATTTGCTCGCCGTTAGTCTGGAAGCGTCGCGCACGTTGCCGGGCGCGATCGTGGGCAACGGCCCCATCGTTCGGTTGGGTGACCGGCGCACTGTATTTAGTCCCGACGGCTCGCAGTTTTTGACCCGCTTGGCGGAAAAAGCCCTGGGCCGACACTTTCAGCGCCGCATCATGGACGGCGGTGCCTGCGAAGGCACGGCGGCCACCGCCTATGGCCTGCGCACGATCGCAATGTCGGTGCCGTTGGGCAATTACCACAATCAAGGCTTCGAAGGCGGGCCGGACTGCGCCAAGCTCAATGGGCCGGCGCCCGAGTTCGTGCATGTGGATGACGTCGCCGGCATGCTGGTGCTGTGCGGTCAGGTCGCCAAACATGCCGCTCAAGTTGCGGCCGATCCGTGGCGCGAAACGCGGGCGCGCCTGGTCAAGAACTACAAGAGCTTGAAGAGATTTCTGTGAACGCACATGCGAGCAAGGATAGGATTGTGGGAGCGGTTTTCTACCGCGAGTCCTTGCTCGAATTGCCGGCACAGCGGATTCAACTCGCGGAACGATCCGCTCCCACAATAATCTCCTCCCACAGCTGTGTGGGCACGATGTGGGAGCGGTTCCCTACCGCGATTCTTCTTCTCTAAATTCACGCCTGATCTGGTTTCAGTCGCATCGCCAACCATGCGCCATGTCCAACGTCTTGCCTGAACTATTCATCGACCGCCTACGCCGCCTCACTGCGGAGGCGGATTGGCCCGCGGTTAGCGCAAGTTTCAGTCAACCCAAAGATGTCGGTGCGCGCGTGAATGCCCTCGTGGCGCCCGCCGCGCGGGTAAGCGTTGCCCTGTCCGATGAAGGTGTACCATTTGAAGGTCAAACTTGGTTCAGCGACGCAATCCGCGTCCCGTACTCGTCCCGCGATGCATTGACCAACAGCCAAGCTTATCAACGGCGCGAGATTTATATCCAGAATCCCTCCAGCATGTTGCCGGTGCTTGCGCTTGCGCCCCAACCGGGCGAAGAGGTTCTGGATCTGTGCGCCGCGCCGGGCAGCAAAACCCTGCAGATCGCCGCTGCGATGTGCAACGAGGGACGGGTGGCCGCGGTGGAACGGGCGCGGCCGCGGTTCTTCAAGCTGAAGTCCAATATCGAGGCTTTTGGCGCGGGCATCGTCAGTTGTTACGGTCACGACGGCCGTTTCGTGTGGCGCAAGGTCGGCGAGCGTTTCGATCGCGTGTTGCTCGACGCGCCGTGCTCATCGGAATCGCGCTTTCGCGCCGATGATCCGGCCAGCTTCCGCTACTGGGGTGTAAAAAAAATACGTCAGTTAGTCAGTGTGCAAAAGCAATTGCTCGATAGCGCGCTACGGTGTCTCAAGCCCGGTGGCGTGTTGGTCTATTCGACGTGTTCCTTTGCGCCGGAAGAAAACGAGGCGGTCATTAGCTGGCTGTTGCATCGGTTGGGCGGCCTGGTTTCCGTCGAGTCAATCGAGGTGACGCTGCCCAACCGCCGGCCTGCCGTACTCGCCTGGGGTGCCGACACTTATCACTCAGATGTTGCCAAAGCAGTGCGGATCACGCCCGATGACTTTTTCGATGGCTTCTTTCTCTGCCGCCTGCGTAAGCATGGATCACAGGCGGACGGAGAACACCCATAAGATTGCGCCCACGACAACGAACACGCCGGTCAAAGCGAACAGCGACTTGCGCTTATAGATCCAAACGAGTTTTTCCTGCGGCTCAGGGGAAATGATGAACGGCTTGCCCTTGTGGGGCGGTTTGTGCAGGATGTGAATGTGGGATTCCCGGGATTTTTCGCCGCGTTCGCGCAGCACTTCCCGGTTCGCCGCTTCCACGGCCGTTTCCCATTCTGTGGGGTCGATGTCGCCGTCGCGGTTGGCATCGAACCGTTTCAGAAGCTCCCGTTTATCCAATTTCCAACTGCGCAGCAGCGACGAGACATGGTGCGAGATATCGCCCTCGACATGCGACACGCTGCCGAACCAGCCGAGGGCATAGAGCCGGCCTGGAACCAAGCGCTCCTCGGTATAGCGAAAGCGTCCCATGCCGAATAACACGCCGCCCACGGTGGTCACCGCGGGGTTGTTTTGCGGCCAGGCGTCGTTGCCATACCAAACTTGCCTTTCGTTGGGCGTGATCTCCGCGCCGTCCGGATCGATGACGCAAGTTCCCGTGCCGTCGTCGAGCCAGAACAGATGATCGCTCACGCCGCTACGCACCACGCGCCAGCGGTTGTGGGAGCGGTCGCGCTGATCCATCTGCTGTTCTTCGATCTTGTAGCGAAACCACAAACACGGCTTGCTGGTGAGCGGCGCGGCAATGGGCTCGCCTTCCATCATGCGACCGATGCCTTCCAGTTCGACATATCCTTGATGAGCCGAGCGCACATTGGCGGTGGGCGTGTCTTCGATGACGCGGGCGCGATGATACCAGCGCCAGATGAAAATAAAGAACACGCCGGCGATGGCGATAAGCACCGCGACCAAGACGCTGAATTCGGTCGTGGATAATCCAGCGACCTTATGCTCGAGCGATCGCACCGCTTCGACCTAGTTGCGGCGGACTGTGCTTACGATGCGAATAGAGATTTCACGTCGACGTCGGTTTTCTCTTCGTCTCTGAATTCGAGCAGCTCGAACGGTTTGAAGTTGAACTGGCGGGCGACGATGATGTCGGGGAACTGCTCGATGCGCACGTTGTTCAGATTCACGCTTTCGTTGTAGTACTCGCGTCGATCGGCAATGCTGCTTTCAAGATCCGTAATTCGATTCTGCAAATGCTGGAAGGTCTGGTTGGCTTTGAGTTCGGGGTAGGCCTCGGCCACCGCGAACAGCGAACCTAGGCCAAGTCGCAGTTGGGTTTCCGCTTGACCGAGCGCCGGCATGTTCTGTTGCTCGCGGGCGTTGGCGACCCGGTTGCGGGCTTCCATGACCTTGGTCAAGGTGTCTTTCTCGTAGCCCATGTACTGCTTGCAGACCTCCACCAATTTCGGGATTTCGTCGTGGCGCTGTTTGAGAAGAACATCGATGTTCGACCATGACTTGGAGACGTTGTGTTTGAGCTCCACCAGCCGGTTATAGATGACGATGCCGTAGACCGCCAGCACCAAGACGGCCACGCCGAGGAGGGTGAAAAATATGGTTCCAGTGGACATGGTGATCCCTTCGAATGTGGTGAGTCACGAGCTTACTGGAAAACTATCGGCGGGGTAAAACGGACACTGTAGTCGCGGACGAGGCCGCGACAAACAGCGGGGATTATCGACTATTGGAAGTCCATCAGATGTTCGTGCTCGTCGCTCTTGGGCGGGAGGCCTTCCCGTTCGTGATGGGCGCGAAATTCCGCCAGCAGCGACAGCAACCGGGTCTCGGTCTCCTTGCACGGGCGATTGATGAACTCTTTGGTTTGGCGGTAGATCTGGTGCATCCACCAGTCCAAAGACAGCGTCGTCATAACCAGTACCTCTTGCGAAGGTTTTTTGGGGTCTATACCAAAAGTTGCAAGATCGATACCACGAAACCGGGAGTCGTGCTGGGCCGCTGGACTCATTTTTACCGACTGACGACGGGAAAATAAAACATCGTAAAAACAAAATGTTATATGTACGCCGCGAGTTGGTTGCGGCGACTGTCGCTGGATGCTGAGGCAGGGCCGGGATGTGGGGGCACCGCCCCGAGGATTTAACGGCGAAAATGTAAAAACCGTCGACGCCGGAAACGGGCGGATCGCTGTAGGTTAGGAGCCGGCGGGCACCGGCCGACGCCGCGCGATGAGCCGGCCCAGCTTCGTGAGCAACACAACGAAGGGCAGCCCGTGCAGCAGCAGATCGCCGATGTCGATCCATTCGGCGAGCTGTCCACTGGCCAGCATTTGCAGCTTTTCAATGAGGTGAGGCGTATCGTGGATTGGGAACGGCGCGACCGCCAGCGGGATTGCAATGATCATCACGATCGAGAGCGGCAGTTTGTCGAGCCAGGACATAGGAAACGTCTCGCGTTTGTTGATAATGGCGTAGTCGGAGTCAGGAGATGGTCGCATGAATTATACATGGTGTCCATCGGCCGCGACGAACGTTTACGACGCACCCTTCCTGATTTTCTCAAATCGCGCGGGCATCCGGCACTAAGCCGCCGGCGCCTCCGGCAACTCTTGGCGCGGCACGGTTACGATAAACGGATCGGCCAGGATGTCCTTCAATGAGGCGCCCGCCAGAAACGCTTTCCGCTTCATCGTGTTGACCATGTCCGGGTTGCCGCACAGGTACAACCGCCAGCCGTTGAGTTTGGGGAAGTGCTTGAGGGCCTGAACGTCGGCCTGCCCGCGGAGCGCTTGAGATTCGGTCGGATCGTCGGAAACGCAAGGGTAATAGCGGACGTTGGGAAACTTAGCGGCCAACGCCGCGAATTCGTCCATGTAATACAGACCGTCGCGAACATAGCTGCCGTGAAAGATGTGGATCTCGCCCCGGTGGCCCTGCGCCAGCGCGTCGCGCACCACACCCCACAGCGGCGCCAAGCCGGTCCCCGTGGCGATCATAAGCAGGGGCTGATCGAGATTGTCCGCCAGATAGAAACAATCGCCGGTGGCTTCGCCGATGGTCAGCTCCTCGCCGACTTGGACGGTTTGGCAAAGCCAGGATGAAAAGTGGCCGCCGGGAAACACCTTAATGTGCAGTTCGAGGTAATCCTGTTGGGGCATGGAAGCGATGGAATAGGAGCGTGATTCCCCATCGCGATAGACCCGCATGAACTGACCGGCCTTGAATTGAAAGTCCTGCGGCTTGGACAGCCGGATCCGGCTGACGGTCGGGTTGAGTCGGGTTTTCTCCACAACGCGGGCGGTAAAGCGACGTTGGTCCGCGGCGTCCGGCAGCGCGACGGTTACGTTGCCCGTGGGCTTGAACTGACAAGCCAGGAAGTAGCCCCGTTCTTTTTGCGTCGGCTTCAGGCCGGACTGGGCGCTGGCTGGAACCTCGCCGCTGGTCGCCCGCATCAAGCACGACTGGCACACCCCGTTACGGCACGACGAAGGTACCGCGACACCATGACGTTCGAGACCATCCAATACGGATTCGCCTTCGTGCACCGGATAGGTTCGGTCGTTGAACGTGATCTCTATTGTCATGCAGTCAGGTCCTTCACGGTTTGGGAAATGACAGTTGTCACGAAGCCGGAAAGTGTGGGAGCGGTTTCCTACCGCGATGTTCTGAATCACCGCTGCTGTTCGACTCAATCGCGGAATGATCCGCTCCCACAATCCTCAATCTTAAGCGCCTCTTAGCGTCCCAATACGTCGTTGCGGGTGCTTTCGGCGATCTTCGCCGCTTCGGCAATCAACGCCGCAGGTACATTCAGCTCGGTCAACGTGGCGGCCAGATTCTCCATAACGGCATCGAAATGGGAGTCGTTTAATCCATTCTTCACCAGATGGGCATGACCGCGGCGCATATCCGCACCGGTGTAATTGTGGGGACCGCCAAATGCCATGGTCAAAAAGGCCTTTTGCTTGGCCGCCTGCCTGTCCATATCGACGCCTTCGAAGAAGCGGTTGATGCGGTCGTCGGCCAGAACCTTGCGGTAGAAGATGTCGACAGCGGCGTTTACAGCGGCATCGCCACCAATGCGGTCATAAAGTGATTTGGGCGCTGCATTTACGGCTTGGCTCATGATGGTCTTCCTCTAAGGTTAAAAAACAATGCGATGATGAAGTTTATAAATCTACTCAGTTAATCGATGTATTCGCCATATATCTTTGAACGGCAGATTACAGGGAGTGCCCTTGTGCTGTCAATGGTTCATTGCCGGTCTTTCCGCTGCCTCGTATACTGCGGAACGTCAAAAAAAAGAGGGTAGTCATGGAGCGCAAGACGTTTACTTCGTTTGTTCCGCCGGTGCGAACCTTGATGGGGCCGGGGCCCTCGGATGTGCACCCGAGGGTGCTTGCCGCGATGGCGCGACCCACCATCGGTCACCTCGATCCACTTTTTGTCCAAATGATGGATCAGACAAAACAACTCCTGCAGTACGCTTTCCAAACCACCAATGCGCTGACGATTCCCGTTTCCGCTCCCGGATCGGCGGGCATGGAAACCTGCTTCGTGAATCTCGTCGAACCGGGTGACAAGGTCATCGTCTGTCAAAACGGCGTGTTCGGTGGACGCATGAAGGAGAACGTCGAGCGCTGCGGCGGAACGGCCGTGATGGTCGAAGACGCCTGGGGCAGCGCGGTCGATCCGGACAAGGTCGAGGCGGCGATCAAGAAAAATCCCGACGCCAAGATTCTCGCCTTCGTTCACGCCGAAACATCGACCGGTGCGCAAAGCGATGCCCAGACGCTGTGCCGACTGGCTCGCGACCACGGCATGTTGACGATTGTGGATGCCGTGACGTCGCTCGGTGGCGTGCCGGTGCGCGTCGACGAATGGGGCGTGGATGCGATCTATTCGGGCAGTCAAAAGTGCCTCTCCTGCACGCCCGGATTGTCGCCGGTCACTTTCGGCGAGCGGGCCATCGAGAAGATCAAAGGTCGTAAACAGCGCGTCGCCAGTTGGTTCCTCGATCTGAATCTCGTGATGGGTTATTGGGGTGAAGGCGCCAAGCGCGTGTATCACCACACCGCGCCCGTCAATCCGCTCTACGGTTTGCATGAAGCGCTGGTAATTCTGGCCGAAGAGGGGCTGGAAAGCGCTTGGGCGCGCCATCGTCATCACCATTTGGCGTTGCGCGCCGGGCTCGAAGCCATGGGCCTTAAGTTTATCGTCAAGGAAAGCGATCGGCTGCCGCAACTCAACGCGGTATCCGTGCCCGAGGGCGTGGACGAGGCCGCAGTGCGCAAGCGCCTGCTCGACGAGTTCAATCTGGAAATCGGCGCCGGATTGGGCGCACTGGCCGGCAAAGTCTGGCGCATCGGATTAATGGGCTACAGCTGCAAACCCGCCAATGTGTTTTACTGTCTCGCTACGTTGGAGACGGTGCTGGGTGCCATGAAGGCGCCGATAGCGCGCGGCGCGGCCATTGCGGCGGCGAGCGAGGTAATCGGGCGGGCGGCGTAACCGAGGCGTGAGTTTGGCGCGCAAAGTCATTCGCCTCGCGTGTGCGGCGCTGTGTCTGGCCATTTGGGGTCGGGTCGCCTCCGCCGGGGTGAGTCATGACCCCGATCTCACCTGGCGCACGCTGCATTCCACTCATTTTCGCGTTCACTTCCATGACGGGCTCGACGCCGCGGCGGCGCGGGCCGCGGCAATTGCTGAAGACACGCACCACCGCTTGTCGACCATATTCGATTGGTCGCCGACGGAGCCGGTGGACATCGTGCTGACCGACGAGATCGATCTATCCAACGGCTACAGCCAGCCGTTCCCCGCCAACCGTGTGGTGTTGATACTTGCCCCGCTCGATGACGGCTTGTTCGACTACGATGAATGGCTGGCGTCGTTGATTGCCCACGAGTACGTACACACCTTACATCTCGACATGGCATCCGGCGCGCCATTGCAGTTGCGCCAGGTTTTCGGACGCCACCCGCTCCTGTTCCCCGGATTGTACGAGCCGTCGTGGTTTATCGAAGGCATTGCCACGTACCACGAAACCGATGAGGAGCATGGCACGGGTCGCGGTCAGAGCAGTTACTTCGACATGCTGATGCGCAAAGAAGTCGCCAACGGATTGATGCCGGTGACGCAGGTGAATCAAACGATTCGCACTTGGCCGAGCGGCGCCACGCCTTATCTGTATGGGTACTACTTCTACGAGTTCATCGCCAATCGGTACGGCTCGGATAAAGTGCAGGAATTGCTGCACCACTTCCGGCGTAATTTGATTCCGTTTCGCATCAACAGCAACAGTTCCGTCGTTTTGGGCAATAAACTCGAGCCGCTGTGGGACGAATTTGAACAGTATCTGATCGAAAAGTACGCCGGGCAGCGCGCGCAGATCGAGCAGGAGGGCGTCGTCGAAGGCGAGCGCTTGAGTCATCACGGCTTCACCACGGGCAACACGCGGGCGTTGGCCGACGGCACGCTTTATTACGTTCGCGCTGACGGCCGCGCGCCGGTGTACTTGATGAAACGCGCCCCCGGCTCATCGATGTCGACTGCCATCGTGGAGCTGCAGGGCGACGCGCGCTTGGATGTGAGCAGCCGACACGGCGTTCTGGTGGCGCAGCCCGAACGGTTTCGTAACGCGCGCGTGCATTTCGATCTCTATCGCGTGAACGAGTCGGCGGGCGAGCTGACCCGGCTCACGCGGGGCGGCCGCTATCGATTTGCTAATTGGATGCCTGAGGATGGCAGCATTGTGGCGGTGGAGTACGCGGCCGGCAACATGGCGCTGGTTCAGCTCGAAGCGAACGGCCAACCGCGGGCGCGCTTGTGGCAGGGTGGCAACGGTGAAATCATATCGTATCCCGACGTGTCGCCCGACGGGCGCAGCTTGGTCGCGGCGGTATGGCGTCCGGGCGGTGGCTGGAACCTTGAACTATTCGAGTTTGCATCGCGAAGTTGGCGGCCTTTGACCCACGACGCCGCCGTGAAGCTTCATCCACGGTTTACTCCAGACGGAACGGGCGTTTTGTTTGCCGCCGACTACAGCGGTGTCTACAACATCTACCGGCGCGCCTTGGGCGATGGCGAACTGCAGCGGTTAACGAATGTCACCGGCGGAGCATTTTCGCCCAGTTTGAGCGCCGCCGGTGTGCTGTTTTACACGGGATATCAAGCCGAAGGACACGACGCTTATCGCGTTACACTGTCGACGCAGTCTCGCGCACCCGCCCAGCCACGTCCTGGAATGAGTTCCGCACCGCGCGACATCGCGAGTGTCGACGGTGAACTCCAAGTAACGGACTACGCGCCGCAACATGGCCTTGCCCCAACTTACTGGACGCCGCTGCTCGCCATTGGCGGAGATCGCGCGACGGTGGGCGCGATGACCTCGGGCCAGGATCCTCTCGAGCGCCATCTCTACAATGCGTTCGCCGGCTACGATTTCGAGCAGGATCAATGGCTGGCCGGTCTGGACTATCTGTACGACGGTTGGAAGACGCTGGTCGAGGCCCACGTCGCCAGGGATTTCAGCATCGGACGCTTGAACGACGAGCTGGTCACGGTGCGCGAGCGCTATCTGGCCAACATGGCGCTGGGTTGGCCCATACTCGGCCTGACGCGCCAGTGGTTGTTTCAGGTGGGCGTTGCCGCGGAGTTCGAGTCGGACAGTTACGTCGCGTCGTCGTTCGTCGCACAGCCGGATACGAAAGACTATTTGTTGGGCGCGGCCGTTACATTCGATTCGGCGCGGTACTTTCCGTTGTCCATCAGTCGCAGCCACGGCAGACGAGTCGCAATCGTCGCCGAAGACAGCGACGTGATCGGCGGCGACTACACGGGGGAGGTCTACACCGTGGATTGGCGCGAGTTTCTCGCGCTGGGGCGGGAGCACGTCCTGTCGCTGCGCTTCGTTCAAGGTTGGGGTACGGAGTCGCCGCGGCAGTTTCAATTGGGCGGCAGTTTCTCCGCCGCCGGCGAGATGAGTCTGTTGGAAACCGCCGGCTCCGGGATTCCGCTCAATGAGCGCGACTACGCGCTACGCGGTTACCCTGAAGGACTGGTGTCGCTGCGCGGCCGGCGTATGCAACTGCTGTCGGCTGAATGGCGTTTTCCCCTGGCGCGCATCGAACGCGGCATCATGGCGCCGCCCATGGGCATCGATCAATTGGCGGGCAGCGTTTTCGCGGACGTCGGTGCCGCCTGGAGCGAGGGCGGTTCGCCGGACG
>JAKACW010000069.1 GCA_021821045.1 Pseudomonadota bacterium
GGTATCGTAGTGTTTGTAGCGGGCCATCGTTTCACTCTCGTTTTTGGCTGAGGGGTCGATGTGGCGTTCGACAGTGCCGATTTATCGAGAATTATAGGCCCGAATGAAGTTTTTCTACAGCCTCAACTTGCCGGTTGAGGGCGCAACGCGGACAAAATACATCAGGGACAGATCGCCGCGATACTCCTCGTATCCTTCGATGCCTTCGTAATCATTCAAGAAATCGCCGCAGCCGTACAGAACGAGTTTGCCCTTGTATACCTCGATGCCGATGGGGTGATGGGACGAATGACCGTGCACGACGTCGACCATCGCGCTGTCGATGAGTTCGTGTGCAAATTCGATATGTTTGCGCGGAATGTCGTAGCCCCAGTTTTCGCCCCAATGCAGCGACGCGATCACCACGTCGCCGGGGCGCTTCGTCTGGCGCACAGCATTGGCGATGTTGGCGACCTTCATGCTGGACAGGCTATCCAAGAAGTAAACCCCAGGCCGGTCCTCGCGCGCGGCCCACTCCAACGGAACGCCGCTGGACGCCGTGCCGAAAGACAACACGATCACCCTGCCCTTCTCCGCCAAGTCCAATACCGCGGGCGCTTGGGCTTCGCGCAAGTTTGTGCCCAGACCTGCGGTCTTGATGCCGACGCGATGCAGTGTGGCCAGTGTCTCCGCGAGGCCGGCGTAACCAAAGTCCAGCACATGGTTGTTCGCCAGCACGCAGCAGTCGACTTTCGCGGCGGTCAGACACGGGATGTTCTTTGGATGCATGCGGTAATGGATGCCTTTCGCCGGCCAGAAGTCGTCACTCGAGGTGATACTGGTTTCCAAATTGATGATGCGCGCGTCGGGCGCCGCATTGATCAGCTCGACCAACGCGTCGCCCCAGATATAGTCAAATGCAACAGGCCGTGATATTTCGCCATTGACCTCCTCGGCGATCTCGACGTAACGCTTGGCGTTATGCACGTAGGGTTCGTGTAGTTGCGGATCGCTGGGATGGGGCAAGACTTGGTCGACGCCGCGACCGGGCATGACGTCGCCGCACAAGAACAGCGTGATGGGCGTGGCGTGAGTGGATTGTTCGGTATCAGCGATAGACATCGCGGTTTTAATGCCAGTTAGCGATAGCGCGGCCGCCGCGGAACGAACAAGGAACCGTCTTCGGTGGAGTTCCACACTGGCGACCTCCGTTGTTGTGGGAGCGGATCATTCCGCGAATCTTCTGCCGCGTCACCGCGCCGTCCAAGAATCGCGGTAGGAAACCGCTCCCACGGGACCATTGTCCGCACAACGCGGTTACCCTCTTGTCGTGTGAGCGGATCATTCCGCGATTCCCAAGCCGCGATTCAATCCAGCTTCAAGAACGGATACCGCGCTCGCTGTTCACGGGACCACAACGACAGACCCGCCCGCTGGCCTATCGTCTCTACGGCCAGGATCATATCCGGGTCTTCAAACGTCACTCTGGCCGGCGTGCCTCGCTGCACCAATTCTCGCCCCAAAAACTCACCCAGATTCGCCGCCTCCTCCTGGCTGCTCATGGTCCCTTGAAAACCGCGCCGGTGCATGCGCACGCAGAAGCTGCGGCCCGCCAAATCGCCGAGAAAAGCTCTCGCCGCTTCCTGCGCCTTGGCCTCGAACTCCTCGATGGTTTGGAAAAGGAAACATAGGGTGCAGGGCACGATTCGGCCAACGGACAGCAACTCGTCGGGATCCTGCTCAACGCCCTGGCGAAACGCTTCGAGAAAGGCTGCCGTATCCTCTACCTGCATGGTCGCCACGTTGAAGTATGACGTTTTCTCAACGCGGCCATATTTCCACAACAGGGGCACCGCATCCTTAAAACGATCTTCTTGAACAGTCACCACCACGTTCCAGTCCTTCATCTCAGCTCACTTTCGACCAATCGGCATGAGAATAAGCGGGATAGTTCCGGGTGGAAGATCCACCGCAACGGCGACTTGATCATCGTCAAATGCGCCGACGACGACACTTCCCAAACCGAGCGCCTCGGCCTGCAAGAAGAGATTCTGCGCCGCATGCCCTGCCTCCATATCCACGTAACGGTGAGCACGTTTGCCGTACTTGCCCGCGGTGCGCTCGTACGCGGCGGCAATCACGACAATGGCTGCGGCGGATTCGATCCAGTCTTGTTTGAATGCCGCTTTGGCCAGCGCCGCCCGCACGTCATTGCTCGCCTTGGCTGCCAACCCATGCCGGTCCACTTGATAGTGATACACACCGTCAGCCACACCGTTCACATTGCCCGCGACAAGAAACAACTCCAGAGGATATAACGCGCCCGCTGATGGTGCCGTTCGATGTCCCTGGCCGTCAGTTATCCCCTGCGCCGCCCAAAGCAACTGGCTGATCTCCGCTAGCGACAGTGGTCCATCGCTGTAGTCGCGCACCGAGCGACGACGCTGCAACACTTCTTCCACCGACACATCGCCTTTAGCGGTCGGCGCCGGTAATGCGATCAATTTCTGTCCCTCAGCCATCGCGCCCTCGATCATCGCCCCTAACAGCAGAAGCCCCACCGTCGCCGCAAGCGATGCCACCAACCAGTTCCCCGCCGGTATTCGCCTAACTGCCATAGAGCGCCGCTAGGTACCTTCTTTCCACGACGAAAGGTACTGGCGTTGCTCGCCGGTGAGCCGATCGATGTTTATATTCATCGCCGCGAGTTTGAGTTGAGCGACTTCGTCATCCAGCTCGCTCGGAACCGGGTGTACCGTGTCATCGAGCTTGCCGTGCATGCGACGCATGTATGCTGCCGCCAGCACCTGATTGGCGAAACTCATATCCATCACCGCCGACGGGTGTCCTTCCGCCGCCGCGAGATTCACCAGCCTCCCCTCCGCCAGCAGGCACAGACTGCGTCCATCGGCGAGTGAGTAAACGTCAACGGCGGGACGGGGTCGCGATTTTCCGATACTCAGCGCCTCCAGGGCGGGAATATTGATTTCGACATTGAAATGGCCGGCGTTGGCCAATATGCATCCATCCTTCATGACTTCCATATGTGCTTTGTCGATGACGTTCTTATCGCCGGTCACCGTCACGATAACGTCGGATTGTTTGGCGGCCTCCAACAACGGCATGACCTCGTAGCCATCCATGGTCGCTTCCAGCGCGCGCAAAGCGTCGACTTCGGTGACGATGACGTGAGCGCCGTGACCCTTGGCGCGCATGGCGATGCCGCGTCCGCACCAACCGTAGCCGACGACGGTGAACGTTTTTCCCGCCACCAGCATATTCGTGGCGCGAATGATTCCATCCAGCGCGCTCTGCCCCGTGCCATAGCGATTGTCGAACAAATGCTTGGTCATGGCGTCATTGACCGCGACGACGGGAAATTTGAGCGCCCCGTCGCGGGCCATGGCGCGCAGGCGGATGACGCCGGTGGTCGTCTCTTCCGTGCCACCGATCATGGCGCCCAGCAGTTCGGGACGGGTCTTGTGCATCTCGCTGACCAAGTCGGCGCCGTCGTCCATGGTGATCGTCGGGCGATGATCAAGCGCGGCTTGGATATGTTGGTAGTAGACGCCCGAAGACTCGCCGCGAATCGCAAACACAGGAATTTTGTAGGTCGATACCAACGCCGCCGCGACATCATCCTGGGTGCTCAGGGGATTGCTGGCGCACAACACGACATCCGCGCCCGCGGCTTTCAATGTGCGCGCCAGATTGGCCGTTTCGGTGGTGATGTGCAAACACCCGCTCAGCCGCACGCCTTCGAGGGACCGCTCCCTGGCAACGCGCTGCATCAATCCGCGAATCACGGGCATCTCGCGCAGCGCCCACTCGATGCGCGCTTCGCCTTGGTTTGCCAAGGAACTGTCTTTGATATCGGACACGGAGCAATCCTACCGTCTCGCGGGTCTCGGCGCAAAACGAGACAATCAGTTCAATCGTCAGGACTTCAACCGATACCCTGTCTTAAACGTCCACCCGATCGCAGCAACGCACAGCAGCATAAATACCGCCGTCATGCCTAGACTAAGGGCAACGCTGACATCCGCGATTCCGTAGAAGCTCCAACGAAATCCGCTGATCAAGTACACCACGGGATTGAACAAAGAAATCGTCTGCCACAGCGGGGGCAGCATGTCGATGGAGTAGAAGGCGCCGCCCAGAAAGGTCAGCGGCGTCACCACCATCAGCGGGACGATCTGCAGCTTCTGAAAATCGTCGGCCCAGATGCCGATGATGAAACCCATCAAACTGAAAGTGATGGAGGTCAGCGCCATGAAACCGAGCATCCACAATGGATGAACGACACTGTAGTCGACAAACAATCGCGCCGTAGCCAGCATCAAAATGCCCAGAATCATCGACTTGGTCGCGGCTGCGCCGACATAGCCGATGACGATCTCGACGTACGAAACGGGCGCCGACAGCACTTCGTAGATCGTCCCGGAGAATTTCGGAAAATAGATACCGAAAGACGCGTTGGAAATGCTCTGACTCAGAATCGAAAGCATGATCAAACCGGGAATGATGAACGCACCATACTCGACGCCCTCGATATCGCCCATGCGCGAGCCAATGGCCGCGCCGAACACCACAAAGTACAGCGAGGTCATGAGCACGGGCGATGCGATGCTCTCCATGAGCGTGCGCCACGTGCGAGCCATCTCGAACAAGTAGATTGCGCGGATTGCGTAGATGTTCATCGTGACGATCTCACCAGGTTGACAAAAATCTCTTCCAACGAACTCTGACTCGAGTGCAGATCCTTGAAATCGATACCGTGTTTGCCAAGGGCGCGCAGCAATTCGGAGATGCCGGTGTGATCCTTTTGCACGTCGAACGTGTAAGTAAGCACACCGCCGTCCGCCGAAAGCTCAAGCGGATAGGCGCCCAAATCGGCCGGGAGACTCGTCAGCGGAGTTTGCAGCGTAAGCGCCAATTGCTTCTTGCCGAGCTTATTCATCAGTACGTTCTTATCCTCGACGACAATGATCTCGCCCTTGTTGATGACGCCGATGCGATCGGCCATCTCCTCGGCCTCTTCGATGTAGTGGGTGGTGAGGATGATCGTCACGCCGCTCTCCCGCAAGCGCCGCACCATCTCCCACATGTCGCGCCGCAGCTCGACGTCGACACCGGCGGTCGGCTCATCGAGAAACAGGACCTGTGGTTCGTGGGACAGGGCCTTGGCGATCATCACGCGGCGCTTCATGCCGCCCGAGAGGGTCATGATCTTGGCATTGCGTTTGTCCCACAATGACAGATCGCGCAATATCTTCTCGATGTAGGCGCCGTTGGCCGGTTTGCCGAACAACCCGCGGCTGAAGTTCAACGTCGCCAACACACTTTCGAAGGCGGCCGTGGCCACTTCCTGCGGAACCAGCCCGATCTTAGAGCGCGTGGCGCGAAAATCCTTGATGATGTCATGACCGTCCACCAGAACAGTGCCGGCGCTGGGCGTGACGATGCCGCAGATCACACTGATGAGCGTGGTCTTGCCGGCGCCATTGGGCCCCAATAAAGCAAAAATCTCCCCGCGCCGGACGTCCAGGTTGATCTTTTTCAGCGCCTGCAAACCCGATCCGTAGGTCTTATCGAGATTGTTGATGGAAATGATGGGCACCGATGAATCTCCATGAAGCCGGTAACGAAAGCGGGTAATTATACTAACAACCTTTGCGCAATTCTGTAGAAGGCCGCCGCACCCACGGCACAACCGCAAAATCAGGTATCATCCCCGCAGTCGAATTTACGTTATGCGGTCACCGCCTATGCCTGCCATCGTCGCGCCACTTCACCCATGACACCTTGGATTTTGCTTGACAGCGCCCAAGTGCCGGGGCTCGGCCGAGAATTGCGTCTCTACCAAAGGGGAGATGAGTTTTCCATCCGGTTTCCCGGCGGGAACGAACTCATGAACAGCCGGGTTTACGGGTCCGAAGTCGCACTGGCGGAACTCGCCTGCGATCGGATTCGCGAGGTGTCCCAAGCGAATGTGCTGATCGGCGGACTCGGCATGGGCTTCACCCTGGCGGCGGCGTTGCGCCAAGTGGGTCCGGCGGCCAAAGTCGTCGTCGCCGAACTGGTTCCCGAAGTGGTGCGATGGAATCAAGGGCCCTTGAGCGCAGTCGCCGGTCACCCTCTCAAGGACGAACGTGTCTGCGTGCGCGAGGGTGATGTAGCAACGGTTTTGAAAGCAGATCACCAAACATACGACGTCATTCTCTTGGACGTCGACAACGGCCCCGAGGGTCTGACGCGCAAGGAAAACGACTGGCTTTACACGATGACGGGACTCTACGCGGCGTTTGACGCTTTGCGAGCCGGCGGTGTTTTAGCGGTATGGTCGGCCGGCCCGGACCGCCAATTCACCGATCGCCTGCGCCGAGTCGGTTTCGATGTCGAAGAAGTGCGCGCCCGTGCCGGCATTAACGGCAAGGGCGCGCGTCACGTCATCTGGCTTGCCGTGAAAGCGTTGTAATTCCCACGCGGCGACGCACACCAAACCATGCCCCCAGCATCGCGAGCATCAGCCAATTGTCGATACTGCCGCCACTCGCTTGGGAATCCTCATCTTCACCGCTCCCGTCGGCCGCTGGCGCAACCGGCTGATTGGACGGTGGCCCTCCGGAAATACTTGCCATCGTGGTTTTGGTATTGGTCATACCGGTGTTGTCAGTCACGGTTAAGCTGACAGTGTAGTCCCCCGCCGCCGCGTAGATTTTGCGCGGCCGCGCCCGTGTGTCGGTGGTGCCATCGCCAAAGTCCCAACTATAGGCGGCGATCCTGCCATCCGCATCGAGGGAACGCGAGCCGTCAAAGTCCACAGCAACGCCCACGGTTCCGGCATACGGACCACCCGGATTGGCGCTGGGCGCGACCGCGGCGCCCGCGGCTTGCAGCGTGATATTCATCGTTTCCGTATCGGTGGCGCCCATGTCATCGGTGACGGTCAAGGTGATGGGAATGGTGCCCTCGGCAAGGAACGTGTAGATCACGTGGTCACCCGTCTCAGTGGCCAAGTCGCCGATCATCCATTCCCACGACACGATGCTGCCGTCGGGATCGGAAGACTGTGAACCATCCAGATCAACGGGCATGCCGACACTGGCCATCGCCGGCGCAACAATCATCGCGACGGGCGGCTGATTGGCACCGCCCGGCGGAGCGCCGGCGGGCGCGGATATAGTCGCCGTCGTCGTATCCATGGCGGTCATGTCCATGTCATCGGTGACGGTCAAGGTCACCTCGTAGGTTCCCGCTGCGGTGTAGGTCTTCATCGGTGTGGCGCCAGTGCCGGTGGTACCGTCGCCGAAATCCCAGGCATACCCCACGATGGCGCCGCCCGGATCCATCGAGCCCGAACCGTTGAACGTGATCGCAGATCCCACCGTTCCCGTGTACGGTCCGCCGGCATCGGCGGTCGGCGTGACAGGCATACCGGGCGCGACCAAAGTAATGTCTTGCGTCGCCGTCGACATGGCCCCACCGCTGTCCGTCACCGTCAACGTAACTGTGAAAGCGCCCTCGGCCTGATAGATGTGGTGGGTCGGATTGCCTACAGCAACGATCGTGTCGCCAAAGTCCCACTCGTACGTCAAGGCATCGCCGTCGGGATCCATCGAGTCAGAGCCGTCGAACACGATGGATTCGTGAACGATGCCCATCGTCGGGCCAGTAATCACGGCCACCGGCGGTTGATTGCCGGTGTCGGCGGCCGCAATGGTCGCCGTCGTCGTCTGCGTATCGGACATGTTGGCGTTGTCGGTGACGGTAAGACTGATGGTGTAGGTGCCGGCGTCCATGTAGGTCTTCGATGTCGTCGGCTGCATGACTTCGGCCGTCGTGCCATCGCCGAATTCCCAACTGTATGACGCGATGGTGCCGTCCGGGTCCATTGAGCCAGACGCATCCAGCATCAACGCGACACCGGCCGTGCCAGTATAGGGACCGCCGGGATCGGCCGTCGGGGCAACGGCGGTGCCCGGCACTTGGACTGTCACATTCAGTGTCGCCGTGGCCGTGGCGCCCATATCGTCGGTCACGGTTAGCGTCACGGGAAACGTTCCGGCGGTCATGAAGGTGTAGGTCGCGTTGGGGCCCATCGCTGTGCCCGCGCCGTCGAAGCTCCAGGCGTAGGCGGTAATGCTGCCGTCGGAATCGCTGGAACTCGTCCCGCTGAACGCGAGCGGAGTGCCGACCGTACCCGTCGCAGGCCCGGTGATTCTTGCCGTGGGCGGCTGATTGGCCGGCGTCGGCGCAGCGCCGATGGTGATCTCCTGCGTAATCGCGGTTGTTCCGTCACCCGGCGTATCTTCCTTCCCGTCGTCCGACATGCCTGCAACGTACAGCGTCACCATTCCCGCCGTTGCCGGCGCCACCAAGTCGAACGTAAAGGATGCGGTGCCACCCGTCATCGGCCTTGGCGCGGAGTGAACGACTTCGCCGCCTGCCAATCGCGTGCCGTTGTCTGAAGCCCTCAGGGCTGCACCGATCGCAGCTACGCCCAAGCTGGCGTTAACGCCCGGCCCACCGCTGATGTTAACCGTGTAACTCGTCGTGCTACCCGGCGCGACACTGCTCGGCCCATCCAACATGACAGTGGGCACCTGCGCGCCTGCAGTATGACAGCGCGTGCAATCCTCGCTCGGCGGCGCGCCCGAGGCGCCGGCTTTGCCATCGATGTCCGCCAAAGCGTGAGGCGCACCGAGCACACCAAGGCATGCCGCGATGGCAGCTCTCCACCACAAGCGGCGCGCCGCTGAATCACCGAACCCGCTGACTTCCGCGACTTTTGTAATGTTTTCCATATCAGTCTCGTCCCTGTCTTTGAAGGGGCAAAGACTAACGTGTTGGCGGCCAGGGCTCCATCGGTAAGAGCCCCTAACCGCTACAGAAACATTACTGGCGTCGGAGCAGCGCCAGCATGGTCAGCGAAGCGAATACGGCACCGACCGCGAAGGTCGCCGCCGCGCCATAGTAGTTCCACAGCACGCCCGCAACCGCGCTGGCCAACAACAGAGACACGCCGGTGATCAGGTTGTAAACGCCGAAGGCCGTGCCGCGCAGATCGACGGGCGCGGTATCCGCCACCAACTTGGAAAACAAGCCTTGCGTAACGCCCATGTGCAATCCCCAAAACGCCGCGCCGATGAATACCCAGGAGGGCGATGTTGCTGCTGCCAAAATCGCATCCGCAATGACCAGCGCGACCAATCCGCCGATCAGAACCAGCCGCGGGCGAAAGTGGTCGGACACGACGCCGGCGGGATAGGCTACGAGCGCGTAAACCACGTTCATCACGATCATGACGACCGGTACATAGCTCAAAGTGAGGCCGATATCTTCCGCACGCAGAACAAGAAAAGCCTCACTGAATCGCGCCATGCCAAATACAAATCCGACACCAACCACCGCCCAGTAGGCGCGGGATAGGCGCTTGGCGTCCGCCAGCACAATCGGCGCGCGAGGCGCGGGCCGAGATTCGCTCGATCCAGACGTATCTCGCACCGAGTCAAACGACGAGTCGCGATCAGGCTCACGCACGCCGAACACGAGAAGCGCCACGGCAAGAAATGCAGGAATCACGGCGACCCACAACACGGCGCGAATGTCGTTCGCCAATGCAATCATGAGCACAACCGCCAAAAGAGGGCCGACAAATGCGCCGATCGAATCCAGCGACTGGCGCAAACCATAAGCGGCGCCGCGCAGCTCCTTCGGTGTGACGTCGGCGACCAACGCGTCGCGCGGCGCGACGCGTATCCCTTTGCCGATGCGATCTACAAAACGCGCGGTGAATACCCAGCCGATGGTGGTCGCCAGGGGAAAGATCGGCTTGGTGAACGCCGCGAGTCCATAGCCAAGCACGGCGAGAAGCTTGCGCTTGCCCAAGTAGTCGCTGATGGCCCCGGAGAATACTTTGACGATCGCCGCGGTCGCCTCGGCGATGCCTTCGATGAGGCCGATGGTGGTCATCGACGCTCCGAGCACGGTCGCCATGAATACGGGCAGCAAGCTGTGCACCAGCTCCGACGAAATGTCCATGAACATCGAGACGAAACCCAATGCCCAGACACTCGCGGGTAAAGCGCGAAACCGCATGGCTGCTCCCCAAGAAACGATAGCGCCATTGTAGGGAGTCGCCCCCTGCGCGGCAAAACCGTTTAACCCCTCGGCCGGCCCGCTGCGTTTAAACCCCCAGCCCTGGCAAACAAGACAACAACGGAGCACCCTATGAACAATAACCGACTGATTTATATCGCCGTATCAGCAGCCCTCGGCATTGCCGCCTGTGGCACCGGCTCCATCGCACCGTCCCGCACCGATGCCGGCACCACGCCGGTCGAGACATCGGCGCCTATATCTATAGAAGAGGAGTTGCGCCGCCATGCGAACGAGGAACGCAAAAAGCTCGAGACTGAACGCCAAGTAAGCGCGCAACCGGCCGCGCGCGAAGCCTTGGCCCTCGGCGCCGCGCACGGGTTTCAAAAGAACCTCGCCGCCATCCGCGCCCCTTCCGAGAGAGTCGATCGCGAAAATTACGCGCATTTCGATGACAACGCCGTCAAGCGCGTCGCGGAGCAACCGGTTTCCACATTCAGCATCGACGTCGATACCGGCGCCTACAGCAACGTACGCCGCATGCTGAACGCCGGCCGCATTCCGACTCAAGACGCAGTGCGCGTGGAAGAGCTAATCAACTACTTCGACTACGACTATCCCGCGCCGGCCGACAGAGATGCTCCGTTTAGCATTACCACCGAACTCGGCCCCAATCCGTGGAAGGCCGGCACTTACCTGTTGCACGTGGGCCTCAAAGGATTCGAGGTTCCGAAAAGCCAGATACCCGCATCCAATCTCGTGTTCCTTGTCGATGTTTCCGGCTCCATGAATTCGCCGGACAAATTGGAACTGCTCAAGACCTCGCTCAAGATGCTGACGAAATCCATGCGCGCGCAGGACCGCATCTCCATCGTCGTCTATGCGGGCGCGTCCGGCGTGGTACTCGAACCTGTACCGGGCAATGATGCAGTGAAGATCGGCGCCGCGCTCGACAGCCTGAGCGCCGGCGGCTCCACCAACGGCGGCGCGGGCATCCGACTGGCCTACGCCATGGCGGAGCAGGCGTTCATCAAAGGCGGCATCAATCGCGTCCTGCTGGCCACCGACGGTGATTTCAACGTCGGCACCACTAACTTCGAAGCGCTCAAGGATCTGGTGGAAGAAAAACGCAAGACGGGGATCTCGCTGACCACCTTGGGCTTCGGCAGCGGCAACTACAACGATCACTTGATGGAACAACTGGCCGACGCCGGCAACGGCAACTACGCTTACATCGACAATCTCAACGAGGCGCGCAAAGTGCTGGTGGATCAGATGTCGTCCACGTTGCAGACCATCGCCAAGGACGTGAAGATCCAGATCGAATTTAATCCCCAGTATGTCGCCGAATATCGCTTGGTCGGATATGAAAATCGCACGTTGGCCCGCGAAGACTTCAACAACGACAACATCGATGCCGGCGAGATCGGCGCCGGCCACACCGTTACGGCGATCTATGAAATCGTGCTCGCCGGGAGCAATGCGCAACGCGTCGAGAATCTGCGCTACCAGCCGACGAACGAACGCGCGCCCAATAGGAACGGCGAATTGGCGTTTCTACGTCTGCGCTACAAAGCGCCGGACGCTGACACCAGCAAGCTCATCCAACAGCCGATCCCGGCCGCGGAACTGAATGACGATCTGAAGAAAACAACGGAGCGGTTTCGTTTCGCGGCGGCGGTAGCGGGCTTTGGGCAAGTGTTGCGCGGCGGCAAGTACGTCGAGCAGTTTGGTTACGACCACGTTTTGGCGCTGGCGCGCGATGCCAAAGGAAAAGATCCCTTCGGCTATCGGGGTGAATTTGTGCAACTAGTCGGGTTGGCGCAGACGTTGAGCAGCAGTGCCAAGCAATCGGCGGCGACGGAGGAGGAGTTGGTGCGACGGTAGACGAATCGCGGAATGATCCGCTCCCACAATCCGTGACCTCACGTTGTGGGAGCGGTTTCCTACCGCGATTCTTCACCCGCTACCCCCGCTATCGCCATTGACGTACACTCTGTCCTTGATGAATGACGATGTGGCCGATGAAGATTTAATGCGACGCTACTGCGCCGGCGATGCGTCCGCTTTTGACATGCTCTATTTTCGCCACAAAGGCCCGCTCTATCGCTATCTTTGCCGACAGATCGGTTCGACCCAGGCCGATGAATTGTTTCAGGATATCTGGATGAAGATCGTCAAGGCTCGACACTCGTATTTCGCCACCGCGAAGTTCACGACTTATTTGTACACCATCGCCCATCGCCGTTTGATCGACCATTATCGGCGCCACAGCAAAGCGGTGATGATGTCCTACGATGAAAACGCCGATCGCGATGGCGACTGCGACACGCCGCCGGCAATCCTGGCCGGGCGGGAAAGCGATCAGCCAGAGCATACGGTCGACCGGCAAAGACAAGTCGCGCGGCTGTTCGAACTCATCGACCAACTGCCCGCGCCGCAAAAGGAGGCATTTTTGCTGCAAGAGGAGTCGGGCTTGAGCGTGGAAGAAATCGCGACCGCGACGAACGTCAATGCGGAAACAGCCAAAAGCCGAGTTCGCTACGCGGTGCAGAAACTGCGCAAGGGGCTAAAGAATGAATAGCGTTACCTGTGGGAGCGGTTTCCTACCGCGATTTGAACGGGCGGCAGCGATCGGTCGGGCGAAGAATCGCGGAATGATCCGCTCCCACATCAAGAGACAAGTGCACTGTGGGAGCGGTTTCCTACCGCGATTTGAATCGGCTGCAGCGACACATTGGGCAAAGCATCGCGGAATGATCCGCTGCCACGACGAAAGATGCGCGTTGATATCATGACTCCGAGCAGCGGCAACAACGAACGCGATTCAACCGTATCGTCGCTCTACAAAGCAGGCGATCACCCCGAGCCGCCGGATCATTTCGACGACGCGATTCTCGCCGCCGCGCGCAAGGAAGTGCGCGCCGGCCCCGGTCGTTCGGCGCGCAGCGGTTTTTCTCCTTGGCTGATTCCGCTCTCCACCGCCGCCGTTCTGGTGCTGAGCGTCAGCATGGTGACAATAATGCGCCAAGAGCAACCGGAGCAGTTCGATCCCGATCGGCTGGCGGCGCTTGAGGTTCCCAGCGAAGACAGCATGGCCGCCCGCTCCGCGGCGCCGCCTGCCGCCGTCAAGATTAAGCCGCTCATGTCGCCGGAGAGTCCCGCCCTCGGCGAAAACGAAGCGCCAACCCGCAAGATGGAAGCGGAGAGAAAGAAACTCGAAGAGTTGGCCGGCAAACGCATTGAAGAAGAGATGCGCAGACAAGTCGAGGAGGAGCGACGCCGGCAAGCAGAGGTGCAGGCAGGCACCGATGCGAGCAGCAACCTGGCGAAATCGATGGCGGACATCGCCCCACCGTTACCGCAGAAAATCTTCGACACGCCGGAGGAATGGCTGAAGGAAATCGCGCGCTTGCGCCAAATTGGCGAAAAAGAGCTGGCGGATGATCAGCTGAAGCAGTTCAGAGCTAAGTATCCGAAGATGGCTGACCAAGAAATCGAAACCAAAATCGAGCAGTACACTAAGGAGCTAAGGAAAGCCGAAGAAAAAATCGCGGAATGATCCGCTCCCACGACCAACCCATCCTGATGTGGGAGCGGATCATTCCGCGATTCTTCGCGCCGGATCCTGCCGGTAAAACAATACCAATTGCTCATACACTTGCGGATACTCCTCTTTGAGTATCCATGGCGCGGCGAAAAACACCTCGCTCACCACGGCGAAGAACTCTTCGGGCGCTTCCGCTCCGTAAGGATCGATGAGCGTTTCTTGATCCTCATCGACTCGCTTTTGAAAATCGCCGAACGCTTCGCCGAAAACGTCCGCCCACTCTTTGGCGCTCATGCCCCGATGCAGCGGAGGAAAGCCGTTGGCGGCACCGTTGAGCGTGTCCAGCTTGTGGGCGCACTCATGGATCACGAGATTGTGGTCAGGATATAAATCCGGGTTCTCGATGGGCGCCCAGGTCACAATCATCGGACCGTGCTGCCAGGATTCGCCGCTGCGCGGTTCATGAATGCGGTGCACCACCCCCGCTTCGTCCATTTCTTCGTGATCGGTCACGAACTCATCCGGATAGACGATCACGGCGTGCCAGCCGTCGTACCAGTCCAGGCCGAGGTTCAAGACGGGCAGACAGGCGAGCAACGCAATGCGCAAACGCTGGGGATGGGTCAGATGCAACCCGCCGGCACACTCCATGGACTTGTCGCTGAGAAAAAGAATTGCAAATTCCTGCAGCCGCCGCCGTTCGGTCTCCGTCAAACCGTTTAGGATAGACAGCCCCTCGCTCGCCTGGCGCCACGTTTGTTCGTCCACCGGATTGCCGGCCAAAATCCGGCGTCTATTCCATTCCGTCAGCCAGCCCATTTCCCCACTCCACCACCTGCCGGCCGCCAATGTCGAACTCTCGATCACCATTAAGGTTGACTTCAGATAAGGCCGGTAACCTTACCAACATGAGAACAACGGAGGATATCACCGTGCACGACACCGAAACGATCAAAGTCTGGGACATATTCGTTCGCTTTTTCCACTGGGCCTTGGTTGCAACATTTGCCGTAGCGTACCTGACGGAAGATGACTTCATGACGCTTCACGCTTGGTCCGGCTACGCCGTCGGAACGTTGATTTTACTGCGAATCCTGTGGGGCGTCGTCGGCACGCCTTACGCCCGCTTCAGCGACTTCGTGACCAGCCCCGCCGTTGCCCTGAACTACGTTAAGGATACCTTAATGTTGCGGGCCAAACGCTATATCGGCCATAACCCGGCGGGGGGACTGATGATCGTCGCCCTCCTGATCAGCCTTTTACTGACGACGTTCACCGGTGTGGCGGTCTATGCAGGCGAAGAAAACGCCGGCCCCCTCGCTGGCATTGCGTTCTTTCGCCGCTGGGACGACGCCTTCGAAGAAACACACGAGTTCTTCGCCAACTTCACCTTGTTCTTGGTCGTGATCCACGTCGCCGGCGTCGTCCTTGAAAGTCTGATCCACCGCGAAAATCTGGTGTCGGCCATGATCACCGGCTTCAAGCGCGGTTCGACCAAGATTGCCAGCACCCGCTAAAACCAAAACGTCTAGGGAGAACCAAACCGTGGATAAGCAATTCTTGAGCATATCGTTGATCGCCTTGGGTCTGATGACGATGAGCCAAGCCGCCCTCAGCGACGACGATGAAGGCGTCTTTCGGCGGCCGGACGTCGCACCCGTGACCAATGCGCTTTATACCAAGGAGTGCGGTGGCTGCCATTTCGCTTATCCAGCAGGACTGCTGCCGGAAGCGTCGTGGCAAAAAATCATGACTACCCTTGATGACCACTTTGGCGACGATGCATCCCTCGACGGAACTGACCACGCCGAGCTGCTTGCCTACCTGACAAGCAACAGTGCGGACAAATCCAACTCTAAACGCTCACAGAAGATTATGCGTTCTCTGGGCGACCGCACGCCTCTGCGGATCACCGGCACGCCCTACTTCATTTCCAAGCACGACGAGGTTCCGCCGCGGCTGGTCCACGGCAACGACCAGGTGCGCAGTTTCAGCAACTGCGGCGCCTGCCACAGCCGTGCGGCGCAAGGATCATTCAGCGAAAGGGAAATCCGCATCGCAGGATATGGGAAATGGGATGACTAGCATCTAGACGGCGAAGGATTTGGGAAATCGCCTGGATCGTCTTATCATTGTCGCCGGCATCTCACTCGCGACAATACTCGGACACCTCCTTTGGATTATTTTTCGAAACGCTATCACCCCCCAGGCACCTCCCCCGGAACATTGACCCGGCCGGAAGGCGCCGAAGCCGCGGCCTTCGTCATCACCCTCGTCGACTACTCCGAAAGCGAGTTCCTGGAAAAGGAACTCGCTACGGTCGAAGAGTGCCAGGCCGTTCTGAGTCGGCCGACCATGACCTGGATCGACATCGCCGGCGACGTCAGTCCGGCCGCGCTCAGCACCCTGGGCGAGTTGCTCGGTCTGCATCATCTCGCCCTGGAGGACGTGCTCAACACGGGGCAGCGACCGAAGATCGAAGAATACGAGGATCAACTGTTCGTCGTCTTGTCCGCACCGAACTTGGCCAATGACAAGATCACGCTGAATCAGGTCAGCTTCTTCGCCGGAGAAAACTTTGTCGTCAGTTTTCATCACGGAAACAACAGCGGCTTTGGCGAAATTCGCAATCGGCTGCGTAAAGGCGTCGGCCGCATTCGCACGCAAAAAGTCGACTTCTTGCTGTACGCGTTGATCGATACGATCATCGATCACGGCTTCCCGCTGCTCGACTCGCTCGGAGAACGACTTGAGGACATCGAGGAGGAATTGCTTGCCAAGCCGACTAAATCGACACTCAACGACATCCATCTGATCAAGCGAGAGCTGCTGTTAATTCGCAAGGCATTGTGGCCCCAACGGGAAGTCGTGAATTATCTGCTGCGCGAAGAGCACCCGCTGATCACTCCGGCGACGAAAGTTTATTTTCGCGACTGCTACGATCACACGGTTCAGATCATCGACTTGCTGGAAACCTATCGCGACATGACGGCCAGTATGCTCGATGTCTACTTGTCCAGCATAAGCAACCGCCTCAACGAAGTGATGAAGGTGCTGACCATCATCGCAACGATCTTTATGCCGCTGACGTTCATCGTGGGACTGTACGGCATGAATTTCGGCAACGGAAACACCGAGGGCAGTCCGTGGGCTATGCCCGAACTCAATTGGTACTACGGCTACCCCATGGCATGGCTGGTCATGATCGCCGTCACCGCGGGCATGTTGATCTACTTCAAGCGCAAGAAATGGCTGTAGGAGCGGCTTTAGCCGCGAAATGAATCCGCGCCTACAGTCTAGAGAAACGCGGGGGTTTCGAAATTGAGCGAAAAGGTGGGTGAGTCAACGTAGTCGCTGTATTCGACGCGCAGCTTGAGCGTCGACGCCTTCACATCGGTCTCCAAGGAGACGGCTGACGTCACCTGGGCGTCGTAATTCAGATACGACATAGATTTCATTTCGCCCGCGATGCGATAGTCCGGCCGGTTGTACTCGCCGCGAAACTCGCGCCTCATGCGCGGCCCGTTGTCGCGGTAAGCGTATTTCAGCATCCAGCGTCCTGTCGGGCGATACTCCGTGAGATAGTCCGTCCAGAGGCTGGTCGCGGTCTCCTTAAAGGTTACCGAAAATTTCAGCCGCTTAATGCGCGACGCGATTCTGTATACATCGATCGTGCTCGACGAATCGACCGGCTTGGTCTGACTGAAGGACAAATCGAGGTGCGCGATTTTGAGATCGAAGGGCATGCCGACGGTTGAAATCTGTGCCTTGTCTTCAAATCGATGCTGGGCCCGCATCGGGCCGTAGTGCAGATCCAGTGTGACGTCATCGCGCTGAGTGCTGCGTGCGCCATAATTGAAGCGGCGCGTGTTGTAGGTCACCGCGGTGCGGCCATTGCCGATATTCTGGACTGCGCCAAGGGCGACATGCTGCTCGAATCCGGCGTTGTTGAACTTAACTGTGCTGCGCGTAATCAGCGAGTCGTAGTCAACGAAGTCCATCTGAGTGCGCAACTTGGGACCGTCCCTTGCATCGGTCGCTTCATAACGAAAATGTTTTTCGAAATATTCGGGCGGGCTAAAGACCTGGGCGAACGCGGCAATCGCGAAGAATGTCAGCCATGCCCCAAGGGCAACGCGTGCGGTCCGTATTGTTAACTTCTTTCCGTGCATCGCTGAGGCGTTCCTCGTCTGCCGACTAGGCTCTACTTGCTTCATCGAACGCTAACGACGCTTTCTGAATAGGCATTGGCCGCAATGGGAACGCGTTCACACAGCGGCAGTCGCAGCGCCGGCACGAAATCGATCAATTTGTGATCAACTTCACAACATCCGCGGCAGGAAAAGGAGCAGGGTCGCGACCGGCCGAATGACG
The DNA here is from genome assembly GCA_021821045.1 of Pseudomonadota bacterium. Classification (GTDB taxonomy): domain Bacteria; phylum Pseudomonadota; class Gammaproteobacteria; order JAADHS01; family JAADHS01; genus JAKACW01. Next base: position 18,005 of record JAKACW010000069.1, read on the forward strand.
GCGTCACGGCAGCGACGTTGACGTGTAATAGAAAAAGGTCTACTGAGCGGTGCTGTCAGGTTGGCAGACGGCGAGAGGCGTCGCGGGCGCCGTGGGTTAATCGCTCATACTGTTTCACCGGCAACACAGCGAACAGCACGATCAAGGCAAACAAGATAGCAAGCACGACGAACAGCTCGACATCCGCCGCATGGGAATCCATCACAACCTTGAAAACGAATAACCAGATGAGGATCGACGCGGTGGATAGTCCAAGCGATATGCGCAGCAATCGTTTGGAACCGAACCGCCCCTTTCCAAGCAGAATCATCGCGCCCAAGGTATGAACCCCGACGAGCGCGACCAAAAGAATGCTGAAGAACGTAAAGACTTTGTAGTCGCCGAACCCATGGGCATATGCGCTACCCGGCAATGCGCACAGTGCGGCAAACGACAAGAAAGCCCAGGTAACTGCAGGGCCTCGGACAAACTGCACGACACTAATACTCCCGTTTCAAGTGGGGTACATTAAACCAACCCCGGCCAGTCAGAAGTAGCCGGTAGTGTCCCAATGCCGCGCTGTAGTTACCGCAAAAAGGGCCAATTGCCAGGTTGACGAGTGTTTGCGAATAAGCGCCTGCTTATATATTGGATAGGGCCTGCCGTGACGAATGCGCCAGTCTCGTGCCGCTGCGCTCAACTCTGGGGCGAATATTTGCGGCGCGGCAATTGACAACGTCAATGGTGGAATGCGACCACGACAACCTTTTTCACCTTACTTGCATTATCTTGAATTTGCGGGCGGTAATCCCGTAGGCTACGGGCCAACACAATATCCAGGCGGCCGAACAGGGGTCCGACATCGATTATCGTCCATTGCGTTGATCGATCGCCTTAGCATCAAACGCCTCGTCGGGTTTCATGTTGCCGATTCAAAAAATCAATCGAGGAACTTCGCAAAAAGCATTTGTGCTCATTTTTGGAGCAAATTATACTTTGGACTGAGTCTAAACCTTCGACGGGCCGAAATATGAACCTAAAAAGTCTGCGGTACTTGGTGGCCGTAGCTGACCAGAGGCACTTCGGCAAGGCCGCCCAGCTCTGCAACGTCACCCAACCAACGTTGAGCACTCAACTGAAAAAGCTGGAAGACTATTTAGGAGTCGAACTTATCGAACGCCGCCAACACGAGGCGGTACCTACCGCCGTCGGCAGCGAGATCATCGCCCTCGCCCGCGTCATTCTTTGCGCGACCGATCAAATTCGCACGATGGCGAATACCAACCATCACGTTAACTGAATCCTGTTCTGCGTTTTATCACTACGTCACGTTCACACCGTCGCGAAACAATTTGAACAATTGAGCGCGAATTCGCTCGATTGACTCGACTGTTCAAATTGTTCATTCGCGAAATCATCTACATCGCACATTAACTCCGTCTCTAAGTCCATATACAAGATCAATTGGTCAATTCAACCAAATCAAACGTATAGTGGGTCTGCACATCTTTTCAGTCCTCACGCGCAGCTCGATACGGATTCTTTCGAAAGGAGAATTATCGATGAAGACGATTTCAAGGAGGCAGTTTCTCGGAATAACAACAAAAATGACGGCCGCTACGGCGTTTGCGGGAACGTTCGCGCCATCTGCGACGAGCTTCTTCGGTCTGGGAGGAATCGCGCACGCAGCAACCAAGAAAATAACTCCCTTCACGTTCGCAATCCTCACCGATGCTCACTTGTACGACATCAAAGATCACAAGTTCGATGCATTTCTCGAAAAGGGTGTGGCGGACATCAACAGCATGAATCCGCTGCCCGACTTCGTGCTCTACGCGGGCGACATCGGCCAATCAGGCAAAGACTCTGAACTCAAAAAAGGCAAGGCAATCCTCGACAAATTGAAAGTGAAGTACCGCGTGATTCCCGGCGAACACGATTGGTACCTCGACATGGGCAAGTCGTGGAAAGGCCACTTCGGCAACGAAACATGGTCGTTCGATCACAAAGGCGTGCACTTCATCGGCATGAACTCGATCCTCGTCCCAGACTTCTGGACCATGGCCGGTCTAACGCCGGAAGAACGCATGGGTCGCATGGAAGAGCTGGAGTGCCATAACTGCGGCTTGTGGGGCGTGGGCAGCGCACAACTGGAGTGGCTGGCAAAAGACGTTAAGAACATCAGCCGCGACACCCCCGTGGTCATTCTCACCCACTCACCGTTATGGAATTACTATCCGCGCTGGAACTTCCAAACCGTGGACGCGCCGGAGATTCGCGAAATACTGCGCAAGTTCGAAAAAGTCATCGCCATTCACGGCCATGTGCACCAAGTCGTGTACAACCAAATCGGCAACATCAGCTCGGCCGGCTTGTTGTCAACGTCGTGGCCATGGCCCTATCCGCCGGTTGAACTCCCCTATCCTCACCTGAAGATGAACCGCGTCGATCCGGGCAATTTCGAAGACGGCTTAGGCAGTCATGCGGTCAATCTCGCAGCGGACTTCATGGGAACGTTGAATTATCGCGAGTTCGCCCATCTGTTGCCGGAAAATGTCCGCCGCGGATTGAAACTTTAAGCATCAGGGAGATATGACTATGAATGGAAAGACGTTCGGAATAAAAGCGGGAGTCATTGCCAGCTCAGTGGTGCTTGCGTTGTTGGCCGCGACCGCACAAGCGAAAGAGCCTCGAACACCCGTGCAAGCGGAAGATGAATGGAATGCACTGATGGCCGCCGTGAAAAAGGGCGATGATCTGTGGCACAACGGAAAACTCGGCACCAATGGCTTGGCATGCGGCAACTGCCATCCCGACGGCTCCGCCTCCAACCCGCACACTTGGCCGAAGTTCCAAACAAACCTCGGCAAGGTAGGCACGCTGCGCGAAATGATCAACTGGTGTATCGCCGTGCCCATGCAGGGCAAGCCTCTGCCGCTGGATAGCGACGACATGATCGCTATGGAAGCCTATGCGACTTACACCCACCGCGGTGTCGCCATCGCGCCGGCCAAGGACGAGCAACACGGCGCCGTGCCGGTTGTAAGCGGGCCGGGCTATCCGACCGCCGGCGGCCACTAGTCGCCACATGCGCGTGTAAATCGAAACGCCCGTCCGCTGATCGGCGGCCGGGCGTTTTTTATTTTTTAGCCCGACTACATCTCTGGGAGAATTGATCCATGACCATACGCTTTCTCAGCGCCGCGTTCGCAGCATTACTTTTGTCCTCTCAAGCCATGGCCGTCGACTGCAGCTCGCAATCCCGGCCGGAGACCACACCCACCGAACGTTTCACCATCAACGCCGACGGCACCGTGGTCGATAAGCACACCGGGCTTATGTGGATGAGCTGCTCCGTCGGTCAATCCTGGGATGGCAAGACGTGCACGGGCAAAGCTGAGACTTTTTCGTGGACGGAAACCGATGCCGCAAAGGATGAACTGAACAAGGCCAACTATGCCGGTCACGGCGACTGGCGCGTGCCGATGGTGCCCGAATTGGCCTCCATCGTCGAGCTACAGTGCTTCAATCCGCGAGTGAATGTGAAAGTATTTCCGGCGACGGCGTCGGATTTGTATTGGTCCAGCATGGAGAAGAAGGGCACCACCGATCGCGCCTACACGCTGAATTTCGGCGAAGGCGAAGCAACCCCGACCAATAAGTCGAAGGACGGCGCGCTGCGCCTGGTTCGGGGCGGGCCATGGTGGACACCGCCGAAAATGATGATGCAGTAAGAACGATGTGGGAGCGGATCATTCCGCGATTTGTGCAAAGAATCGCGGAATGATCCGCTCCCACAAAAGCCTAAACAAACTCCCTGGCTGTCACCGTCGCCGCAACCTTTGGCTTCCTGCTTGAAATAAGCGCCGCT
>JAKACW010000070.1 GCA_021821045.1 Pseudomonadota bacterium
GGCGTAGTCCACCGCGTGGGTCATTACATCGCCCAACACTCCCGACAAGTCCCGTTCGGTCAGGTGGGCGGGATCGAGGATAATCCGCTGTGCTTCGTCTATGGTTGAACTCATCCCTGTCTCGTTCAATGTAGGTTACATGGGGCCGCCGACCCGCAGCCGCCGGTGGGAAATCGCCGGAAAATTGCGTCGCGTGTTAGCCACGCGCGCCAGATCGATGTCGGCCGCAACGACGCCGGAACCTCGCGGCAAACGATCGAGCACCGTACCCCACGGATCGACGATCATGCTGTCGCCATGGGTTTCCCGGCCATTGACATGAAAACCGCCTTGGGCCGCGGCAATCACATAACAAAGATTCTCGATCGCCCGCGCCCTGATCAGCACTTCCCAGTGGGCCCGCCCTGTGATGGCGGTGAAAGCCGATGGCAGCACAAACAACTGCATCCCCTGCTCCAGCATGGCGCGAAACTGTTCGGGGAAGCGCAGATCGTAACACACGGCCAACCCGAGGCGCCCAAACGGCGTATCCGCCACGACGGGGGTGGCGCCGGGCTCGATGGTCTGCGACTCAACGTAAGTTTCCTCCCCTTCGTTGAGCCGCACGTCGAATAGATGCATCTTGTCGTAACGCGCGACGACATCGCCCTGATCGTTGTAGAGCAAACACGCCGCCCGCACTTTGTCCGCCGCGGTCGCCGCCAGCGGTATGGTCCCGCCCACCAGCCAAATGCCGAGCTTTGCGGCCTGGTTGGCCAAAAAATCCTGGATCGGTCCCGCGCCCGCGGTCTCGCGAATGGCCACCTTGTCCGTCTCGGCCATGCCCATAATTGCAAAGTTTTCCGGCAACACGACCAGCTGCGCGCCGGCGTCGGCCGCCATAGCGATCAACCGTCCGGCCTCCAACAAATTCGCTCCGACGTTCGGCCCCGAGGCCATTTGCACCGCAGCAACGCGCGTCATTGAAAGGATCTCAGCATTTTGCGAAAAAACTCCTAGAAACGTTCGACGAATTCAGGGCAACCGCGCACGCCGTTGCGGAAGCCGTGGGAGAATACCATGATCGCCAGATGGTTGCGCCAACCGCGGCCGTGTCGCCTACGGCGAGCCCGCCCCTTGGGTCGCCTTTTCCTCCTCCAACAACAGCGCCTCGCGCGAGAGGCGCTCAACGCTCGGCTCGTGCCATGGTCCACTCACCCGATAGTTTACCTGGGTTAGATCGCCCAGCGGACGACGGAACAATTTTTCGGTCACCCACACCGCGGCGCCGGCCAGAGGCGTCCCTAATACACCGACCACGATAGGCAAATTTCCGCTGACGTTGGGAATGACCTGTACGCGTTGATCGTATGTCCGTTGCGCAAGATTGATTTGCCCCGAAATATTAATGTAGGCCGAGGGCCCCTTCAGTTCAAACGCGTCGATGTTGGCCACGCCGTCGTGCACCGTGAATCGACCGTCAAGGTTGCTGAAGCCAAAGCCTTGCTCAAACACATCGCTGAAATCCAGCGTGAGGCGGCGCGGCAATGACTGGACGCTGAGAATGCCCAGAATACGCCCAGCCCCCGGATCGACTTCCATGACCTGTCCGTCGGACACGTTTATTCGAATATCGCCGTTGAGGCGCCCGGGCTCATAGTCCATCGGTGCGCCGCCCCAGCGGAGTTTCAGTTCGGCGCTTCCCCGGCCGTCATCCACCGTATTGGCGTAACCCAGCTGTTTGAGAGTCTCACCGAAATCGCTGCTTTCCATCGATGCGTTAAACATTGTTGCAGCGCTCTTGCCGTCATGGGTCCAGTTTCCGTCGATTTCCATGGCCGTTGGCCCGTTGCGCAGTTGCGCCCCCGCGACACGCAAACCGCCGGGCGCCTTGGTAATCGACCCTTTTGCGCTGCCCAATTCGATCTCCCCAAGCGACAGCGCCTGGCTGCTGAATTGAATGGCCGGCAAGCTACGCGGATCCACCGTCGCTTCCCGCGTCGGCGGACCCGCGCGCTCCTGTCCGTCCGTGTCGATGCGCAAGAAGTCGAAATCCGCCTTCAACGGCCTGCTCCCATCCGCCGGGACAACCACGACACCCTTGGCGCGATCGCTGGCAAGCTCGAAGATTCGCCCGCTCTCCTTGCTCAACACGGTAATCCTTACGTCTTGCCACGATTGCCCCCACAAACGGCCTTTGTCCGCCGTCAGCGCAACACGCGAAAACATCGGCCGAGAATCCCGGCCCGCGTCGCCGCTGCCGCCGCCGCCAAGCGGCATGTAATCGCCGAGATCGATTTCGGCGACATTGGCCGCGAGTTGCAGGCCTTCCAGCGCCGGATCCAATAACTTTTGGGTGTCGGAGCCGATTTGGATCACGCCACGGCCTACGGACCACGCGCCATCCTGCTGCGTCAACCCCAGAGTGCCCTGCACATCTTTTCCGTACGTAATATGCAACGGCCATGATGGGGGACCGCCGAAGTCCAGCGTCATGTGCAGCGGACGCAACTCAGCGGCCGTTTTGCCCGCCGGCGCGGGCAACGCCACCGCCACCCCGCGCAGATCGCTGTCGAACGCCAAGCGCGCCGCGTGCGGCTTTTCTGTCGGCGCAATGCGCAGCATCGCGCGCCATGGCCCCGAACCTTGCGCTTGATTCAGCAATGCAATCGGCAGCCGTGAACGCAGCGTCGCCATGGACAATGATCCATCTGCGGCAAAGACCAGCGCCCGCTCCCCGGCTTTTCCCGGTTCGGTTCTGATGCTGACCTTCGCCGGCTGACCCAGCACGTTCGCTTCAATACCGTCGGCGTTCAGGCCGCGCTCGCTGAAACTGACCACGCCATTGATGGCCGCCAAGTCCACCGGCAGACTGCCGTCGAACACCATGCCAACGTTACCCGCGGTTATCTTGCCATCGATCTTCGGCGGCAGACGATCGTGCAGCGGCAACTTGATGGCGAGATCGAGCCGGGCTTGGCCGCTGAGGTTCGCTGTGGCGACATAATCGCCAACCAATTCCCGCAGCGGCGTTTCAGTCACGTGTTTCCACCCCGCGGCGGCGGTGGCCGACGCAAAACCACGCAGCGTCATCTCGGGATCGAATTGAAGCTCCGGAATGTTCAGTTCAACGTCGCGCAACTGCGCCCCCAGGCTTGTTCCGCGATGGCCATGCACGCGCAGACCATGCTGACTGAACACGATCTCGGCACTCAAATTCTCGATGACAGGCCAGCGCGGCGCATAGGCCAGCTTGCCGTCGACTACATTGAATCGAACCTCGAAACGGCCTTCGCCCTGGCGGTAGGGAAACTTGTTCAACGGCCCGCGCAAAATGACACCGCCATCCGTGACGTTGCCGCCGAGTATGGCCTTGTCCAGCCATTCCACCAACGCCGGCTTCATGATTCCCGCCGGAAGATAGACCGGCGTGCGCTCACCGCGCCCGCGGGCGTAGCGCGCCGTCAAGTCAATCGTGGGCGCGCCGTCTCGAGGAAGCTCAAGGTCAACGGATGCGTCGACCATGATGTCCTGGTTTGCGAGACGCAGATCGTCGCTCCAAAACGTCCAACCGTCGCTGTTCCGGTGCGCCAACACCGCGCCGGTAGCGCGGCTGATTTCGAGCGGTTGACGAAATAGTCTCGGCAGATGGGCCTGGGCGTTCTCGGCATTGAGATTCACCAATACGTTGTCGTTGTCGACGTACAACACACCATCGATACCTTGGACGCCGGGAATTTTCTCGTGTGGTGACGTTGAGAAATCCTGCAAGCGCGCCCGAAAAAAGAACGTCGATGTTTCTTTCGACTTGCCGCGGCCGTAGAAGTCGAATAACTCGCCTTGCGGATTGAGATTGCGGACAACCTCGGGCAACTGCTCGTCGCCCAAAGCAAAGCGCGCCAAGTGCTGGACATCTTGAATCACCAAATGCGCGCCCGATACCTCCCACAATGGCTCGTCGGCGCCGCCTGAATAGGCCACGCCGAGGGTCGTCGGCACCCAGGCGTGATTGTCGAACGCCAACACAAAACGAGACAACACCAGCCGCCAGCCATGGTTCTCGTCGTCTCGTTCCCACTTGATGCGGGCGGACGCGGCGTCCAAAGCCAGGGCTTCGCCCGCCTTGTTGGCAACCTTAAGCCCATAGGTGCTCAGTTCGCCCTCCAAGCGGTGAAGACGGCCGTCGATCCAGATCGTCCACAGCTCCGCGTCGGCGCTGCCCTTATCCAAAGCGAAATCACTTTGCGGAAAGGTCCGGCTCCATTCGGCCAAGCGCACGCCCGCGGCGCGGGTGTAAGCTTCCCCGCTCCACCCCTGCGGTTTGGAAGGGTTGCCGAAAAATCGCGCGCGAAACTCCAGTTGGCGCCCGAACACGGCGGGCAAATTTCCACTGCCGGAAATCAGATAGTTCCGCCCGCTGCCGATGAACGCCACGTTCACGTCGGTAAACATCACCGGCGCCCTGCCGCCCGCCTGATCGTGCCAGGTCAACTCGGCATCCTCGAGATTGAGCCTTTTGCGAGTGAGAAACCATTCCGTCAAGCGAGGATCGCTTGTCCGCGCGGCGCCGCCCGTCACGACTCCGGCCAGCGCCAAAGCGCCGTCGGGCGTACGTGTCACGGTCAACTTCAATCCACGCAGCACCACCGCACCCGGCTCGATGCGGCGATGAACAATGGAACGAAGCAAATCCAATTCTATGGAAACATCTTCGAATACAAAGATCCGCGTTCCGCCCCGGGGGTCGCTCAGACTGACGTTTTTCAATTCCAGGGTGGGCGAAAGCCCACGCCATACGGCGTCCAAATCACCGATGGTTACGGGGTACCCCATGACGTTGTGAATCCAGTCTTCGATGTCTTGGCGGTAGTGACCGACCAAGGGCAGCAGTACACGGGCAAGTGAGACTAAGAACGCCGCGACGATCACCCCCACGACCGTGGCGGTGACAAATGGCTTGAGCAGCTTGCTGATCATGGGTGCGGTCTCATGCCTTCGCACGCATCATCGCTTACATCAAGACCACGTCGAACTGTTCTTGGGTATACAGCGATTCGACCTGAAACTTGAGGGGCTTGCCGACAAAGCTCTCCAGCTCGGCCACCGTGGTCGACTCCTCATCCAGCAACCGATCGGCGACCTCTTGGGACACCAGCACGAGAAAGCGCTCGGCGTCGGTGAACTGGCGATGGGCGCGAATGATTTCGCGGAAAATTTCGTAGCACACCGTTTCTCTTGTTTTGACCGTGCCACGCCCGCCGCAAGTGGGACAAGGCTGGCACAGAATCCGCTCCAGACTTTCCTGGGTGCGTTTGCGGGTCATTTCCACCAAACCCAGGGCCGAGACACCGCTGATCGTCGTCTTTGCCGGATCCCGCTGCAGCGCTTTCTCCAACGCGCGCAACACTTGGCGTTTGTGCTCCTCGTCGGTCATGTCGATGAAGTCGAGAATAATGATCCCGCCGAGATTGCGCAGTCGTAGCTGGCGGGCGATGGCTTGAGCGGCTTCCAGATTGGTCTTGAATATGGTTTCGTCCAAGTTGCGATGACCGACGAACGCGCCGGTATTGACGTCGATGGTGGTCAACGCCTCGGTTTGATCGATGACCAGGTGTCCGCCGGATTTGAGCTGCACCTTGCGCTGCAATGCTTTTTGAATCTCGTCCTCGACGGAGTACAGATCGAAGATCGGCCGTTCGCCGGGATAGTATTCCAACCGCGGCACCAGCGCCGGGACGAACTTTTGAGCGAAGTCCAAGACCTTTTTGAAGGTCTCGCGAGAATCGATGCGCACTTTGTCTGTCGAGCCGTTGACGCGATCCCGCACGGTGCGCAACACCAGCGGCAGATCTTCATACACCAGAGAACCGGCCGGCGCATCCTTGGCGCGATCCTGAATCTCGGTCCACAACTTCTTCAAGAATTCCACATCGGCGCGCAATTCGCTGTCGGCGACGCTTTCGGCGGCGGTGCGGACGATAAATCCGCCGCCGGCATCGGCGACGAACGCCTGACAGACTTGCCGCAAGCGCTCACGCTCGGCGTCGCTGTCGATCTTCTGCGAAATCCCCACATTGGTTTCGCCGGGAATGAACACGAGATAACGGGAAGGAATCGATATCTGGGTCGTCAGACGCGCACCTTTGGTACCGAGCGGATCCTTGGTGACTTGCACCAGGATGCTTTGCCCTTCGTGCACCAAGCTTGTGATGGAGACAATCCGCGGCGGCGCCGGGTGTTGCTCGGTGAGTTCCCTCACGTTGGGATTAACGACATCGGAAGCATGCAGAAACGCCGTGCGCTCCAGCCCCACCTCGACAAACGCCGCCTGCATCCCCGGCAGAACCCGGCTCACTTTACCCTTATAGACGTTGCCGACGATGCCGCGCCGACTGGCGCGCTCGATGATGACCTCATGGGGAACGCCGTTTTCGACCACCGCCACCCGCACTTCGCGGGGCGTTACGTTCATCAAAATCTCTTCGCTCATCGGAGTTTTCCCATTCGAATCTGGATACCACGGTACGTCAGACAGACGGACCGCGAAATACCGACATACCGTTACGAACAAGCAATTGAGCCGTTTCGAACAACGGAAGCCCCATTACCCCGGAATAGCTACCCTCCAGGCGGGAGACGAAAACCGCGCCAAGCCCCTGAATCCCATAGCCGCCGGCTTTGTCCGCAGGCTCGCCGGTCGCCCAATAGGCTGCCCGTTCCCAGGGGTCGATTTTCCGAAACGTCACCACGCTAACATTGACCACGGCGTCGATGTCGCCGCGGCACCATGCCACCGCGCTATAGACCCGGTGGGAACGCCCGGACAGGGCGGCCAGCATCGCCAATCCCTCGGCGCGATCCTTTGGTTTGCCGTAAATCGCCCCGTCCAGTACCACGCTGGTATCGGCGCCCAATACGGGCAATCGCTGCAACGGCGGCTGAGCCTCCCACCCGGCGCGGGCCTTCTCTTGCGCCATCCGCAACACAAAGGACTCCGGGGACTCGCCAGGATAGGGTGTCTCGTCGACGTCAGCCGGACGCACGTCAAATACGATACCCAGCTGGGACAATAATTCCCGCCGGCGCGGCGAGGCCGACGCCAAAATCAGGCTTGCAGGAGGGTTTTCGGTCATGGTCTCGCGCGATTCATCCGTTTAGCCAAAGCCGGCGATTATAAATGCGGGCTAGGCTCGGTGATATGGATGGCCCTTCAAAACCGACCATGCACGATACAACTGCTCGGCAACCACGACCCGCACTAAACCATGGGGCAAGGTCAGCGGGGACAGCGACCAGCGCCACTGGGCCGCCGCCAGACAATCGGGGTGCAAACCATCCGCGCCGCCGATGACCAGACAGACGTCGGAGCCGCCTTGCAGCCAGCGCTCCAGGCGGCGGGACAAGGTCTGCGTGTCGACGCACTCGCCGCGCTCGTCCAAGGCAATCAACGGCGCGCCTTTGGGCATCGCCGCGGCAATGCGGCTCCACTCTTCCTCGCGCCAACGCTCCGGATGTCCCGTTTTCCCGCGCTTGGCCGGCGCCAGTTCCCGCAACTCGAGCTGGCACTCTTTCACAAGGCGCTTGGAAAACTCGTCGAATCCGGCCTGGACCCACGCCGGCTGCCGATCGCTCACGGCAAGAAGATGAATACGCAAGGACAATTCAACCTGGTTTCTTTTCCACGAGGCCGGGGATGGCCTCCAAGTCATAGCTCGCCACCAACTGCCTCAATTGGCGGGCCAGCAGCCTGGCATCGTCATTGATGTTGTCCAGTTCGCCGATCGCCGCGTTGAGATCCGCCACCAGCCCCATGTCGGCCGCGTCGCGGATGCGATCCAGAAGCGCGGCCGGAATCGCATCCAATGAGATTGGCCGATGGGCCGGTTCGGGCGACAGCGCGCCACCACCGGCTTGCACCGCCGCGGCGGCATCGATGGCAAGCACCTGCTCTATCCCGGCGAGGACATCCGAAAAACGCAACGGCTTGACGACTGCCGCGCCGAAACCGGCGTCGAGCAGACGGCGCGCCTCGGTCTCGCCGGACAACTCGGTCAAAACAATTACCGCGCCCGGCCGCGCCAATTCCGTCTTGATTTGACCCACGACATCCAGCGCGCCCGGATGGGAAATCCCGCCATCGATCAGCACAACATCGGGCTTGAGTGCGCGCGCTTCGTCCACCGCCGCGGTCCCGTCATCGGCTTCGAACACTCTGGCGCCGAGTTCCTGCAACAGTCTGACCAGCGCAACCCGATTCGCCGGCGTGTCACCCGCCACGAGGACGACCATCTCATGGCCGAGTCTGTCGCGGATCAATTTGGCGTGCCTGGCGAACGAAACAACCGCGCGCTCATCCGCCGCGGGCAGTCGAAGGCTAAGCTGAAACGTCGACCCCTCGCCTTGTTTGGAGCGCACCGTGAGTTCTCCGCCCATCAGCTCGACGTGCTTGGCGGCGAGGGACAGCCCCAAGCCTGTTCCACCCCTTTCCACGCCGGCCTCGCCTTGAAAGAACGGCTCGAATATTCGAGGCATGACGTCGCTCGCAATGCCGAGTCCCGAGTCGGACACTTCAAATACATACCGGTCGCCGTCGCGGCGCGACACGCTCAGCCCGACCCAGCCGCTGTCGGTGAACTTCAATGCATTGCCGAGCAAGTTGGACAGCACTTGGCGCAGCTTGCCGATATCGCCCCGGACGAACACATGCTTTTCTTCGGGGATGCCACTCACTCGCCATTCGATTTTCTTCGCCCGGCAGCGCTCGCCATACGCCTTGCTCAACTCGTCGGTCAACTCCAGGAGGTCGAAGTCGGCGAGAACCAACTCGTCATGTCCCGCCTCAAGTTTCGAGATCTCAAGGATGTCGTTGATCAGGCCGACCAGCCGCTGCCCCCCGCGATTGATCATATCGATGGCTTTGCGCTGCTCCGTCTTGAGCGCCGCGTCGCGCTGGAGAATTTGCGCGTAACCCAAGATGGCGTTCATTGGCGTGCGAATTTCGTGGCTCATGTTGGCGAGAAAGGCCGACTTTGCGCGATTGGCGTTTTCCGCCTCCCGCTTGGCATGACTGAGCTGAAAGCTGAGCTTGTTGAACTGCTCGGCGAGGTGCCCGAACTCGTCGTTGGTCACCACCGGCATGCCCTTGAACTCACCCCTCTCATCGATCCCCGTGGCGAGGGATTTGGTCATGATGCCCACCGGACGGATGATGAGGTAAGACAGCGCGATGAATTCGCCAATAGCAATCATTATGATGATAAACGCCTCGCGCAGAATCTGATTGTATTTGCGCGCCTCCAGCTTCTTGAGTTCATTCTCCGCGCTCAAAAACAGCGTGAAGCGGCCCACGACTTCGTTCTCGAACACGATATCCCGATTGAACTCGACGAGCCGGCCGCCCTGCGTTCCCTCCAGAGAACCCGCCTCACCCATGGTGTTGCCTTTGGCGTTGACGACCTTGGCGTAGCCGACGTCCTCGGCGAGGGTGATTTCCTCCAAAAGCAACTGAATGGTGTGGTAGTCGTAACCGACGACGTTAAACGTCAACGAGTGGGCGACGAAGCGGCTGATGTCCGCCCCCCGTTGATTGATATTGTTCAAGGCGTCGCGCTTTTCCTGCTGCAGCGTCATCCAACCGCTGACGGTCAGCGCGATGAGCAGTACGCAGACAAGTACGGCGATTACTTTTTGGCGAACACCTAATTTCAGCAACCGCGCTCGCGTCATTGTGGGAGCGAATCCTTTCGCCATTTTTGGGCGGGACCGGCGTCACACCGCCCAAAGCTTCTCCAAATTGTAGAACTGCCGCACTTCCGGGCGCATGACGTGGACGACTACGTCGACCAAATCGACCAGCACCCATCCGCCTTCGCGACTGTCCTCGACGCCCAGGGGACGAACACCGACTTCCTTGGCCTTCTCGGTCACTTTTTCGGCCTGGGCGCGCACGTGCCGATCCGACGTGCCGCTGCTGATCACCATGAAATCGGTGAAACTGCAGCGCTTGCGCACGTCGAGCACGACGATATCCTGCCCTTTCAGATCCTCAAGCGCGCCCTGAACGAGCGCCAAGAGGGCTTCGGATGATATTTGGTTTTTTGCCTTCATTTCTCGATTCTATGTAGTCAAAAACAGTTCACTCAGGCTGAGGTCGCGACCCTATTCCTATCGGTACAGATTGTGTTGCTCGATATACTCGCACACGGCGTCGGGCACCAAAAACCGAACGCTACGCTTCTTCGCCAATAGTTCGCGCACCAGCGTCGACGAAATGCCCAACGGCGTCACCGGCCAGAACAAAACGCGCCCGGCACTCGCTCGACGCAAACCCGCGGGCTCGTCGATTCGGCGCGCCGCGACCTGCTGCGCAAGAGCCGCCGACCAGTTCGCGACACCGCCCGGGCGCGATAACACGACAATATGGGCAAGTTCGAACAGCCGTTCCCAGCGGTGCCAGGTAGAAAAGCCATTGAAGGCGTCTTGCCCCACCACGAGGCACAGTGGCTGATCGGGGCGCTCGGCGCGAATGGCCTGCAGCGTATCCACCGAATAGCAAGGCCCATTGCGGCGAATCTCCCGGTCGTCCACCACCAACCCCGGTTCCGCGCCGACGGCGAGCTTGACCATTTCCAGCCGTTGCGCCGCTGACACAATGGGATTGCCGCGGTGGGGCGGCGTGCCGCACGGCATGAGCCACACGGCTTCCAAGTCGAGTCCGTCGCGTAATTCCACTGCAGAACGCAGATGACCCAGGTGGATCGGATCGAACATCCCACCCAGTATCGCCAGCGGTCGAATGAAAGAGGTCAACGCGCGACGAATCCGAAGATGCTAGCGGCGAACATGCCCTTCTCCAAGGACAACGAACTTCTGGCTGGTCAGCCCTTCCAGACCCACCGGCCCGCGAGCGTGGATCTTGTCGGTGGAAATGCCGATTTCCGCGCCCAAACCATACTCATAGCCGTCGGCGAAACGGGTCGAGGCGTTCACCATGACCGAACTTGAATCGACCTCGCGCAAAAACTTCATCGCACGAGAGTAGTCCTCCGTGACGATGGCGTCTGTGTGGGCCGAACCGTAGGTTTGGATATGATCGATGGCCGCGGTCACATCGTCGACGACGCGCACCGACAAAATCGGCGCCAGGTATTCCGTCGACCAGTCTTCTTCGGTTGCCGCCTTGATGTGCGGGAGTCGCTCGCGGGTGCGCGCGCAGCCACGCAACTCGACGCCTTTCTCCTGGTACATCGGACCTAACTTGGCCAAGATCTTGTCGGCGATTGCCGACGCAACCAACAACGTCTCCATGGTGTTGCATGTGCCATAGCGTTGAGTTTTGGCGTTCATCGCGATGGCCACCGCTTTGTCGAAGTCGGCCTTGTCGTCGATATACACATGACACACGCCGTGCAGATGCTTGATCACCGGCACCCGCGCCTCTTCGCTGATCATGGCGATGAGGCTCTTGCCGCCGCGGGGCACGATGACGTCCACGTATTCTTTCAGCTTGACCAATTGAACTACGGCGGCGCGATCGGTGGTGTCGATGACCTGCACCACTTCGCGGGGCAGACTCTCCGCCTGCAGCGCGTCGTGAATGCAGGCGGCAATGGCGCGATTGGAGCGAATGGCCTCCGAACCGCCGCGCAGTATGGTCGCGTTGCCGGACTTGAGGCACAGGCCGGCTGCGTCCGCGGTAACGTTGGGCCGCGCTTCGTAAATGATGCCGACCACCCCAAGGGGCACCCGCATCTTGCCGACGCGAATGCCTGAGGGGCGGGTGTTGAGATGGCTGATTTCGCCCACCGGATCGGGCAGCGCGGCGATTTGGCGCAGACCGTCGGCCATGGCTGCGATCCGCGCATCGTTCAATTCCAAGCGGTCGAGCAACGCGTCGTCCAAGCCGTCTCGCTTGCCCTGGGTCATGTCTTCGCCGTTGGCTTTCAACAATTGGCTCTTCTGAGCGTCCAGCGCGCGGGCGATCGCTTCGAGAACGGCGTTTTTCTTGCTGGTCGGCGCGTTGGCGATCACCCGCGACGCTCGGCGGGCCTGCTGGCCAAGCTGCTCCATATATTGTTGTATGTTCATAGCGATACTTCGCGACACGTTGCCGCGCTCAATTGGCTGCTCAGAGCGGGTTGACCCGCCATTCCTAGGGCCAATTCTAACAGTTCGTCCCACGGATTACCCGCGGCAGCGCCTTTGATGACCTTATCCAAACCCGCCGCATGTTGCACCGCGGCTTGCCAGTGGGCGAGCCCGAAGCGCCGCAGCGCCTGGCGAACCAAAGGTTGGCGACGTTCCCAAATGCGGAATTTCTGCCACACCTGACGCGAATCCCCCCCTTTGAGGAGGGTGCTTAATTGGGCCATTTGGCGCGCTTCCCTGGACAGTGCCCACAGCACGATGGTCGGTTCGACGCCCTCTTCGCGCAGGCGATCGACAACGCGGGCGACTTTGGCGCGCTGACCAGCCAAAATTAGGTCGACCAGTTCGAACACGTCGAAGCGCGCGCTATCGGCCACCGACGCCTCCACGTCGTCGACTTCGATGGAGCCGCTGCCGTGGAGCAGTTGCAGCTTGGCGATCTCCTGGGAGCAGGCCAACAAGTTGCCTTCCACCCTGTCCACCAACGCGGTAATCGCGGCGTCGCTCGGCTGCAGCCCGACGCGCTTCATGCGAGCGCGAATCCAACCGGGCAGCCGCGCCGGGTCCAGCGGCCACACCGGCACGTGAACGCCGGCGTCAATGAGACACTTAAACCATACGGTCTTTTGCGTCGGCCCATCGATCTTCGGCATGACGATCAACAAAACATCAAGACTGTTCGACGCGCGAGCGGCGTATTCCTTCAACGCCCGGGCGCCGTCATCGCCGACTTTCAATTTGGAAAAACGCAGTTCGACAAGCGTGCGGGAGGCGAACAGCGAACCGTTTTGCGAGGCGTTGAACCAGGCATCCCAGTCAAAGCTGGCGTTGACATCCCATACCGTGCGATCGTCGCATCCGGCCTTGCGCGCGGCGGCACGCACCGCATCGGCGGCTTCTTGTACGAGCAAGGGCTCATCGCCGCTGATGAGGTAAATGGACTTGACACCTTTTTCAAGGTTCGCGTTCAGGCTGTCGGCGGTTAATTGCATCGCATCATCTCTGATTAAACATGTTGTGGGAGCGGATCATTCCGCGATTTTTCGCGGGACTCGATTTCACTGCCGATTCAAATCGCGGAATAATCCGCTCCCACAACTCCCATCCCACGTCACACTCACCCCGACCGATTGCGTTCAGCCCGGCTGATGCGACGCAGCATATCGCGGGCCAGATCACCGCGCATTTCCCGCAACAGCAACTGCTGCTCTTCGTCCTTGCCCAAGATTTCCTGCTCGTTGAATTCGTATTCGCGATGCGCGGCAACCTGCGCGTTCTCCAGCAACGGTGCGCCCTCAGCGTCCAGAAACGAAAACGTCATGACGTAGTCCAGGGCGTAGATCGCGACGTTGCCGCCCGCGTCGACCGCCGAGGCTTTTCGAGTTTGATTCGCGCCAAGAATTTTCACTTGACGTTCGAAGCCCTCTTTCACGACAGTGATGTTGGCGCGAGAAAACGTGTCCTTGACGCGCTCGACCAGCAGCGGGTCGTTGTCGCCGCCTTCGATCGCGACCGTCGTAAAACTCAACGCCGTATCGCCCATGCCGCGCAAATGATAGCCGCAGGCCGCCAGCGCGGCGCAAACAGCGATTAACCCAATAGCCCGTGCCGCGCGCGAAACCATGCCCTACCCCGCCACCGCGATGCTGACCAGCTTGCCGGGCACAACGATGATCTTTTTCACGTCCTTACCGGCCACGAAGCGCTGCACGTTCTCTTCCGCCATTGCGGCTTCACGAATCGCCGCTTCGTCCGCCGCCGCCGGCACTTTGATCCGCCCGCGCAACTTGCCGTTCACTTGCACGCCCAGCTCGATTTCGTCCTGCGCCAGCGCGCCCGTATCCACTTGCGGCCACCGCGCATCCACCACCGCGCCGGAGTGCCCCAACGCTTGCCACATCACATGGGCGATGTGGGGCACGATGGGCGACATGGTAAGCGCGATCATCTCCAGGGCTTCCTGCATGACGGCGCGGCCTGCCGGCGTTTGATCATCGAACTTATACAGCCCATTGACCAGCTCCATGACCGCAGCGATGGCCGTGTTGAAGGTGAATCGACGCCCCAGATCGTCAGTGACTTTCTGGACGGCGACGTGGGTTTGCCGCCGCATGGCTTTCTGCGCATCGGTGAGCTCATTAAACGGCCCAGCCTTCACCACCCCGCGATTGACGTGATCCGACACCAGCTTCCACAACCGGCGCAAAAACCGAAAAGCGCCTTCGACGCCGCTGTCGGACCATTCCAAGGTCTGCTCCGGCGGCGCGGCGAACATGGTGAACAGACGCACCGTGTCAGCGCCGTAACGATCGATCAGCGTTTGCGGATCGACGCCGTTGCTTTTCGACTTCGACATGGTGCCGATGCCGCCGGACTCCACCGGCTGGCCGTCGCTCTTGAGCACCGCACCGATGCGCTGGCCGTTGGCGTCGGTCTTGATTTCGACGTCGGCGGGATTGAAATAGGCGATGCGCCCGGTGGCGGGTTTGCGGAAGAAGATTTCGTTCAACACCATGCCCTGGGTCAAAAGGCGGGAGAATGGCTCGTCGTAATTCACCAACCCCATATCGCGCATAACCTTGGACCAGAAGCGCGAATACAACAGATGGAGAATGGCGTGCTCGATGCCGCCGATGTATTGATCCACCGGCATCCAGTACTTGACGCGCTCGTCCACCATGGCCGCGGAGTTGTCGGCGCAGCAAAAGCGCGCGTAGTACCAACTGCTGTCGACGAAGGTGTCCATGGTGTCGGTTTCGCGCCGCGCCTGGGCGCCGCACTTTGGGCAGGTGCAGCGCAGGAAGTTTTCCCGTTTGTTGAGCGGATTGCCGCTGCCGTCGGGCACGCAATCTTCCGGCAGCACCACGGGCAATTGATCGTCGGGCACCGGCACTTCGCCGCAGTGGTTGCAGTGAATGATCGGGATCGGGCAGCCCCAATAGCGCTGACGGGAGATGCCCCAGTCGCGCAGGCGATACATGGTCTGCTTCTCGCCCAGACTTTGCGCGGCCAAGTCGGCGGCAATGGCGTCGATGGCAGCTTCGTAACCCAGGCCGTCATACTTGCCCGAGTTAGTGCAGACACCATGGTCCGCGTACCACGGCTGCCAGGCGGCGGCGAACTCCGTCGCGCTCACCTTTGGTTTGCCATCCCACGCAATGACCTGTTTGATCGGCAGGTTGTATTTCTTGGCGAAGTGGAAATCCCGTTCGTCATGGGCCGGCACCGCCATCACCGCGCCTTCGCCATACCCCATCAACACGTAATTGCCGACCCACACCGGCACGGACTCACCGGTCAACGGATGGGTGACGTTGATTCCCGTCGGCATGCCTTGCTTCTCGATGGTCGCCAGATCCGCTTCCATCACCGAACCGCGTTTGCACTCGTCGACGAAGGCCGCAAGCTTAGGATTGTCGCGGGCCGCGAGCGTCGCCAACGGATGCTCCGCCGCCACGGCGCAAAAGGTGACGCCCATGATGGTGTCCGCGCGGGTAGTGAACACCCACAACTTTTCTTGCTTGCCGTCGATCTCGTAGGGGAAGGCGAAGCGCACACCGTGACTCTTGCCTATCCAGTTGGCCTGCATGGTGCGCACTTGCTGCGGCCACTCGGGCAACTTGTCCAAATCCGCCAGCAGCTCGTCGGCGTACTGGGTGATGCGCAAGTAGTACATGGGAATCTCGCGCTTCTCCACCACCGCGCCGGTGCGCCAGCCGCGGCCGTCGATGACTTGTTCGTTGGCGAGAACAGTTTGATCGACCGGATCCCAATTCACCGTGCCGGTTTTCTGATAAGCGATGCCCTTCTCCAACATGCGCAAAAACAGCCATTGATTCCACTTGTAGTACTCGGGCCTGCAAGTGGCGATTTCCCGCTCCCAATCGATGGCCAGCCCGAGCGACATCAACTGCTTCTTCATATATGCGATGTTGTCGTAGGTCCATTGCGCCGGCGGCACACCGTTGGCCATGGCGGCGTTCTCCGCCGGCAGTCCAAACGCATCCCACCCCATGGGCTGCAGCACGTTTTTGCCGTGCATGCGCTGGTAGCGCGTCATCACATCGCCGATGGTGTAATTGCGCACGTGACCCATATGCAGCTTGCCGCTGGGGTAGGGAAACATGGACAGGCAGTAAAACTTGTCTTTACCCGGGGATTCGACCGCACGAAAAGACGCGTTGGTCGCCCAGTGCGCTTGCGTATTCTGCTCGATGGCCTTCGGGTCGTAATTCTCGGATAGCTTGGTCATGGTGTTTCGTTTCGCCGCAAACCTTGATTAAAAACAAATCGTTATACTGATTGAACCGCGCCCGTGCGGATGACTCCGGCACGGCGACAATGCTATGCTGGCCGCGCAATTTAGATAGCTTCGCGACGGATATTACTCTTCAGCCCGGGAAATTATGCCATGAGCCAGCAACAAGCACCCAATTCCTTGAACGAAAAGCATTTGACGGCATACGACCGGATGCTCGAACGGGTTCAAACCGCGATCCACGATCTGGATGTAGCCACGGGGCTGCGCCTGCACCAAGCCATTGACGCGGCCGCGGACAAAGCCTTGGAACTGGGCGAACTCACACGCGAAGAGGCGGATCGCATCGCGACTTACTTAAAGCGCGACATCGAAGACGCGGCAAATTATATCGCCGGCCCTGAAGCGCAGGAATTCAAAGATTGGCTGAAATTCGACATCGAGCGAATCGAGAATGAGCTTGCGGAAATGTTCCTCTCCGTCGCCGACCAAACGGCGGTCGATTTAGCCAAGCTGGCGACACAAGCCCAGTTTCCAAACACTTATCACACCGGCGAGATTACCGGCGTCGGCACACTCATTTGCGGCCACTGCGGCCAAGCCGTTCATTTCTATAAGACAGGCCACATTCCACCCTGCCCGAAGTGCAAGAACACTGTGTTCGCGCGCGAGGGATCACCCGAATAATCTTGCGCCATCACCTGATGCAAGGGTGACATAGTTACGGTTTCGAACGTGCGCTTGTAGTTATATGTAAACACTTCCTCGGCACGCTTTTGTAGGAGGTGAGTAACATGACTACGATGCAATTAGGCTCTGGCATTATTCAAAATGAAGGCGCGGTTGATCGTGTAGTACGCAACCTAATCGGCTGGGGATTGATCGGTGTTGCGGTGGTCGATTTGCTCCGCGGTTCGTCGTTCAGTTGGCATGGCTACGCGATTTTGATCGCGCTGTATCCGCTGTTTACCTCGATGCTCGGTTGGGATCCGATCTATCAGATGATGCACGCCCGCAGTTGCAATGTCGAAGGCAAGGATAACCGCTGCGGATCGTTCCCATACGAAGTAACATCAGTGGTTGGCAAGAGTCATCCGTGCAACTCGGATGAGAACTGCACGGTGTACGGCACGGAAGAGCAAGAAACGAAACAAAAGGCGCGGATGTAGCTTCTCGTTAATACGAAAAAACCCGTCGGGGCTGCGCGCCCCGGCGGCTGTTCTTTCGTATGTTGCGCGGTTTGCACAAAAACTTCCCTTACCGCAATCGATATTTTCCCTGCGACATCTCGTCGCAATTCCGCAGATATTTTTTCGTATAGTCGAAGCACTTGATTCTCCATGAGAATGCGCCCTGGGGCAATGGCAGCTCACGTCACACGCTGCCCATTGGACAGCACAAAATTCGAGGGAGAATCATTATGCGCACATATGCGTTGGCGGGAATCAGTCTGCTCGTTCTATTGAACGGGTGCGGGGGAGGGGGTGGAGACAAAGACACGACACCGAGGAACACCGGCAACCTGCCGGGAACGGGCGGATCAACGGTGATTGCAAGCTCGACGCCATCGAATGGCACCAAAGGCGTGGCCATCGACACGCCGTTCACCGTGACGTTTACGGAAGCCATGAATCCGACATCCTTCACCAATCCGGATGCCGTGCAGTTGCAACTCGTCAACCGCATGATGGCCGACATGCCCCATCCCGACGACCCGGCCCTGACCGATCCCTCCATGGACACCATGCCGCGAATTCTGGGCACAGCGACGTATAACGAGGCAGCGCGGATGCTGACGTTTGCGCCAGACACCCATCTTGAAACCGGCGAGGACTACCACCTCGTGATAAGCAACTTGAGGAACGCAGCGGGCACGACGGTGCGCGCTCAGACCATTGCATTCAGCACGCTCAACAACCCGGAAATTAGATCGGAGGAGTACGACCCGGTGACCGGCCAGATCACCGAGACCACCGTCTACACCCGCGATGCCAATGGCCGAACCACCCGCATAGACAACTATCTTGGAACCGACACCACCGGCACGCTCCAGCGCTACACGCTATTCAACGATACGACCATCACGGTTCCGGCTAACGTAACAGTCCGCTCGGTCAACTATGACGGGGCGACGGGTGAAAAAACGGGCTACTCCGTGGACATCAAAGAAGGCACGACCACCTACCGCGCCAACATCCGCAATCCTGGCGCAAACAACGTCTTCGATTTTACCGACGACCTGATTCGCAGCTATTCGACCGGGCGGGAAATGCATGGTACGGCCCACGAGCATATGGTTACCACAACATACAGCTCAACCGCCCAGACCGGCGCGCCGTGGAGCGAGCGCAACACTGCGTTCCAGGTGTCCGGCGTTCAACTGCGCCAAATGGACCAACAGATGCAGACTGTGCGCATCGTCAACTATTCCAGCCTCGGCGCGAACGGCCAAGTCGACGTTAACCCCACCACCGGCGAGCTGGCCCCGATCGATGACGTCGTCGCGCGCTACGACTTCGTAACGCGCGACGCCCAGGGTCGTCGGCTCTCCACCAAGACCTTTGGCCAACGCGGTCGAGGCACGACCCAACCAGCGATACCGCCGACCGCCGGTCCCGACGGACGGCTTTTCACCAACGACGACGTCCCTCTTGTCGAAATGGAAGTGGCGACCTATAACGCGATGGGCCATCGGACATTAGAAGTCGAATACAACAGCCCCGGCCTGGACAACAACTGGGATACGGTCGCCGACAATCGTGTTTCAGAATACAAACTGTATACCTTCGCGCCGGGCACCGACCTGCTGTCGGAAGAGCGATCCTATGTGGACGGCGGCAACGGCATCATGGAGAACGGTGCGGGCGACGACAAATTGGAGGAGGTGGAAACCTACGATCCAACCAAGTAGCTAACGCCATCAGTCCATCAACGTTGGAAGTGACCCGCTTTCGCCGCAAAGGAATACTGCGGCGGAAGCGGATCTCTCAACGACGAGCAGACACCTTTCAACGGTAGGCGCCCCACCTCGCGCAAATACCAGCTCCGCAGGGCGTTATAATCGTGCGGCCACCGACGACAATGGAGGTCGCATAGCATGGCGAAACACATCGTCATCATCCAAGGCCATCCCGATCCACAAGACAAACATTTTTGTCATGGGTTAGGGCAGGCATACCAAGCTGGCGCGAATGACAGTGGGCATGAGATCAAGGAAATCCGTGTCGCGACGTTGGACTTTCCACTGCTGCGCACACAGGAAGATTTCAACACGGGCTCGCCCGTTCCGGCAATCCAGCAAGCGCAAACTTCCATTAAGTGGGCCGACCATTTGGTCATCATTTACCCGCTCTGGCTCGGCACGATGCCTGCTCTGTTAAAGGGATTCTTTGAACAAGTCTTCCGGCCCAGTTTCGCGTTTGAGCAGCCAGCCGAAAGTAAAACGTGGCGAAAACTGCTCAAGGGAAAATCCGCCCGCATCGTCGTCACCATGGGCATGCCGGCGCTGGTCTATCGCTGGTATTTCGGGGCGCACAGTTTGAAGAGTCTGGAGCGCAACGTCCTCGGTTTTTGCGGTATTGGTCCAATTAGTGAATCGTTGATCGGGATGATCGAAGCGAAAGATGGAACAAGGCGTGAGAAGTGGTTGGCGAAGATGCGTGGGTTTGGGCGAGAGGGAATTTGAGCCCAAGGCAGGGTTGCGGCTCGAGTGAAGAATCGCGGTAGGAAACCGCTCCCACAGTGAACAGGCCAGATGGTCGGCAAAACTGACGGTTCGAATGGAGAATCGCGGAATGATCCGCTCCCACAGTTGTATAGTCATGACTACGCTGCTGTGGGAGCGGTTTCCGATGCACATGGATGTGCGAATATCGCGAGAGGGCAGGATGCCCATAGCGGCTACCGCGATTCTTTGCCCGAATAATCCGTCAACCTACGGCTGCGTCGCGCACTGCGGGATCGGCGAAGTGACTTGCGAACACAGATACGCCGTCACCTTGGCGATGTCCGCCGGACTTAGCGTGCGGAAACGATCCGGCGGCATCTTGCGGACATCTTCACGCGGGAAATTCAAGCGACTGATCGCCGTGCCAATCTCCTGATCGCGGGCCAAACCGGTCAACAAGCCGCCATTGAGGTCGCTCATCTGATCAAGGTTGACGTTGAAGCGCGCGCGGCTGATGGTTTGGTTCAAGCGTGAGTTGTGGCACTGGGTACAGGCCTGGGCCAGAACGCCTTGGCCATCCAGGGACGGATCGGCGGCAAAGCCCATCTCGAAGGCCCGCGATTCAAGGAACACGTCGCGAATATCGGGCAAGTCGGCCGACGCCAGGTTGCCGGCCAGGAACGACTGATAGGCCTGGGTCATGGCCGCCAGCTTGGTGGAGTCGGTCACTTTCACGTCGTGGTAGGGCACGGGGATGGCGTTACCCTGGGTGGCGTTTTGGTAGATGCGATTCCACGTCGCGCTGGTTCCCGGAATGTCGTTGTTCTGCGGTTGGGCAGGATTCGACGTTCTGACCTCGTTCTCGATAGTCGCGGAAATGAACTCGTTGGGCTGATTGCGGAAACCGTTGCCCCGGATCAAATCCTCCAGAAGGGCCGGATCGCCGGAGTTCAACAATGCCGCGGGAATGCCGGCATAGTCTTCGTTCGTTCCGTGCGCGGCGCGGAAGTCGTTGAACAACGTGATGCCGCCGGCGCGATTGTCGCGGAAAAAGTGCGTCCACGGATTTTGCAGTTCCTGCATACGCAAGATCTTCTGCGTGCCAGGGCCTTGGGTTTGATGGCAATGCAAACAGTCGACAATGGTATTTTGCAGATCGACTTCGTCATACAGGGTAAACGAGGTCCAACCGCTCTCCACCGCCGGCGTCAGCAAGTCGCCGTTGGTGCACGTGTTGGTCGCATTACAGGCCTGCTGGAACGCGGCCAGGAACAAAAACAGCTCGCGGGTGTTGCGGTCGGAGACGATGATCTCGGCGAACTGCTCGCCGCGCGCAAAGCCCATGGTGATGAACCCATTGACCGGGTTACGGCCATTGGGCGGGGTGAAGAAAATCGCCCGCGGATTGATCGCGGAAACGAATCGCGCCACCAGCGACGACGAATGCCCGGTCAGCGTGAAACTCGGGTTGCCGCCTTGACCGTTGTTACCGCGGCCCACCAAATTGGGGCTGTTGAAATCAAGACCGAGCGCCGTCTGCAACTGGGTCAGGCTGGTGATCGTCGGTCGATTGGCGCCGCAAAACGCATCGCGCACGGTATGGTTGGCGTTGGCTTGGGCCATGCGCGCGCAAACGGTGTCGATCTGGGCAGTGCCGGTGGGAAACCCTTCGAGCGGCTCGGTAACAAGCTCGTTCTCACCCTTGCCCATGAAATTGGCGGCGACGTAGTTGGCCAGTTGAGCGGCGCAGGCCGAGCC
>JAKACW010000071.1 GCA_021821045.1 Pseudomonadota bacterium
CACCATATCCCGAACGAAAACGCGGTCGATCTTGAGTTCGCGCACCGGAAGACGTTTGAGGTACGCCAACGATGAGTACCCCGTGCCGAAGTCGTCGATGGACAGCCGCACCCCGACGCGGTCGAATTGTTCCAGGACTTTGATGGCTTGATTCGGATCCACCAGCAGTGCGCTCTCGGTCAGCTCCAACACGAAATTTTGCCGCTTGATCTTGCTGTCCTTGAACAGGCCCGCAAGGGTATCCGGAAACGATTGCATCTGCAGGTTCTTGGCCGAAATGTTGACCGCCAACGGAACGTCCATCCCCATTTTCTCCCACGCCTCGGTCTGCTTCATGGCGGTCTTCAGCACCCAGTTGGTCAGAGGTTCGATTAAACCGGACTTTTCCGCCAACGGAATGAAGTCGTTGGGCATGACCATGCCGCGGCTCGGATGATTCCAGCGGATCAGGGCCTCGGCGCCGACGATTTTCTTGTCGGTCAAGCGAAACTTGGGTTGGTAGTAAAGGGCGAGGTTTTCGCCGTCGATGGCGTCGCGCAACTCGCCGGTCAGAGACAGCAGGTTGGCGCTGTTGGGGTCGCGGGCTTTCTCATACAGGGCGTAGCCCGTGCCCTCGCGCTTGGCGGTGTACATGGCGACGTCGGCGCGGCGCAGCAGCGTCTCGAAGTCCTCGCCGTCGCTGGGATAGGTCGCGATGCCGATGCTGCCGCCCACACGCAAGGTCAACTCATCGATGCGCAGGGGCCGCTCAAGAGCCTCGCGTATTTTCTGCGCGACATGCTGCGCGGCCTCGACATCATCAGTAAAGATCAACACGGCGAACTCGTCACCGCCCAGGCGGGCAACGGTGTCGCAGTCCCGCAGCCGGTGGCGCAGCTTGGCGGCGGTGAGTTGCAGAACCATATCGCCGATGGGATGACCGAGGGTGTCGTTGACTTCCTTGAAGTGATCCAGGTCCATGATCATCAGTGAGAACCGCGAGCCCTCGCGGCGCGCTTTTTTGATCGCGGCTTCGACGCGGTCGCGCAGCAGGACGCGGTTGGGCAGCGAGGTGAGGGCGTCGTGCAACGCCTGGTGCTCGAGCCGGTTCGCCTGCTCCACCAGCTCTCGGCGCATATTGTTCAGGTCGTCGGCGAGCTGCTGAATTTCGACGATCTTGGTGCCGACTTCCAATTGCGAGGAGAAGTCGCCGGACGCAACGCGCCGCGATTGCAGACCCAGTTTTTTCAG
Organism: Pseudomonadota bacterium; assembly: GCA_021821045.1. Taxonomy (GTDB): domain Bacteria; phylum Pseudomonadota; class Gammaproteobacteria; order JAADHS01; family JAADHS01; genus JAKACW01. Next base: position 1,231 of record JAKACW010000071.1, read on the forward strand.
TGCCGCCGTCATCTGCCAGGCGGTGATTCCCGCAAACGAAAACGACAACACCAGGTAGGCCACGACGATGAAAATCTGATTCGACAGCGACGCGGCGTAGCCGTAGCGCACGATGACAATGGTGGCGAGCACGAGCAACGCGTGGGTGAACAGGGCCATCACCACGACGCGGCTGCTTAGACTGCGCCCAAAGCGCGCCAGTTTATCGGGCAGGTGCATGGCTCACTCGGCGCGTGAATCGGAACATGTGGTCATCGTGGTTGTGTCGACCCGTGCGTAATCAAAGGTGTTGGACGCTGAACTTGTATCGGTTCCGACGTCGTTTTTCATTAAAAAACAAGTCGCTAAAGTTGACCTTTTAGCGCTAGAGCGAAGGATTTCCCTACTTTTCAGACCGGGAAAAAGCTGCGGCCCTCGCCAATGTCGCCCTCGGGGCGGCGTCAACGCCGATCCCGTCGAAGCGCCAGCGGCGTTTTCTCGGTCTCAGAGCCCGTCCGACCGTCCTTTGGCTTGGCGCGAAATGGCAGTGTATTGAACGCGATCCGCGCAGACTCGTCCATGCAGCCGTCGTCAGGGGTGGTTTGCGGCTCATCGAGGAACTGTTCAGAGAGAATAACTGCGCAGTAATCCGCGGCCATGACGTCATGGCCGGTGGCAGGGAAGGCGAACACGTGGGCGGTGTCCAACTGTGCCGCGGCGTCGCTGGCCCACTTCACGGGAATGACCGGATCCCACTCGCCGCCGAGCACCAGTGCGGGGATGGCACTGCGCACAGGGGCAAGTTCGTCCGCCGCCGCCGGCGGCACGCCCCATGCCGAACACGCGTGGCGATAGTAGTCAACGACCCCGCGCACCGCACCGGCCACCATCGGCAACGCCCTGGCGTCGCGAACCACTTCCGCCATGTCATTGAACGGGATTTCCTCGCGACAACTGACCGACAGATGAATGCCATCGGCGTAATCAGGATCGAGATCGTCTTGAAAGCTGCTCCGTGCGTACGGGGCCAATAGATCCAGGCTGCCGCGATCCAGTGCATGAATCAACATCGGCAGGTCGGCGAAGTTGTTTTCATCGTAGAGGGCGGAGCGAAGAATCACGATTAGCGTGTCGCCGTTGACGATGAGCGGAAACGGCTCGAGCGTCAGCGGATGGGCGACGCTGACCACCGCGGGGCTGTCGTTCAAACGTCTGACGACCCGCTCCAGCACCGCTTTGAGGTTCGGAAAATCCGCCGCGCATTCCCGATTGGCGGCGCAGGCGGCGAACAGCGTTTGGAACGCGCCCTGCACGTTCTCGGCGTAACCCTTGAAAAAGCGTACGTCCGGCGCTTGCACGGAGTCGAGGATCACGCTGCGCACGCCCTTGGGATAGTCGCGCATGATGGTCATGGCCAACGTTGCCGCGTAGGACGTGCCGTAGAGATTCCACTGGTCGATTTTCAAGGCGTCCCGCAGCTCAGCCACATCGCCCGCCGTGGCGCGGGTGTTGTAGTGCTCCAAGGCCACGCCCTGCTTTACCCAGCGTTCGCGGCAGCGGGCATAGGCCTCCGCGCTGACTTGATTCTCCAACTCGGGCGTGAGACGGCTGCCCCATAACATGGGCATATGCTCGGTGATTTCGGGACAGGTGAGCGCGGGATCGGCGCCGCCGACGCCGCGCGGATCCAGCAAAATCAAATCGCGCCCCGAATCGAAGATCCAGTCATAGTAGTCCCAGTATTCGTCGACCGCCGCTTGGTCCATGTCCAAGCCGATACCGGGGCCGCCGGCGCCCAGTATCACCACCGGGTCGTCGCGCCGTCGCTCGGCGTCACTGCGCATGATGACCACGGGAAACGAGATCTCTCGACCGGTAGCGCTGTTTCGATTCTCCCTGACGCGCATGTGACCGCAATCCACTTGACGGTGGTCTTCAGAGGCAAGCCAGCATGACGAGGGGTCCCAGCCGGTGCGCGCTTGGGCAACGCTGAGGATCGCGGCTAGTCCAGTCAACAACAGGGCGATGAAGCCGATGCGCACAATGGGTTCCTTTCGAACGTGGGCGGAATGCCAAAAAACAATCGATTATCCAACGATGATGATCTCATACGTTAACGTTGCGAATCCTGACGGCATTTATAAATCGGTAGAGTTGTGGCAGGATTGTTCGCGGGGTGAGTCGATAATTCGCAAAATAATACACGCTCCCGGGTGGTCGAGCACGCGTGGCGTTTAGGGGGTACCGCGCATGCCTGCGGACGTTGGCGCGGCGTTCAATAAGGGGAAGCGCCTCGGGCGGCTGGCCTGGTTGGCGACGATGGCGATGATCGCGTTGTGTTCAACTGCGCGGTCCGCCGATCTCGTTCTGCCCGATCTGCTTGTCGATACCCAGTGGCTCGAAACCAAACTCGGTCACCCGAGCCTGGTCGTTGTCGACGCGCGCGCTCCAACGGACTATGCCGCGGGCCACATCGAAGGCGCGGTGAGTCTGCCCTACACCCAGACATTCGCCTCCAACAGCGACTATAAACTCATTGTTTCCTTGAGCCGCGCAAGAGCGCTGTTTTCCACGGCCGGCGTTGCGCGAGACAAGGTAATCGTCATCTACGATAGCGGCGAGGGAACCCACGCCAGCCGGGTGTTTTGGGTGCTTGAGGCCTACGGCCACCGGCGCGCGGCGATTCTGGACGGTGGGTTCCCTCACTGGCGAGGGCAAGGTCTGCCCCACTCCATCGTTCCCGCTGTGCCTGTCCCCTCCACGTTTGTTCCCGAACCCCAGGTTGACCGTCTTGCCGGCAAACTGGCGACCCGCCTGGCCCTTGCCAATCCCAATATCGTGTTGATCGATTCACGATCCGAAGACGAGTTTTTCGGATCGACGTCCAAGGCCGCGCTGGCCGGCCGCATCCCGCAGTCGGTGAATGTGCCGTGGTTGCGCAACGTCACCCGCATGGGCGACGTCACACGCTACAAGAGCTCCGAGGAGTTGCGCGAGGTGTACGCATTCGTGGCGGGTCGCAAGGCCATCGCCTACTGCAACAGCGGCAAGGATGCAACCTTGGCCTATTTCGTTCTGCGCCGGCTGGGCATGAACCCGGCGGTGTATGACGGATCGTGGCTGGAGTGGAGCGTCGATGCCCAGACCCCGAAGGTGCTCGCCGGGACGATTGCGCCATGAATCTATTGATACCCCAGGCGCTGCACCGCGCGTCGATTCGCACCAAACTGACGGTCATTCTGCTGGCAATTTCCCTCACTGTAGTGACGATCGGCTTTCTCATCGAGGTCGGCTGGGATGTGCGCGATTACCGCAACGTGGCCGAAGAGAAAAGTCGCGAGGTGGTAAACGTCTTTGCCCACGATTTCACCCAGATCCTGCTGCTCGACTCCGCCCACATGGCGGTGGAGACCTCCGCACGGCTACGCGAGTTCGACGAGGTGACACACGGGTATTTGTTCGATGCGCAGGGAGACGTCGTGTACGGCTATACCCGCGAGGGCAGGGACGTCATCGACGTTCCCCAGCGGCGCAGCGCGGCGGCACAGTTCTCCGGCGAGTATCTCGACGTCTGGGCGCCCGTCGAGTATGAGGGCAACCGATTCGGCACCGTCTATTTGCGTTTTTCTCTGGAGAAGGACAAGCGCGAGTTGCTTGAGCATCTGGGCGTTGTCGGTCTCATTCTGCCCGCGGTGTTCATCATCGGCCTGATCATGTCGTTTCGCAGCCAAGGTTTGTTTACAAAGCCGATCCTCCACTTGCACGAAGTAGTCAAAAAGGTGGGCAGCACGCAGGACTACTCCCTACGCGTCTACGGCCAGGAACATAGCGAAATCGGCATGCTTTACCGCGGCTTCAATCAGATGTTGGAAAAGATCGAAGAGAGCAATCGAAAACTGCAGAACACCAAGCTGGAACTCAGAGAGTCCAATCGCCAGTTGAGCTACCTGGCGACGCACGATGCGCTGACCGGGCTCATCAACCGCGCCGAGTTCGAGAGGCGGCTCAAACGGGCGCTCGAGGAGGTGCAGGCCGGCAGGCGCAATCATGTCTTGTTGTATCTGGATCTCGACCAGTTCAAAGTCGTCAACGACACCTGCGGCCATATGGCAGGCGATGAGTTATTGCGTCAAATCACCCATTTGATCAGGCGCCATCTTGCGCCCGATGACGCGCTGGGCCGGCTCGGCGCGGCGTCAACGAGCACCGCCACTATGAGGTGCTGTTGCGGATGGTGGACGAAAACGGTCTGCTGGTGACGCCGGAAGCGTTTGTGCCGGCGGCGGAGCGCTTCGGTCTGATGCCGTGCCTCGATCGCTGGGTGGTCGACACGGTGCTGCGCGGTTTTCGCGACGCCCCGCGTTTGCTCGACGGCATCGACATCGTGTCCATCAATCTTTCGGGATCGTCCCTGGGCGACGAGCAGTTCACCCGCCATCTCGCCCAAGTATTCGACGACTTCGGTGTGCCTGCGAAAAAAATCTGTTTCGAGATTACGGAAACCGCTGCGATTACCAACTTTTCCAAGACGTCGGCGTTCATGCGCGAGATGAAACGACGCGGCTGCTTGTTCGCGCTGGACGATTTCGGCAGCGGCGCATCATCCTACGCCTACCTGAAACGTTTGCCGGTGGACATGATCAAGATCGACGGCGCGTTCATCAAGGACATTTTGGATGATCCCATCGATGCCGCCATGGTCCGCTCCATAAACGACATCGGCCATGCCATGGGTTTGGAAACCATCGCCGAATTTGTCACCAGCGACGCGATCTTCAACAAATTGGTGGAAATTGGTGTGGACTATTCGCAAGGCTTCGCGCTGGCAGAGCCCCAACCCCTTCCTCGCGGCGCCTTTAACCCGCCGCCATTTGTCCAAAACGCCAAACCCCGGGATAATGTTACGCCCACGGACTCCAAAGGATGATGTTCAAGTGCATGGCGTGTTTCTCGACAGCGGATCGTTGTTCCCCGCCGATCTGGATCTCGACCCCTTAACGCGCGCCCTCCCCGATTGGCGGCTCCACGATCGAACGGCCCCGATCGAAGTCGTCGACCGGCTCGAATCGGCGAGCATCGTCGTGGTGAACAAGGTTCGCTTGGATCGCGCCACCCTCGCCAACGCGCCCGATCTCAAACTGATCTGCGCCGCCGCGACGGGCACCGACAACATCGATCTCGCGGCCGCCCGGGAATTGGGCATCGCCGTGGCCAATGCCCGCGGTTACGCCACGCCATCGGTCGCGCAGCACGTGTTTCTGCTCATGTTCGCTTTGCTCGGCCGTTTCACAGACTATAACGGCGCGGTGCGTGAAGGGCGTTGGCAGAAGGCCGGTCAGTTTTGCCTACTCGCCTACCCCTTCACCGAGGCTGCGGGAAAAATATTAGGCATCGTGGGCTATGGCGCTTTGGGTCGCCGTGTCGCGGAAATCGCCCGCGTGTTCGGCATGCGCGTGATGATCGCCGAGCGTCCGGGCGCGACGGAAGCGGATCGGATGCCGTTGGAACAACTGTTGGATCAAGTCGACGTGTTATCGCTGCACTGCCCGCTCACCGACGCAACGCGCGGTTTGATCGGCTGGCCCGAACTGACCCGCATGCGGGCGGAGGCATATCTGATCAACACTGCCCGCGGCGGTATCGTCGACGAGCAAGCCCTGGCTGATGCGCTGCGCCAGGGTCAGATCGCCGGCGCGGCGGTGGATGTCCTGTCCAGCGGGCCGCCGTCCGCGGATCATCCCCTGCTGGCGACGGACATCCCGAACTTGATTGTCACGCCCCATATCGCTTGGGGCAGCCGGGAATCCAGACAGCGACTGGTCAACGACATCGCCGACAACATCACGGCGTTTCTGGCCGGCGAGCAGCGTAATCGGGTTGTTTGATTCTGGAACATAGAGGGTTTCGATGCTTACTGCGATTTTGGCTATTGTAGGCGGATTGGCGTTACTGGTGTGGAGCGCGGATCGGTTCGTGGATGGGGCGTCGGCGACGGCCAAACACGCGGGCGTGCCGCCGCTGCTGATCGGTATGGTCATCATTGGTTTTGGCACATCGGCGCCCGAAATGACGGTGTCGGCGATTGCGGCCAGCCAGGGCAATCCCGGCTTGGCTCTGGGCAACGCCTATGGATCGAACATCACCAACATCGCGTTGATACTGGGTTTGGTCGCCGTGATCAGTCCCATCGCGGTCCATTCGCAAGTGTTGCGCAAGGAATTGCCCGTGCTGACGGTAATCACCCTAGTGGCGGCGTATCAGATATGGGACGGGCAACTGACGCGGATGGATGCGTTGGTTCTGCTGGTCGTGTTCGCGGCTTTGGTGGGGTGGTCCATTCGCGAAGGGCTTCGTCACCGAAGCGATAGCCTGGGCTCTGAAATCGAGCACAAACTGGCGGAGCGGACCATGCCGCTCAAACGGGCGATATTCTGGCTGGTGGCGGGTTTGATCCTGTTGATCATCAGTTCGCGGATATTGGTGTGGGGTGCGGTGCACATTGCCCAAAGTCTGGGCGTCAGCGATTTGATCATCGGCTTGACCATTGTGGCCGTCGGGACGTCGTTGCCTGAGCTGGCATCGTCCATTGTCGCTGCGCGCAAGGGCGAGCACGACCTCGCCCTTGGGAATATATTGGGCTCGAATCTGTTCAACACCCTGGCGGTGGTGGGCATCGCCGCGGCCATCAATCCGTTGGCCGTCGCGCCCGAAGTGCTCTATCGCGACTGGGTGGTGATGGCGGCGTTGACGGTATCGTTGTTCGTGATGGGTTACGGCTTCCGCGGCCCGGGCCGCATCAACCGCGTCGAGGGCGGCGTTCTCTTGGCGTCGTTCCTCGGTTACACGAGCTATTTGATGTACGGCGTGATCGCAGCCTAGCCGTACGGGTTGTTGGAGCGGATCATTCCGCGATTGAATCGGCGCTGGCGTCAACTCGGGCCAAGAATCGCGGTAGGAAACCGCTCCCACAGCAGGTTCGGACGAAGTCGTGGGAGCGGATCATTCCGCGATTGAACACGCGCTAGCGCAGCACCTGCTCAACATGGGACAGTTCGTTGATGACCCGCCAATGCCCGCCGCCGGATTCGACTTTTTCCCGCCAGTCGGTGACGCGGCTGAGATACTCCCGCGGATCTCGATTGTCGCTGTCCAGCTTGGTGACGTTGATCGCCACGACGTGAGTGTCGTGAAAATTCCACGTCCACTGCCGCACGTGATCATTTTTTAGGTCTTCCTGGAGGTCCGAGAATACGAACAAATAGCGCGTTCCCGCTCCGGTTTCCTCCAGATACTCCAGGCCCTGCAGCATCGCGCCGCTGATGTCCGTGTGGCCGCTCTGCCGGACCGTCTGGGCGAACTTATCGATGGCGGCGCGATAAGCGCGTTTTTCGGCGTTGGCCATGGACGGCCGGTCGCTGAAGGTGATGCTGGCCACAATGTCCTTTTCGCTGAAACTCGCGCTGTCGATGCGCGCCACTGCCAACGAATCCCCCGGGCCCAGCACCGCCAGCAGGTAGTCCACGATGCGACGGGCCTTGTCGATCTCGTTGACGTAGGTTCCCGAGATGTCCAACAGCACGAACACGGCGCGGGCGTGGCTGCGGGTATCGGTGCAGCTGGTTGAGCCGAGAATTACTACGACCAGCGTCAGCAGGACTCGGATCATGGGAACACCGGCGAGCCGGAGTCCGGCGGAAAATCCAGATCGGGCTTGTCGCCGGCAGACTTGCCGCCTCGCCGTCCGCCGTCGCCGCGGCTTCGGCCGCCGCGCTCGATTGCATCGGGTGTCACGACACGCTCGCCCTCTGCGGCGTCGGTCACGTCGGCAGGCGGCGCAGCGGCGCGTAAATCGAACTTAAGCGACGTCTCCACCGCGTCGTGCAATACCGGCGGCGCGATTCCCCCCTGCGCGGTCACAGCTCGGCGGCGCCGAATCGCGTTTTCGACCCACAGCGGCAGGAAAATAGCGACGTCATAGAGCTGCGTCATGAAGCGCGATATCTGCCACGCCGCGCTGGCGATCAAACGCAACCCGAGGGCAATGGTTCGCAACGTTAACCCCGCCAACATGCCCAGCACCACCCGCGAGGCGTGAATGAACGACTCCAGCGGAATAGCCACGCACGCCAGCGCGAACGGCAGGACGAAACCCATGACCATCTGTCCGACCGAAGCGATCCAGCGGAAACCGGTTTCCACCGTGGCGCCGCCCGTCAACGAGCGCGTCAACGCTTCCTTGTCCGCCGCCAGCAGGTCGCGCATGTAAGCCAGCGCGGATTCGACGCCGGCCAGCGCCGCGAGAATTGCGAACGTCACTACAACCATGCGCCGGCGCATTTGATCGTCCATGGCGTGGATCGCCGGAAACATGCGCGTGATGCGCAGGCTCTCCATGAGAAAAATGCCCATGGCGATCTCGACCAGAATGATCACCAGGGCCGCGACGTCGGCGGTTTTCAGCGGGCCAAGGTAACTGCCGCCGCCTACCATCTCCGACATGGGCAGCGCAATCAGATGAAAGTTGATGAAGCCGCCCAACACGGCGATGGCCAGCACGACCCCTGCCACCACGAACTGGGTGGTGAAAGAGCTGGTGAGCTCGCGTTCGGCGCGATCGGTTTTGGCGAGAATTTCCTCGTAGAGCTGCATCTGGCGGTCGATGGCGGGAATGCGCGCGTCCAGATCGGTCATCTTGCGTTCGACGGCGGTCATGGTGTTGGACAGCCGGCGCCAATAGGGCAGCATGCGCTTGAGCAAACCGTGGCGGGTGCGGCACGACTTGCGATAGGCCTCCATGGAATCTTTCTGCGCCCGGGTGAGTGTGTCGTGAATGTCCGCCAGAATATCCGCCACCGCGCCGGTATCGCTGCTCGGAATTCTGGCCACCGCCTCTACCGCCGCCAGCCACTCGGGCGGTTGCGGCGGCACTTCAGTAGATTGGCGGTAGTCTTCCTCGATGCGGGTCAACTGCTCGCTCAGCGTGCGATTGAGCGCGGGGTAGCCGCTCAAATCCCGTTGCACCATGTCATGAATGCGTTGGAACTCCCGCTCCAGCAAACGCTCCTGCGCTTCGCGGCCGGAACTCAATACAACTTGTCGATTGCGCTCCTGCAACCGCTGTTCGGCCTTCATCACCGACCGGCTGGCGAGGCGAAACGCGCCGTGAAAAAAACGCCCGAGGCCGCGAACGGCAGCGTGAGCGGGCTCGCGCGCGGCATAGAGAAAGAGCAATCCAAGTGTCAGTACGAGCAAGATTCCAGGAAGGGAGTTGATTCCCCATTGATTGAGCAATTCGGTCATGGCGTGGCGTCCTGTAAGTTGATGGTCAGTCTGGCAAGACCCAACGCAAAAATTCAACGACAGCGCTATGGAAGGCGTTCTTACTGGAAATGCGCAGGGTTGTTGGTGCCGCTTAAAGTGACTTATTTAATTGTTAACTTGAAGTGTCGCGACAGCTAAGTGCAATTGTAGGGCCGTATGCGCTGTAGCGGGATAGGTACAATCCCTCCACGGTGGGAGCGGATCGTTACGCCAATGGCGTGTCGAGTCAGACGAAGAATCGCGGTTATCGCACCGGGCATCCTGCCCTCTCGCGATACTCGCACATCCATGTGCATCGGAAACCGCTCCCACACCAGACGCTGTCCTTGTTGTGGGAGCGGATCATTCCGCGATGGGCGCCCCAGCTTTCACCAACTTCATGAACGAATCGTCGAGATCCCCGTCAGGAAACGATTCGCGGAACGCCTGAACGGTATCGTCGAACACCACCTGCCCTTGGTGGATCACCGTCATGCTGTTGCACAGGACCTCCACGTCCGCCAGCGCGTGGCTGCTCATCAACACCGTCGTGCCCCGCTGTTTGGCATCCAGCAGCATTTGTTTCACATGATGACGGGCGATGGGATCGAGGCCGCTCATGGGTTCGTCGAGAATCAGAAAGGGTTTGCGGGACAGAAAACAGGCGGCCAGTCCGAGCTTCTGCGTCATGCCTTTCGAGAGCTGCTTGACGGGTTTGTCCAGCACCACGGGATCGAGGTCCAGCCGCTCGAGGATATTCGCGACGGTGGCGGCGTCGTATTTCACGTCGTACAAGCGATGACTCAGGCGGAGGAAATCTCGGCAAGTGCAGTACGACGGCGGGGCGAAACGTTCCGGCAGGTAGCTCACGCGGGAGCGCGCCGATTCGTCGCCGCTGCTCTGGCCGAACAAGTGGATAGTGCCGTCGTCGATGCGGCATAGGCCGAGAATGCTTTTGACGAGTGTGGTCTTGCCTGCCCCGTTGACGCCGACCAGGCCGACGAATTGCCCCGCCGCGATGCGCAGCGAAACGCCATGCAGTACGGCCCGTTTGCCGTATGACGTTGTTAAGTTGTCGACCGACAATGCATCCATGCCTTGCCTCAAAAAGCGACAACCCGCCGCGGCGGGTTGTCATTCCTCATCCCACGCTTCGAACTCGTTTAATTTCGGCGCACACCGCCGCAATCTTGCTGACCACTGGTGATGTTATAGGTGCTGGCGGAGCCGCTGCCGGAACGGCAGGTGGCGATGTTGCGCCCGCTGTCCAGTTGAAATGTTCCGGTGTCCGGCACGCCGTCGTCGATCTTGCGGTCGATTTCCGCCACGATGCTGACCGGGATGCTGCCGCCGATGCGCAGTTCATGGGCATTGGAACCCGTCATGCCGCTGGCACTGGCGCCCCACGAATACATCATGGCCCCGTTGAAAGCGTTAGAGGCGCAGGTCGCCGAGGCGCAGGTCAGATTGTTCGCCGCCGCGGCGCCGTCGTAGCTGCCCGTGATAAACCCGGCCGACGATAAATGCTGCCAGAACAAGCCGCGCTCGGCATTGGTGTTGACCTGACCATTGCCGCCGCCGTTGCCCGTGACGCCGGGGATGTTGGTCGTGGCTCTGCTGTAGTCACCGGGTAAGGCGCGAAAGCGATCTTGAAACGCAAACACAGCGGTTTGAATGCCCGTGGTCTGATCGATCACGTTGCGCACCTTGGCGTTGGCGATCATCTCCTGGCCTTTCAATACACCGCCGAGAATCAATCCGACGATGACCAAGACGATGGCGATTTCCACCAGCGTAAATCCTGTTTGGCGTTTGACTGTGTTCATGGCTTCACTCATTTGGTTTGGTTTGTTGACTGCTGTTGGGAAGTATCCATTCGATGCAACATTAACTCGAGATACCGCTGCTCCTGCGCATCCGTGATTTTTCCGCTAATCAGCAATCCTCCGATCAACACGCGCAGCGTCTCCAATTCACCTTGCTCTTCGAGGAGTACGAGTTCGAGTTGCCGCGCCCAAGCTGGAATATCGATGTCTCTTCGCGTATCGGCCAGGGCGCGGGCATACTTTAAAGCTAATGTTTGATCTTGCAGGCGATGTTTGGCCAGAACGGCAACCTGCGCCAGCCACGGCCAATGGGCCGCGGGGTCTTTGTAAAACTCGGTAAATACATAATCCATGATGGTGCGAAGTTTTTCCTCGTCGTTCACCGCCGTGTAGATCCGCGATGCGGCGAGCAGCGGGTACTGACTGCGCGGATCGAGCTCCCTCACGGTCTTTAACCACGTCACGAGTGTCTGATAGTCCAACCGGCTGAACGGGATGCTGATGCCCGGTTGGTTGTCGAAGGCCTGCAACCACAGCATCACCGCTTTGGCCGCGGCGACGGGTTCGCTCAGGCTGGCGATGCGTACGGTGTTTACGCTTGGCGGGGGCGGCAAGGCGCGGACCACCGCGTCGTTTTGGCGTACCGTGAAATACCACGCCGCGTTCAGCGCCAGCGCCGCGGCGAAGGCCGCCCACAATCCAATCCGTTTTCCCGTTGCGCGCGCGTCAATCACGTCAGAGATTCTTGCGGTGGATGTCAATCAAACCGGCGCAGCCGACCAACACGAGATACAACGCGGCATGGGCGGCGACCATGGCCAGGGCGTCACCGCTCGGGCCATAAGCCAACCATCCGCCGTGGGCGAAGATCGAGAAGTCCGGCATGATGGCGGCGATGACATCCACCAGCGGCTGGATCCACGCGGACAATTGGGTTTCGGGCAGGAGCGGCGCCCTGACCATCAACACCACCGCATCGATGACGCGCCCAAGGCCGTAGAACGCCAAGGTGGCCACCACCGCCGCCGGCGTTTGACTGAAGGCCAGCGCGCACAACACGCCAAACCCGCTCACGATGAGCAGTTCGAGAAATAGCGCCACGCTCCACTGCGCCAACCAGGATATGGGCACCGTCCATAGCAGGGCGATAAACGAGATCGCGCAGGCGATGGCGGCAACCGCGGCGAAACCAAGCAGCTTGCCCAAAAAATAATGCCTGCGGCTGAGCGGCATGGCCCAGTACCACTCGATGCCCTTGTCCTGCTGTTCACGCACCAAACCGGCAATGACGAACACGGCCAGGGCAACGACCCACACCAAGCGCACGGCGGCGCCGGTGATGGCGGCGCGGGTTTGAGCGGTCTCCGTTACCGCCAGTTGTCCGCTGAACAGCGACAATCCCAGCGCTGCAACGCCCGCCAAGATCAGCATAGCGATGAAACGGGTGCGCCATGCTTCGAGCACGGCGAATTTGGCGATTTCGATCATCCCTGACATGGCGGCCTAGTTGTCGTAGCTGATGCCCGTTTGGTTGGCCAGATCGCGCAACTCCCACACCTTCATGGTGATCGCGATGTCGTCGGCGGTGCCAAACGCGTCATCGGCGCCCGAGGCGGTGATCGTGAACGCGGTGTTGTTCGCCGCGGGCGCGCTCAGCCGCAGGCCGCGGGTCGCGCTCGCGCCGGTGACGTTGTTGCGATCGGCCAGTCCGCTGTCGACGCTGTAGCGAATATAGTTACCCCAGGGATCGGTGCTTTGGGCGGCCGTCAATCCCAAGGTCGACCACGGCGCGCTGCCGTTGAGACAGTTGTTATCCCATACCCCGTTGTCGGCCGAGCCGCCGCAGCCCGCCACGCCGGTGGCGCGATCGGCGAACGGCAAGGCGCGGCGAACCACCCGCGCACCGCCGCCATCGGGGTCGGCGGAGTCGCCGGCCAGGTAGGTAATCAACGCGCTTTTCACCGCAGCCAGGCGCTCGGCCGCTTCGGCATTAGCGGATAACAGGGCGCCGGAGGACTGTAGGTCGCGCAATAAATCCTCTGGCGCGAGCCACGTGACGATGTCATCGAAGCCGTCGTTGGTCGCGTCGGAGAACGCGCGATCGACGAGCTGCAAATCGTTGTCGGTGTTCTCGTCCTCGTCCGGGTCGCCGCCGTTGGCCGTGAGCTGCGTTCCGGTGATCGGCAGATAGGCTCCCCACCCGTTCTTGCCGTGCGAGATGACCGCCGCCACGGACAGCGCGTTGGCGTTCACTTGATTGCCTCCCGCGGCGGGACGCCGATCGTACACGGCGATGTTGCCGGTCATCCCTGTAACGGTGGCGGCGTTGAGATTGGTTTGGGAGCGCAGCACCTGGTAGGTGAAGCGATTGCCGAAACCGTCGATGGCCGCGTCATCGGGCAGACCCAGAGCGACCCACGGCACCACGCCGCGCGCATTGCGGTTGGCCGCGCCACCGACGGTGAAGTTGGGAACGCTGGTACATGTCCCTGGGTTGGCGGCCTCGGCGCCATACGCCGCCGTGCCCTGCGCCGCCGTCGGCACCGCCGGACACGGGAGGCGATTTTGTCTGGCGATAAAGTTCTGCAGCGCGACTTTAATGGCCTGCTGTTTCTCCTTGGTGGAACTGACCTTGGCCGCCTCCAGCCGGGCGTTGGCCAGCATCATGGCCGCGCCGAGGGCGAATGCGAGGATCATGAGGACGACAGAGACTTCGACGAGGGTCATGCCAGCGCAAGGCGAAAGCGGAAACGATCTGCGACGACGGTCTGGGGTCGCGACCTTGTCGAGATGAATCGCGGAACAATCCGCTCCCACAGCGCGCACGGCCGGACTCGCTGGCCGGTCGGGAACAATCGCGGAATGATCCGTTCCCACGGTGGGCCGGAGTGGAAGCGGTTTGTTGCCGCGATGCTTATTCGGCGGCATCGCCGGCCTCCGATTTGTCCGGGTTGCCCGCGTCCGGTCCAGCCGCAGCCGGCGCTTCTTTCACCAAGTACGATTCCGTCACCGTCCCGACGCCGCGGGCGTACACTTGACCGGGTTTGAGATAAACCTGGCCTTCGGGCAATTGAACCGGAACCCGCTGCTTGTCGATCCGACCGCTGTCGACTGTGACGTCCGCTAACGACGGATCCTCTTTCAAAGTCGAATGATTGTTGACCCACACCACGTTTCTGCCGTCTTGGCGCAGGACATAGCCGTTCATTTTCAGGCGTTTCGCCGGCGCTGTTTTTTCTTCCGCTTGGTGAATCGAATTGGCTTCATCGACGCCCTGCTCACGCAGCCGGTCCAGAGCGGCGCGCTCGGGCGGCGTCGTGAACAGCCGCTGCAACGGATCCGCCGCGGTTGTCGCCGACGCACTCAACAACATCCACGTGACCAGGCCAATTGGCAGAAGTGATTTCATGAGCCCGCCCCTTCGAGCAACTGGGAGACGTCAACCGACATCCAGTGCAGTTCACAGTCGCTCACGATGTTGGCTTCCGTCGACGTGAGGGAAATATGGTCGTTGACACGCCGCAGCTCGCACTCCTTGACGTGATAAACCCCGAGCCGTTTATCCTGCAAACGGTTGAGCACGGAGACGAAATCGTTTTCGTGCAGCAGCGACCAGGTCAACGTCATTTTGGACACCGTGAGCTGATAGCCGCCGTCTTGAAACAAATAGTCGGCGGTGAAGGGCTCGCGGGGATCGAGCCGGTAATTCAGGCTGGCGATCTTGTGCCGCTCCGCTTCATCGCGCACCGCCTGGACCCATCCGATGCGATGCTCCGTGCCGATGATACCGGCGCGTTGGTAGTCGTCGTAACGGGTGAGATACTCGGCGATGATCTCCTCCGCCACTCTGGCCTCGTTAACACGTGATTTGGCCGCATTGGCGCGATGGAGCTGGGTGTCATGGGCGGTCTGCTTGACGGAATGGTAATAGTAACTGTTGCCCGCGATGCCCAGGGCGACGGCCAGCATCGTCGCCAGAGGAATGATCCCTCGGCGCAGAATGCGCTGCTCGTTGCCGCTGCCGCCTGAGTTCTTCTTGTGTTCGCTAGGGTTCATAACGTCGTTCCACTACGGCTTCGAACGTCACCTCAGGTGGCTCCGTGCCCCCGGCTTTTATACGATCGAATTCGCCCGCCAGAGCATCCTCGGCCCCGGCGCTGATGGTCGATTTGACGAGCCGCGCCGTCTTGAAGAAACCGTCTCGCAGCAAACCCTCAAGCATGGCATTGATCTGTGTGTTGGCTTTGATGTAGTCGCCGTGAAACCCGTCCAGAGTCGCCGCCACGGTGGTGACATAGCGCACGGGAAACCGCCCGTCATCGTCCTGCTCGGGCGCTTCGGTGGTTTCATCGCCGGTCTCGACGTAGGGATCCTCCACTGTCACATCATCGGGAGAGACGGCACCCCAATGGATTCGATTGATTCTCAAATCGGGGTATTGCGCCAGCGTTTGGCTCAGGCGGGCCAGTACGTCCGTGGGAGACAACTGCATGGCGATGAGCTTATCCGCCGCGCGCACCGCTGCTTTCAATTCGGTCGCCGGCAAGGGTATGGGCGGAAGCCGCGCCTCGATGGCGGCGGCTTCTTGGGAGTGGCGTTGCTCGGCCAGGTGCGCGAGTTCCTGTGCCTCGTCCAGACTTCGTCCGTCCCAGACAAAGTATCCCGCGACGACCACTGATGCCGCCACGGCGGCCGCCCCCGCTTGGCGCATTTGGCGCACCGAGCGATAGAGTCCCGCGTACCGCCTGTCCTCGGCGCCGCCGTAGTGATCGGCGATCTGCCCACGCGCTGCGAGTTTCGCCATCAAGAAGTCGGCCGGCATCGCGGTTGCGGCGGTGGTGTTCGAAACCGTGCCCAACCATTGGGAGATGGGGTCGATCGAATAGCGCACATTTCCGCCATCGACACACTCCACCAACACCGGACCCATCATGCCATCCTCCACCAGAAGGTGCACGGTCAGTTCCGCGTCGTGTGCCGTCAGCCGCAACCGGCCGAGATACTTTTGCGTCTTGTCGACTTCATCCCGGATCTGCTTGGCGAGGGACTCGGGACCTTCATCGCGGATGGGCGTAAGGCGCGACATCTTCAGTTTGCGGTCTTGAAAGTAGCTCAGACGCAAACCGCTGGAATGGTGGGTAACCACCAAGCGCTGGCTGCCCGCTCGCGGCAATTCCTTGATCATCTCGCCGGACACCAGAGGCAACGAGCACACGCCCGCCACCGCCACCGCGGCCTCGCGCAGCTTCGCCAACAACGGCGCCAAAAGCTCCGGGTTCACGATGCTGGTGGCGAGTACGATGTCGTCCTTACGGCCTTGCCCCTGGCGTCCTTGAATGGCGGCATACCGATACGGCGAAGCGCGAAATAGCCGCTCGGCATGACGGCGCAGTACGGCGCGTCCATCGGTGCCCCTGACGTGGGGCACAGTGCCGATGTTGTACTGCTCGTCGATTACATCGATGACGACGTAGGTCGGCGTGTCCGGCGCAGAAGCGAGCGATTCGAGGAACGCCGGCATATGCTTGGGGTTGCACTCGTCGAAACCGGCCAGCACCAGCCCGCTCTTGCCGGCCTGAAACAACCAGGCATGCGTTCCGGTAAGATAAATGACGCGGACGGATTTTTTCATGTCACATCACCACCGTCGAAATGGTGTTGTAGATCGGCCCCATCACCGAGACGATCACCCACAGCAGGATGCCGCCCAGAATGACGGTCATCGTCGGACCGATCATGGTCTGCATGCGGTCGATGGCATCCTGGACGTCGCGATTGAAGAAATAACCGATGTTGGTCAGGGCCGAGTCGAGAGCGCCTGTGGTCTCCCCCACCTTCAGCATGCGCAGAACCAGCGGCGGGAACAATCGCGTGCGCTCGAAACTCGTACTCAGCGGCGCGCCCTCCTCCAGTATTTTTGCGGCCTTGCCGATGGCGCCGGCGAGGTAGCGGTTGCCGACGATTTCCTCGCTGATTCGCAGGCATTCCGGAACAGTGATTCCCGCGCTATAGAGCAAGGCGAAGTACTGGGTGAAACGCGATACAAGCAACTTGCGTAACACCGGGCCCAGCACCCACACGGTGAGCTTGAACCGATCGACACTGAACCGAAACTTGGCGGACACCCGTTGCAGGTACTTGAACAATGCCACCGATGCAAAGATGGCGCCGATGCCCCAGTGAATGTAGGAGCGCATCATCTCGGAGACCCAGATCAGCGCTTTGGTGTGACCGGGCAGCTGCTGCCCGGTGCTCATGATGAACTTCACCAGCTCCGGCACCAGAAACACCATCAACGCCACCACTACGCCCAGTACGCATACCAAGACGAAGATCGGGTACATGAACGCTTTTTTCGTTTGCGTGACCAATTCATCCTGCCATTTGAGGTTCTCGGTAAGCGACCTGAGGATCTCCACTAGGCGGCCGCTGCGCTCGCCGGCGCGGATCATGGCGACGAAGACCTGGTCGAACGCGTACGGAAAATCATCCATGGCTTGGGACAAACTGGCACCGCCTTCGATGCGTTCGACTAAAGATGAGGTAATTTCCCGCAAAGCCGGGTTATCCACACTGTCGCGCAAGTCCTTCAGTCCTTCGATCAGCGGTACGCCGGCGCGAGTCTGTTCCAGCAAGTGAAAGCAAAAATTAATCAAGTCGCGCCGGGTGATGCTCTTGCGCACCAGATTGGGCAAGAACGTCTTGTGCTCGCTGGCCACGATGAGTTCCATGCCCATGCTGCGCAGCCGTTGCTCCACTTCAAACTCGCTGGCCATGTCCATGACGCCGGTGGAGCGTTTGCCCACCTCGTCGATTGCTTTGTAGCGGTACAGGGTCATGCCTCGAGCCTCGAGGTCAGGTCGACGACGCGGGAGACTTCGTCCAAACTGGTTTCGCCGAGGCAGACGCGGCGAATGGCGTCCTCGATCATGGGCCGGAAACCATTGTCCGCGGCTTTGCGTCCGATCTCGCGCAACGTTGCCTTGCGCACGATGAGTTCGTCCATTTCGGGATCGAAGCGCAGAATCTCCAGAATGGACATCCGGCCGCGATAGCCGGTTTGTTCGCATTTGTCGCAGCCGGCGGCGTGATAAATCACCTCGGGTACGCGCTCAACCGCGCCGATCAGCTTCAGCTCAAGTTCATTGGGGGCAGCGGCGGATTTGCAGTGGACGCACAGTCTGCGCACCAGGCGCTGCGCAACCGCGCCGATGATGTTGCCGGCCATGATGTCGGGTTTTACGCCGATGTCCAACAGCCGCGGGATGATGCCCAACGCGGAATTGGTGTGCAGTGTGGAGTAGACCTGGTGGCCCGTCATGGCGGCGCGAAACGCCATCTCGGCGGTGTCTTCATCGCGTATTTCACCCACCAGAATGATGTCCGGATCCTGGCGCATCAAGGAACGGATGCCGTTGGCGAAATCCAACTTCGCCGCGTCGCCCACCGAGGTTTGGCGAATC
This sequence comes from Pseudomonadota bacterium, assembly GCA_021821045.1. Classification (GTDB taxonomy): domain Bacteria; phylum Pseudomonadota; class Gammaproteobacteria; order JAADHS01; family JAADHS01; genus JAKACW01. Next base: position 19,799 of record JAKACW010000071.1, read on the forward strand.
ATGCCCATGGGATATTCCACCGGATCCTCGAGGGTCATGATGTTCACGTTTTCGGTGTTGATATGACTCAGCATCGAATACAAGGTTGTCGTTTTGCCGCTGCCCGTCGGCCCGGTGACCAGAATGATGCCCTCGGGACGGGCCATCATCAGTCGCAACGTGGAGAGCGCGGCGTCATCGAGGCCGAGCTTGTCCAGCGGAACGATGCCCTTTTTGCGGTCGAGAATGCGCAGCACGAAATTCTCGCCGAAGGACGTCGGATGGGAGGCGACGCGAAAGTCCACCTGGCGTCCGGACAGGTTGAGCGAGATCCGTCCGTCCTGGGGCGCGCGGGTTTCGGCGATGTTCATGCCGGCAATGACCTTCAGTCGCACCACCATGCCGGTCCAGTAAGTGATGTGCAGGATGCGGATTTGACGCAGAACGCCGTCGATACGGTAGCGAATCCTCAGAAAGCCGTGCTCCGGCTCGAAGTGGATGTCGGATGCGCCGCGCTTGACCGCGTCGGACAGTAGCGCGTCGACCAAGCGCACCAGCGGCTGGCTGTACTCGTCGCCGTCAACCAAGAGCTGGCGTTTATCGCGCTCGCCGGTTTCCAGTTCGTGAAGAATACCGTCGACGGACAGCTCGAAACCATAAAACTGGTCGATTGCGTTGGCCAACTCGGATTCGCTTGTGGCGAGCGGTTTGAGTTCGACGCGACCGTTGAGCAGGGCGTTGATTTGGTCGAGGGCGGCGACGTTGAAAATGTCCGCCATCGCTACGGTGAGAACGCCGTTGTCCTTGTCGAAAGTAATAGGCAGGACGCTGTAGCGTTGAGCGACTTCCTTGGGGATGAGTTTGATGGCGTCGCTATCCACCACCACCTTGCTTAGATCGACCGTGTCCTGGCCCGATGCTTCGCCCAGCGCGTCGCGCATTACCGCTTCGGTGGCGAACCCCAAGTTGACGATGACCTTGCCCAGCGGCTCCTTGGATTTCTTTTGTTCGAGCAACGCGATCCGCAGCTGATCCTGGCTGATCAGCCCTTCCTCGATGAGAATCTCGCCAAGGCGGCGCGGTTTCTTCGGGGCGCTCATCGCATCCGCGTCCTAATGTCCGACTCGTAGCTGCTCAAGACGGCGCGTTACCTGCTCTCGATCGAAACTCACGCCGCCTCGATTCAGACTCAATGCAAGATCGTAGTGGCGCAACGCTGCGCTCGATTGGCCGAGCTGATCGTAGGTAACCGCCAGGTTATAGGCGTAATCGGCATTCGCGGGGTCGAGGCGATAGGCCGCGGCGAAGGCTTGCTCGGCTGCGGTCCATTTGCCCTGGCGAGCATAAGCGTTGCCTAAAGCGAACTGCAGGTAGGCCACCTCGCCCTCCTTGGCCAGCAGCACTTTGAGTTCGCTTTCCACCGCCGTCGGATCGCCCTCACCCATGACGCCGTACCAGCCGGCGAGCGCGACGCTGTCGTACTTATTGCGGCGCAAGGCTTGCTGATAAAGCGCGCGGGCCTGTTCGGGCTGGCCGGTCTTGTGGCTGACGGCGGCAAGGCCCAATAAGGCATCGCGATTTTCCGGCATGTGAGTCAGCACATTGCGATACAGCTCGCTGGCGCGCTGAGTGTTGCCGGCTTGATAGGCTTCGTACGCCGCGGTCAGATCGCGGTACACGACGCTCTCCTGCGGTTCTTGCTTCTTTACTTCCACCGGCGGGCGCGGCTTTTCAGCGGGTATCGCCGAGACCGTCGATTTCGATGTCGTTTGGTTCGCTGCCGTCGGGGGCGTTTCCGCGGGAACGGTGGCGGCTCGGCCTTGGACCGGCGCCGCGGCTTTCGGCGTTTTTTCCACCGCTGCGGCGGGCGTTGCCGTCGCTGATTGTGTCGCTTGGGTCGGCG